>JBOHCK010000195.1:0-11537 GCA_050698755.1 Streptosporangiaceae bacterium | reverse complement strand
GCGCGCATGATTCACTTGCACTGGGTGTTCGGGTTCGAGTTTCCTGGCTCGCGCCAGCTCCCGGTGCTTCGGCATGTGGCGCAGGCCTGGTTCGGCATGTGGCTCCGAACCGCCCGGCTGCTGGGCCTGCGCCTGGCCTGGACCGCGCACAACGTGCTGCCTCATGCAGCCGTCTTCGCCGACGACGCCGCAGCCAGGCGGGCTCTCGTCAGCCACTGCGATCTGGTGTTCGCCCATTCGCCCGCCGCGCTCCAGGGACTAGCCGCGCTAGGTGCCGTGCCGCGACGATCCCAGCTCATCAGGCATGGCCCGATGGGTCCCGCGGCACCAGCATCGCTGCGCACACCGGGCTCAGGGGACGGCCCGCGCAGTTTCCTGTTCTTCGGCAAGGTCGAACCGTACAAGGGAGTCGAAGACCTGCTCACCGCGTTCAGCCGCCTACCGGAGAGCGTCGGCGCGCAGCTGACCATCGTCGGCCAGTGCCGCCATCCGGACCTCCGCAGGCGGCTGACCGCGAGCCGGGACGTCCGTCTCCGCCTTGAGTACATCCCGGCCTGCGAGGTCACCCCGCTGCTGGCGCAAGCCGATTCGGTCGTGCTTCCCTTTCGCCAGGTCACGACGAGCGGCAGCGCGGAGCTGGCCCTGGCCCATGGTCGGCCACTGATCGTGCCGAACCTGCCTGGCCTGGCTGGACTGCCGGAAGACGCGGTGGTCCGATATGACGGGTCGGTCGATGGGCTGGTCTCGGCACTGGCCGAGATCGGGTATGCCGACCGGTCTCGCCTCGCCGAGATGTCGGCGGCGGCGCTGTGCTACAGCGAACAGGCTTCCTGGCCCCAGATCGCGACGGTAATGCTGGCCGCGATGCAATCCGTGGTCAGCGACGCACATCGCGAAGACACGCGACCGCGGGCGGCGGCCGCCTCGTGACGGGGAGCCACGCGGCCCCCATGGCGCGGTCGCGACTACTCGTGCTGGTCCACCGGATCGCTGACGATCCGCTTTACCGCGGCTCGCTGGTGATGCTTACGAACACCGCCGCCTTGTCGGCCCTGGGCTTCGTCTTCTGGGCGCTGGCGGCTCGAAGCTATCCAGCCGCCACCGTGGGCTCCTTCTCGGGCCTGACCTCGGGAATCAACCTGTTCGCGGCGGTCGCTGCGCTCGGGCTGCCTAACGTGATAACGCGTCACCTGAGCGGCGCTCCAAATCCCCTGGGACTTATGGCGATGGCGCTGGCGGCCATCACCGCCCTGGGCGGTACGCTCTGTGCGATTTCGGTCCTCGTGCTCGGCCCGCACCTTCCCGCCGCACTGCACCTCCAGCAGGATGACCGCATCGTCTTCCTCTTCACCGTGCTCGTCATCGGCACGGCTCTCAGCGGCGCCATCGGCGCCGGCCTCGTCGCTGTCCGCGCCACGCAGGCCGTCCTGTGGACTAACCTGGCGGGGGCCCTGGCCAGGTTGGTCGCGGTGTGCTTGCTGACGTCAATGCGGTCATCAGGACTGGTGATCGCGTTCAGCCTGGGACTCACTCTGGCCACCCTGCTCAGCGCGCTCTCGCTGGCGGCGAGGGTGCCGGGCGGCGACCGCCGAGTTGCCCCGTTTCAGCCTCTGCAGGGCCATCTCACCGCTGCTGGGCGCGTGTACATCGGCACGATATTGGGCATCCTGCCCAGCACCGTGGTGCCGCTGGAAGTACTCGCGGCCCGGGGACCCGCGCAGACTGCCCCGTTTGCCATCTCGTTCCTGGTTGCTGGATTCCTGAACGTCATACCGTCAACCACGTCGCAGGTCCTGTTCGCGGAGGCATCGCGCCGCGGGACCCACCTCAGCAGGCAGCTCCCCAAGGCCCTCCGTACCAGCTACGGGCTGCTTATTCCCGCCCTCGTCATCGTGGTGGCGGGCGCGCCGGTGATCATGCGCATCTTCGGCGCGAGCTACGCCGCCCGCGCGACCGACTGCCTGCGGGTCCTAGCGTTGAGCGCCATCCTCACCAGCGCTTCGTATCTCGTCGACTCCCTGCTGATCGCCCGGGATCGGACCGGTGCATACCTGTTCATGAATGGCGCCAACGCCGCCTTGGTCTTGGGCTTGGTCTACGCACTGGTGCCCCGCGGGCTGGCCGGTGCCGCAGCGGGCTGGGCCCTGGCCCAGGCCGCCTCACTGCTCCTCGGGCTGATCGTACTGGCGACGGGCGGCATCGGACGGCACCGCCGGAACGGCACGATGCCGCCGGCCGCGACAGCGGAGCGGGCCAGTCCTGATTCTTATCACGGCCAGTTCCGCGCCGGACGTACTACCGCTCAGGGGGCACGGTGATCATCTCCGAAAAGTGGCAGTTCATCTTCGTGCATATTCATAAGACCGCAGGAGATGCGATAGCTCACGCCCTGATACCCCTCCTCGGGAAGCGGGATGCCGTGATCAGCGGATCCGTCTCCGAATGGCTCAGCAGGTCAATTCCTCTTTCCTCCCAGGCTAAATATAAAACGCTGGATAAGCATAGCAGTGCAGAGGCAATACGGGCAGCTGTACCCGTGGCCGTATGGGACAGTTACTACAAGTTTTCGTTCGTCAGGGACCCCGTCGATCGGGCCATCTCAATGTACAAATATGCACTAACGATGATGGACTCGCGGAAAAATGCAGCGGCATGGCGTCAAGCCTTGTTCCAGGCACCAATCGGTGCTCGATTCGATCCCCTCGGTTGGCCAGCTGTAAAGGCGGCAGCGGAGTGCGACACTTTCAGTGCCTTCCTCCGTCACGAAGGAGCAATGAGTGACCTGGGGATGCTCCCGCAATGGCTTTCTATGTCCGATACTCATGATGGAAACGTCATCGTCGACGCGATAGGTAGATATGAGCACCTGGACCATGACTTCGATCAGATCAGGAGCAAGCTCGGTCTTCCCCGCGTCTCGATTCCAAGGCGTAATGTAAGCAATAAGCGGGAGGTGGAGGTCTCCGCAGCCGACTTGGCGCTTCTCCAGCGCCGCTACCAGGACGATCTTATTCGATTTGGGTATCCCGCTGCCTTGGACCCGGTGCTGCAGAACAAGTTTAACTTGTAGAGTTCAGGGCACAGCGGGGCCAGTCAGCTGGATCTTCCCACCTTCACGGAAACGTCCTGGAGAATGCAGGCGTGTATGGTACCTTCGCCCGCTGCCTGCACCAGGCGCACCGCTCGCTCGACGAAGAGGTCCAGGCTCAGCACTTCTTCTGCGAAACGCCGCGCCGCGGCGCCCAGGCTCGCGGCCACATCGCGGTGCTTCAGCAGATAACAGAGGCAATTTCTCAGTTCCGCGACATCACCTGGCGTCACGTAAAAGCCGTTGCTCTGCAGCAGGTCCGCGCGGCCCGGCGCCAGCAGCTGGGCAAAGCTTCCCTGCGTGGCCAGATCCGGGTTGCTCCGGAGTACCCGTCGACGATCAATTACCACATCGCCCTGCCCCGTCGTCCTGGTCACGATGAGCGGCAGGCCCATAGCCATCGCCTCCTGGATGGCGGTGATGCCATGCTGATAGGGCGATTCGCGCAGGGGCACGACCGCCAAAGCGGCCTTGGCGTAAAGAGCGCGCAGCTCTTGGTATCCGTACGCACCTACCGTCACATTCGGCGGAAGGTGATCGGGTAGGGCAGTTTTATCGCCTGACCACAAGCTCGCCGCCGCTATGACCAGGTCCACGTCCAGGCCGGTCACGGCCTCGATCAGGGTCGGGTAATCCCTGGACTCCAGGCCGGCCGCCACAATGCGCGGGCGGTCAGGCGGGACGTGGCTGCCGTCGTTCCGGAAGTACCGGCAGTCCACCTGGTAGGGCAGGACGAGGACTTTCCCGGCGGGAACACCCGCCCTTCGGACGAGCTCTGCCGCCTGATGGGTACTCGTGGGCAGAATCGCCGTGAAGTGAGTCCACACGCGTAGCCGTTTCAAGAAGAACGTGGCCTTCGGGGAACCGGGCTCGGCGGCCAGGAAGAGCAGGGGTTTGCGGATCCTGAACGCTTTGCACGCCAAGGCCAGTAGTAGGCCCTCGATCTCGGAAAAGCACCAGATCAGGTCGTATCGGCGATGCGAAAAGAAGACCATGACCGCCGCGACCGGCCCGAAGCCGAACCGCTTGCGCAGCGCCCGTCCCAGCCAGGTCCGGTCGGTGACGTCCCAGTCCACGACCGTCGCGCCGAGCGCGACCGCTAGCTCCCCGAAGTCCGTGCGCCGCCCGTCGCCGTCGTCGCCGTCGCCGCCGTCGCCGCCGTGCAGGCCGCGGTCGGCGGCCCTGGCGTTGACCGTCAGGACCACCCGACGCCGGTTCACCAGCCCTTATCTACCGCAAATCCGATCCGAAGATCCACCGGAACGCGCCTAAGCGCGCCCCGGCCGCCAGGTGCTGCTCCGCGGGCGCCTGCGCGGGGATCTCTTCGACCGGGACCATAACCTGGGCCACGGCCGGCGGGCGGGTCAGCACCAGCCACCCGACCAGCCCGATCGGGTACACGAAGTAGCCCCACCGGGTGGCGGGGGCCAGCGTGAAGATGACCGCGAGCGCCACGGCCAGGCGCCACGCGGCGGCACGCACGTCGGCGGGCGGGCGGACGATGAGCGACAAGGCGAAGCCGAGCCCGGCCGCCACCACCAGGCCGACCGTGATCCAGTGACCGGTCATCGAGGTCATGGCGAGCAGGTGCCCGGGCAGCGGGCTGGCCGCCGGGGTTTTGTAATAGGACAGGCCGAGCGGGAACAGCACGGTGTTCTGCACGAACGACGTCGGGTTGGCCAGCGCCGCCGGGGCCAGCGCGACCGACAGGACCCCGGCCGTGAGGATCGTCACCCCGATGAAGCGCCACGCGCTGCGCGCGGCGTCCCGCGCGGTCAGCATCACGCCCAGGACGGGGACCGCCGGCCAGGCGGTCGCCTTCATGGCGCACGCCACCCCGAGGGCCACGGCCGCCCGGACCAGCCCTGACGGGCGGGCGATCAGCGCCAGCGTCAGGAACATCAGCGCGATCACCGGCGGATCGGTAATCCCGACCGCGAGCGGGAGCGCGATCATCGGCGAGCCGGCGATGAACGCGGTGGACAGCAGGACGTCGTGCCGGCATGCCTCGCAGTGCCGGTGCGGCGCCGCGACGGTGAACGCCGCCCAGATCAAGGCGACGGACACGACGGTCAGCCAGATCCGCGGATCGGCGATCAGCCCGGTGGCGCCGAGGGCCTTCGGCAGCCCGAACACCGCCATCACCGGCAGGTACGGGTTGTACGACAGGTAGCTGGTGAACTGCGCCTGCGTCAGGTAGGGGGTGCCGTGCTGGAGCAGCAGCACGGCCGAGCGCGATATCACCTGGACCTCGGCGGTCGGGTACGCCCGGGTGGCCAGCCAGACCACCGGCGCGGCCACGGCCCCCGCCCCGGCTACGAGCAGCGGCACGAGCACCGGCAGGTTCGTGCGCCGGGTGAGCCAGAACAGGAGCGTGGTCACCCCGTAGCCGACGGCCGCCCAGATGGCCCAGGTCCTGTCGGCGTGCCCGGTGGTTACGGCCAGGACGATCGCGTAGACCGTGAAGGCGCCGTTGGCCACCAGGAGCCGCCCCCGGCTCAACCAGTGCCGGTGGACGGGCACTGGGTGCTCGTCCTCTACATCCGTGCGTTCCACTGTGCCGGTACCCGCCCGTCCACGCGTTTTTCCCGTGTGTCTATTCAGCTTTACGAGCCTTTTCGCAAAACCAGAACGGTCGAACTGCCCCCGAAACAGGTTAATAAGCCTATCACCAGGAGTTACTGAGCCAGCTTACGGGGACGCGCCGGAGCGCCTGATCAGGGGAGTTTCCAGTCGATGACGCCGCCTCCGGCCTGCTCCAGGAGCCGGTTGGCCCGGCTGAACGGGCGCGAGCCGAAGAACCCGCTGGCGGCCGAGTACGGGCTCGGGTGAGCCGACTCGACGAGCCCGATGCCGCTCAGGAGCGGGGCGAGCGTCCGCGCGTCCCGTCCCCACAAGATGGCGACCAGCGGTGTCCCCTCCCTGGCGGCCAGGGCCCTGATGGCCTGCTCGGTCACCTCCTCCCAGCCCTTGCCCCGGTGCGATCCCGGCTGGCCGGGCGCCACGGTCAGGACCCGGTTCAGCAGCAGCACGCCGCGCTCGCTCCACGGGGTCAGGTCCCCGCTGGCCGGCGTCGGGTACCCGAGGTCGTCCGAGTATTCGCGGAAGATGTTGACCAGGCTCGTCGGCAGCCGCCGCACCTCCGGCCCGACCGAGAAGCTGAGGCCGACGGCGTGCCCGGGGGTGGGGTAGGGATCCTGGCCGACGATCAGCACCCGCACGTCGGCAAGCGGCTGCCTGAACGCCCGCAGCACGTTCTCGCCCGCGGGCAGGTACCGGCGCCCCGCGGCGACCTCGGCGCGCAGGAAGTCGCCCATCGCCGTGATCCGGCCCGCGACCGGATCGAGCGCGTCGGCCCAGCCCGGGTCGACGAGGGTGCGCCATTGCTCCGCCATGGGCAGTTACTGTAGCCCGGCCCGGGTGCCCGCCGGTGATCAAAACCTTTATGCCGAACGATCGATGGTTCCCCCTACCGTCACCCACCGGGCCCGGACGCCGGCCAGGCCCGCGGGATATCGCGCCCGAGCCGTGCGAGCGCCGCGGCGAAACCGGCCGCGTCGCGGGGCGCGGCGCCGCCCTGGTCGTTGTTGAAGTACACGTAGACGTCGCGGTCCGCCTCCCAGGTGCCCGCGATCCGTTCGGCCCAACTGGCCAGCACGGCCTGGCTGTACCGGGGCCACGGGTCACCGTCGCCCTCGTGCATCCGCAGGTACCCCCAGTCAGCCGTCCGCCAGAGCGGGGACAGCGCCGATCCGGTGCGGTCCGCCCAGCACAGCGCGGCGTTCGCGGCGACCAGCACGTCCCGCACCTCGTCGGTCCACCACGAAGGGTGCCGGGGCTCGACCGCGACCCGCACCGCCGCCGGGAACCGGCTCAGGCAGTCAGCTAGCAGCCCGGGCACGGCCCGCAGGTCCGGCGGGAGCTGCAACAGCACGGGCCCGAGCCGGTCGCCGAGCCCGTCCGCGGCGTCGACCAGCCGTTTCACCGGCTCGGCCGCCTCCCGCAGGCGCCGCACGTGGGTGAGGTGGCGGCCGGCCTTAACGGCCATCACGAAGTCGCCGGGGACCCGGTCCCGCCAGCCCGCGAAGGTCTCCCGGGCGGGGAGCCGGTAGAACGTCCCGTCGTTCTCTACCGTGGCGAACTGCGCGGCGTAATACTCCAGCCAGCGCCACTGCGGCACCCCGAGCGGGTAGAAAACCCCGCGCCAGTCCCGGTACTGCCAGCCCGAGGTCCCCGGAATAACGCCCACCGTCATCCCCTCAGCCGACGCCTGCGTACCGGTTTGTTCGGTTTGATCTGCCCGCCTATCGGAAAAGCTATCCCTGAACGGGTGTCGCGTAGCAGGAAAATGAGGGTAGCCTGCGTCCACGCAGTCAATCACACGGAACGATGGGGCCCATGAAAGGACGCGTGCTGGTCGTCGATGACGACGCCGCCCTCGCAGAGATGCTCGGCATCGTGCTTCGCGGCGAGGGATTCGAACCGACCTTCGTGGCGGACGGTGACAAGGCGGTAGAAGCTTTCCGGGATTCAAGGCCCGATTTGGTGCTCCTGGACCTCATGCTGCCGGGCTCCGACGGAATTGACGTATGCCGTCAGATCCGCGCCGAATCCGGGGTGCCGATCGTCATGCTCACGGCGAAGACCGATACCGTCGATGTGGTCCTCGGCCTGGAGTCCGGTGCCGACGACTACATCATCAAGCCGTTCAAGTCCAAGGAACTCGTCGCCCGGGTCAGGGCGAGGTTGCGCCGGACGGACGAGCCGGCGCCTGAGATGCTCCAGATCGGCGACATCGTCATCGACGTGGCCGGGCACTCGGTCAAGCGGGATGGGGAGACCCTCAACCTCACCCCTCTGGAGTTCGACCTGCTCGTCGCCCTGGCCCGCAAGCCGAGGCAGGTCTTCACCAGGGAGGTGCTGCTCGAGCAGGTCTGGGGCTACCGCCACGCCGCGGACACCAGGCTGGTCAACGTGCACGTGCAGCGGTTGCGCGCAAAGATCGAGAGGGACCCCGAGCACCCCGAGATCGTCGTGACGGTGCGCGGTGTCGGCTATAAGGCGGGTCCTGGCTGAGTCCGGGTCCGGGGTCCATCAGGTGGCAGCGTCAGGCGGAAATCGGCAGCATAACCGGATAACCGCGCACCCTTGGACGTATTACAAGTACCGGATCATTCGGCGCCTGCCCAAGCGGGTCAAACGGTGGGGGCTGGCCGGGCGCCGGTGGCAGCGCCAGACCGCCGCGCAGATGAACAGCCGCTGGCACCGCTCCCTCCAGCTCCGCGTGGTCGTGACGACGCTGGCCCTGTCCGCCCTCGTGATCGCCGTGCTCGGGTTCTACCTTGTCCAGCTCATCGCCAACGGGCTGCTCACCAGCGCGGAGACCGCCGATGCCAACGTGGTGCTGAACGGGCGCACGAACGCGGAGGGCCAGTCCAGCGTCAACGTGCTGGCACCGACCATCAAGACGGGCGGCGTGAACGTCGTGGCGCTGACCACCGCGAAGATGCTGCAGGCCGCTCAGGGCAACAGCGGCAACTACCTGGTCTTCATCCGGCTGGCCAACCCGGGACCCGGCGATGTGACCTGGGTGGGCGACCTGCTCGTCAACGTGTCTGCCACCATCCCGCCGTCCCTGTACACCGCAGTGTCGAACGAACAGGTGGTCGACGGCTACAACAACGAGATCACCGCGTCCGCGCAGTACGCGGCGACCACGCTGACCTACGGCAGCGGGCAGGGCGACGTACCCGCCCTGGCGGTCGGCATCCCGCTCGGGACCTACTACCAGCTGTACTACGTATTCCCGTTCAGCCAGGGGCAGCAGGACCTGCTGCTCGTGCAGCGGATCCTGGTCGGCGTGGGCCTCGCGCTCGTCCTGCTCCTGGCCGCGATCGCTTCGCTGGTCACCAGGTGGGTGGTGCTGCCCGTCCGGCACGCCGCCCAGGCGGCCCGCCGGCTGACGGCGGGGCACCTCGGCGAGCGCATGCCGGTGCTCGGCAAGGACGACCTTGCGGCGCTGGGGACCGCGTTCAACGAGATGGCGGCCAGCCTGCAGGACAAGCTGCGCGAGCTGGAGGACCTGTCCCAGGTCCAGCGGCAGTTCGTCTCGGACGTGTCGCACGAACTGCGGACGCCGCTCGCCACCATCAAGATGGCCGCCGACCTGCTCTTCGAGAGCCGGGAAGACCTCGATCCGGTCGGCAGCAGATCCGTTGAGCTGCTGCAGAGCCAGCTGGAACGGTTCGAGGTCCTGCTGGTCGACCTGCTCGAAATAAGCAGGTTCGACGCCGGCGCCGCTACCCTGGAGGCCGAGCTCGCCGACGTGTGCGATCTGGTGCGGCGTTCGGCGGACGACGCCCAGCAGCTGGCCGAGCGCCGGGGCAGCAGGATCGAGTTCAGGCTGCCCGCGGCCGGGTGCCTCGCCGAGGTCGACCGGCGCCGGGTGGAGCGCATCCTGCGCAACATCCTGGTCAACGCGGTCGAGCACGGTGAGGGCAAGGACGTGGTTGTCACCACCGCCCTGGACAGCGACGCGGTGGCCGTCTCGGTCAGGGATTACGGCGTCGGACTGGCGCCCGGCGATGAGCAGCGCGTCTTCGAGCGGTTCTGGCGGGCCGACCCGGCGCGGGCGCGCAACACCGGCGGCACCGGGCTGGGCCTGGCGATCTCCCTGGAAGACGCGCGGCTGCACGGCGGCTGGCTGCAAGCCTGGGGCGAGCGGGGTAAGGGCTCCGTCTTCCGGCTGACGCTGCCACGCGTGGCGGGGCAGAAGTTCGCGGGCTCCCCGCTGCCGCTGGAGCCCGACGACGCCGACATCGTTACCAGCCTGGCCGGGGCCAACCCGTACCCGGTGCCCGACATCACCGAGGTCGTCACCCGTGGCTAGCATCGGCTCGCGCCCCCTGGCCCGCCTGCGGGGAGCGTGCCTGCTGGCCGCCGTGACCGTAGCGGTGGCGGGTTGCGTGGGCATGCCGCAGAGCGGCCAGAACGGCACGTTCACCAACAAGCAGGCGGACACCGAGCAGAACCCCGAATCCCAGATCGGCCTGTTCCCATCGGGACCCCAGCCGAACTCCTCGCCGGTCGGGATCGTGAAGGAGTTCCTTGAGGCCAGCGCCAGCTACCCCACCGACGCCACCATCGTCCAGGAGTACCTGGCCAATCCGGCCAAGGATTGGAATCCGGGCTGGTCGGTCACGGTGCTCAAGACCTACAACGTGGCGAGCCGGGGGACGGTGCGGACCACCGGCCCGCATGGTAGCGAGCAGGCCGTGGTGGAGGTCTCCGGGCCCGTCCAGGCCACGCTCAACGGCACGGGCCAGTACGTCCTGGCCTCGGCCCAGGGCGGGAACTCGACGCAGACGTCCCAGTTCGACCTGGTCAAGGTGGACGGGCAGTGGCGGATCTCGGATTTGCCCAAGACGGGTCGGCTGGTGACCGAGGGTGAGTTCCCGCAGGCCTATCAGACCCAGGATCTGTACTTCTTCCCCTCCACCAGCACCCAGAACTTCTTTGCCTCCGCCGGCGCCAAGAACTCGATGCTCGTCCCGGACGCGGTGTTCGTCCCGACCGGGACCTCGCCCGCGCCGCTGGTCTCCCAGCTGGTGACGGCGCTCGCCCAGGGCCCGAGCACAACGTGGCTGCAAGGCGCCGCGACCACCGCGTTTCCCTCGGGGACCAAGATCCTGGGGGTCCCGCTGTCCGGGGCCACCGTCACGGTGAACCTCGGAGGTACGGCGGCGTCGGCCGACACGCCGACCCTTGAACGCATCTCCGCCGAGCTGCTCTGGACGCTGGCAGGACCGACGGCCAGCGTCCCGACCATCCAGTCGGTCGAGCTTGAGCGAGATGGCCAGGCCTGGACGCCGCCACGGGCGCCCTGCGGGACGGGCCAGGCGCCGACCGCCTTCCAGAAGCTGGCCAGCTACGAGTGCTACGACGCCTACCCGTCTGTCCCCGCGAGCTTCTCCTACGTCGGGGCGGGGCAGCCCTGGTCACGGTGCGGCTCAGAATCGGAGGCCCAGGACGGGTCGATCGGGGCGGTCTTGTCGGTCTTCGGCCGCGCGGTTTCGGCCAGCACCGGGCCGTGCGGCGCGTACGTCGATCCGCAGTCCGTCGCGCCACTCCCGCATGCGGCGCAGACGCCCGCCCTGTCCATGACGGCCGTCTCGCCTGACGGGCACTTCGTGGCCGGCGTGTCGCCCGCGCCCGGCCAGGGCACCCTGTATGTGGGGCCGGCTTACGGTACCGCCGCGGCGTTCGCGACGTCAGAGCGGATGAAGAACGAACCGGGGGGCATCAACGCGATCAGCTGGGACCGCGTAGACGACCTCTGGGTCGCGCAGAGCGACTACATCTGGGTGGTGCCCGGCAACGGCACCACCAAGTATCCGGCCGTGAACCCGTTCGGCGGGGGGGAGGTCACCGGCCTGGCCGTCGCGCCCGA
>JBOHCK010000194.1:0-11562 GCA_050698755.1 Streptosporangiaceae bacterium | reverse complement strand
GGATGGCGGTGGCCTTGGGCGCCAGCCGGTCAAGCCATTCGTTGGTGGTCATCGGCTGGCCCGTCGCCGGGTTGTTGCCGAAGCCGCACCAGTAGCCTTCGGACTTGATCGCCTCGTTCGGGATCGACCCCTCGACGACCAGGACGAACGGCTCGAGTTCCCCGCGATCGGCCTTGTGCCACCACTCGATGAAGTTGTCGGCGCCTTGCTCGGGACCGCACTCGAAGTCGATCAGCGGCCAGTGCACCGCCACCTTGGGCAGTCCCGGCAAGGCGCCTAGCACGATCTCCTCGATGCTGGGCTGGGTCGCGGCGGTCAGGGCCACCGAATCCCCATCACAACCGAGGCCTCCGTTCATCCAGAGAATGTGCAGGACCGGCTCTTCGGGAGCCTGAGTCATAGCGGCCACCCCTTCGTGCGGCTGCCCGCGGCTGCGGGCCGCCAATTAGGTCATGAGGTGATGGTTCATCTCCGGGCCGACGGGCCCGCCCGGCGAGAACCTGGGTGTGCGGTATCGCCTGGTCGCGCGAGCCCATTCTCGGCGCGTCCCAGCTTCTCGCCGACGAGATGCGCCGGCACGCTGTCCGCTCATCACATGCTCACTGGCCGGCTCTTGGCAACGGTGCCATCACCGGTTCCATCAGCCTAGCCCCGCGTCCCCGCAAATCTCAAGACACAACAGTCGCCTAGGTGGACACATATGTCTGACCGTTCGGACTCGTATGGGAGGCCATGTTCCACGTACTCTCATTGACATACCCGGTGGCCACGCGCGCCGGGTTGTTGGGATGGCCTGAGAGGCGGAGGGTGGCGATGGCGGAGCCACACGACTTGATCAGCGACAACATAGAAGTGGTCCCGGTCGTGGTCCTGTCGCAGACGTTCCCCGCGCGCCCGTCCTCCATCCCCGACATCCGCGACTTCGTGCGCCGCTGCCTGGCCCAGTCACCTCTGTCCGAGGAAGACAACCGCTCGGTGGGGGATACCGTCGCCCAGGCGCTGCTTGAGGCGGCCGGTCCCAGCGGCGCGATCAACGTCTCCTTCCGTATCTTCCCCGACCACGTCGAGGTGGACGTCCTGCGCTCGGGCGGCCAGATCGGGACGCCCGCGGGCCTGGACGCCCTGACGTCCCTGCTCAAGTCCGACGCGATGCACGCACGCGCCGCTGTCGGCGGTCGCGACGGCCCCGTATCCGGCTACGACACGCAGGAAGAAAAGGGCTTCGCGGACTGGATGGCCGCCGCCCTGCGCCGGGAGGGCATGACCATGGAGGTGGCCGCGCGCCAGCTCGGGGTGTCGGTCAAGACCGTCAGCCGCTGGGTGGGCGGCACCACCGAACCGCGGCTGCGTGACCTGCGCCGCATCCGAGAGCTCTTCGGCGACTTCCCCCTGCCCTGACGAGCACTGCTCTAACGACCACTGCCCACAAGTGGACGATTCTGTCCCAGGGTGCGTACGGTTAGCCCGTGGCTGAAACGACGGGTAACTTCAAGCTCGGCCCGGGCGCCGGGCGGGTCATGCTGAAGACGGGTCGCGTCGGCGTCGCCGCGCGCGCCGGCCATGACCTGACCATCGAGGTGACCAACTGGTCGGCCGTGATCGAGGTGCCGGCCGAGGACGCGGGTGGCGTCACGGCGGCCACGGTCTCCGCCGACCTCGACCTGAGTTCCCTGGCCGTGCGGGAGGGGACGGGCGGCGTCAAGCCGCTCACCGATTCTGACCGTGCCGACATCAAGAAGACCATCGGCGGCATCCTGGGCAGCGGCACGGCGACCTTCACCTCGTCCCGGATCATCCGCACCGGGGCCTCCGGCGGCGCGATCGAAGGCAGTCTCACGCTGAACGGGAAGTCCCAGCCGATCCGCCTGCAGGTGGCCGAGCCCGCGCCCGGCCGCTACCGCGGCTCCGCCACGATCGTGCAGTCGGCCTTCGGCATCAAGCCGTACACCGGCTTCTTCGGCGCCCTCAAGCTCAAGGACGAGGTAGGCGTCGAGTTCGAGGTCGAGCTGGACCGGGCGCAGCCCGCCTAGATCAGCCCCGCCTAGATCAGCCCCGCCTAGATCAGCCCCGCCTAGGTCAGTTCGGCGAGCGGGTCCGGGTAGCCGAGCCGGCGGCGGTCCCTGGGGTCGAGCGCCCACGGCCTGTGGATGTGGGCCGAGTCTAGGCCGGCCAGTTCGGAGACGTAGCGGCGCACGTGCGGCGGCACCGATGAGCGCGTCCAGCGCCCGCATGTCTTGCTCGCGCGCGGGGTCGAAGCGCAGGTATTCGTCCACCGACGCGGCGTCCACCTTGAACATCGTGGCTCTCTTTCACTCGTGGCCCTGCCCGTCGTGAGCATGATCCGTCCAGGATGCACTCTGGCCCGGTGTCAGGGTCAAGCCTCGGAAGGCAGCCGGGAGCGCCAGGCCGAACGAAGCGGTACAAAGCGCCTGGTGTGACGATGGCGGGCATGATCGAGATCGACCGGCTGCGCCCCGATGACCGGGCCGCGTGGGAGGTCCTGGCCCGCGGGTACAAGGCGTTCTACCGGGACCCGGAGACGGATGAGGCGTACGAGGCGACCTGGCAGCGGCTGGCCAGCGGCACCGAGCTTTACGCCTTCGGCGCCCGGCTGGACGGGCGGCTGATCGGCCTGGCGCATTACTTCTTCCACCCGACGTTCTGGTCCGGCGAGGCCTGCTACCTGCAGGACCTGTTCGTCGAGGAGGCCGTGCGAGGCCGGGGCGCGGCGCGCGCCCTGATCGAGCGGGTGGCCGAGGCGGCCAGGGAACGCGGCGCGACCCGGTACTACTGGCACACCCAGGACACCAACGCCACGGCCCGCCTGCTGTACGACCGGGTGGCCCGCTTCAGCGGGTTCATCCGCTACGCCTATCCGCTCTGACCCTCTGGTCAGGACGTCTGGCCGGCGATGGCCCGGACGCCGGCGATGAACAGCTCGACGCCCAGACGGTAGTGCAGGTCCGGGTCGCAGCTGGCCATCGGCGCGGCGCCTTCGACCAGCCGCGGGTACCTGGCGACGGGGAGCATGGCGAACGAGAGCTCGATGCGCCTCTGGTGCTCGGCGCGCTCGTCCTCGGGTAGCTCCGGATGGTATCCGGCCTCACTCATGACCAGCATGATCCCGGTCCACAAGGTGCTCCGGGCGATCTCGCTGGCGTGCTGCGGATCGAATCCGGCACCGCGCAGGATCTCGAGGGTGGCCTCGGTGGCGCGCAGGGCCGATTCGTTCTGCTTTTCGTGCTCGAGCACTAGCTGGGGCGCGGCCGGGTGGGCGCGGAGCATGCGGATCAGCGATTCCAGCCCGGCCTGGAGCTGGGCCCACCACGGAATCGACGGGTCGACCTGCACGTCGATATCGCCCCAGACGCGCTCGGCCATGCCCTCGAGCAGGTCTTCCTTGCTGCGGAAATGCCAGTACAGCGCCATCGGGGTGACGCCGAGGTCCTGCGCGAGCTTCCGGATGGTCAAAGCGTCGAGCCCGTCGGCGTCGGCGAGCTTAAGCGCCCGGTCGACGACCGCGCGCTTGCTCAGCCGGGCGCGCTCGCCTTCCGGCTCCTCTGGGCGGGGTTCTGCATCCATCACTTGACAACTATACATCGTACAAGTAATGATGTACAACGTACGTGTACGACGTATAAGAACGAGATACAGGTACGGCGTACATGACCTCAGAGGGAAAGGATGATCGCTGTGTCAGCGAGTAGCGCACAGGCTTCGGGCGCTTCGGGGCGCTCGCCGTCACGCCGGTGGTGGGCCCTGGCGGCCGTCAGCCTGGCCACCTTCATGACCTACCTGGACAACAACATCGTCAACGTGGCGATCCCGACCATCCAGCGCAGCCTGCACCTGTCGGTGTCCGGGCTGGAATGGGTAGTCAGCAGCTACCTGCTCACGCTGGCCGGGCTGCTGCTGGTCGGCGGCAGGCTCGCCGACTTGTACGGGCGGCGCAGGCTGTTCGTGGCCGGCCTGGCCGTCTTCACGCTGTCCTCGCTGGCCGCCGGGCTGGCGGGCAGCGGGAGCGTGCTCATCGCCAGCCGTGCGGTCCAGGGCATCGGCGCGGCGCTGCTGATGCCGGCCACGCTGGCCATCATCATGGCCACGTTCACCAACGTGCGAGAGCGCAACGCGGCGATCGGCATCTGGGCCGCGGTCAGCGCGCTCGCCCTCGCGACCGGGCCGGTGCTCGGCGGCCTGATCAGCCAGCACCTGCACTGGGGCTGGATCTTCCTGATCAACGTGCCAATCGGCGTGATCACCTTCGTCATCTCGATGATCTACGTCGGAGAATCGCGCGCCGACTCCGCGGTACGCCGGCTCGACCTGCCCGGCCTGGTCACCTCGGCGGTGTCCCTGTTCGCGCTGACCTACGCCCTGATCCAGGGCAACGCCAACGGCTGGACCTCACCGTTCATCCTCGGGGCGTTCGCCCTGGCCGCCGTGGCGGTCGCGGCCTTCCTCGCGATCGAGGCTCGCACCGCGAACCCGATGGTGGAGCTGGGGATGTTCCGCCAGCGGGAGTTGAGCGGCGGCACGAGCACCATGATGATCTGGGCCTTCGGGATCCTCGGCATCTACTTCTTCACCTCGATCTACCTGCAGGAGATCCTGGGCTTCTCCCCGACCAAGGCCGGCCTGGCCTTCGTGCCGATGGCGCTGACCATCGCGGTCTTCGCGGCCATCGCGTCCCGGGTCGAGCTCTGGGCCGGAGCGCACCGCACGGTGGCGGCCGGCATGCTGCTCATGGTCGTCGGCCTGGTCCTGTTCGGCCGCCTGGGCCTGCAGGCCAGCTACGACAGCCTGCTGCCGGGGTTCATGCTGTTCGGCGCCGGTGCCGGGCTGATGAACGTGCCGGTCACCAACGCGTCCATGCAGGCCATCCCGCAGGCCCGGGCCGGCGTCGCCTCGGCCCTGCTCAACGCCTCGCGCGAGGTCGCGGGCCTGCTCGGGATCACGGTCATCGGCGCGATCCTGCGGACGCGGCAGTCCGCCGCGCTGCGCGCCGGGGCCGGGCCGGTGCACGCGTTCCTCGACGGGTACCACACCGGCCTGCTCGTCACCATCCTGCTCATGGCGGGCGGGATCGCGGTCAGCTACGTGACCCTGCGCCCGCGCGCCGGAGCGCCCGCGCCCGCGAGCGAGATCACCCTGGCGAGCGAGATCGAGGCCATCGGCGAGTCCCTGGGCGAGTTCGTGGAGCCGGACAAGCTCCTGCGGTAAAGCCAGATCACCAGCCTGGCCGGTCAAGCCCGCTGGCCGGCAAGCCGGTCCTGGACACCGGGAACTACTACCCGCAGCGTGACGGGCAGATCGCCGAACTCGACACCGGCGCGCTCACCAGCAGCGGCCTGCTCCAGCGCTACCTGCCGGAAGCGCACGTGGTGAAGGTGTTCAACAACATCTTCTTCAAGCACCTGCGCTACCTGGCCCGCCCGCACGGGGCGCAGGACCTCAGCGCGCTGCCCATCGCGGGCGACGACGCCGCGGCGAAGACGGCGGTAACCGAATTCCTCGACGCGATCGGTTACGACGCCGTCGGCACGGGTCCGCTGGCCGAAAGCTGGCGCCAGGAGCCTGGAACTCCTGTCCGGGCCCGCCGGTTCACCGAGACCGCCGCCAAGGTACGCGCCTCGCTCCCGGTCCCCGGTTGACCGTGCCATCTATCAGCGCCGTCGTCCTGGACCTGGACGGCCTGCTCATCGACACCGAACCGGTCTGGCGCACCGCCCAGCAAGAGGTGTTCGCCGAGCTCGGCGCCGAGCTCACCGAGGCCGACCTGCTCGAGACGACCGGCGTGCGCATCGACGACGTGGCCGCCGCCCTTCCTGCCGGGCGCCAGGCTGAGCCCGGCCGAGGTCGCCGCCCGGGTCACGGACCTGGTTATCGCCTACGTCCGCCGCGACGGCGAACCCATGCCCGGCGTGCCCGAGGCCATCGCCCTGTTCGAGCGGCTGAAGCTCCGGCTGGCCATCGCATCCTCTTCCCCGGAACGGCTGATCGACGCGGTCTGCGCCCGGCTGGGCCTGACTATCGACATCCGCCGCTCGGCCCTGGACGAGCCGCGCGGCAAGCCGGCCCCCGACGTGTACCTGGCCGCTGCGCGCCGCCCGGCGCTCAGCCCGGCCCGCTGCCGGGCCGTCGAGGACGCCCCCGCCGGGGTGGTGGCGGCCAAGGCGGCGGGCATGAGCTGCCTGGCCGTGCCCGACCCGCTGCTGGCCGGCGATCCCCGCTACCGCCGCGCCGACCTGGGTCCTGCCCTCACTGACCGACCTGAACGAGCCGGTGCTGCGCACGCTCACGACGTGACCGCTGGCTCTAGGCTGGATGGTCTATGACCATCACACCAGCGCAGGCGAGCCCGCCCGAGCCGCCAGGCCGCGAGCCGGACGGGGTCATCCACACCGAAGGCCTGACCAAGGTCTACGCGGGTACCGACTTCGCCGCGGTGGACAAGCTCAACCTGGACGTCAGGGCCGGTGAGATCTTCGGCCTCCTCGGCCCGAACGGCGCTGGCAAGACCACCACCGCTGGCATGCTCACGACCAGGGTCGTCCCGACGTCGGGGCGCGCCTTCCTGGCGGGGATCGACGTCGCGGCGCACCCCGCGCTGGCCAAGCAGCTGAGCGGGATCGTCTCCCAGCAGAACACCCTGGACCGCCAGCTGTCCGTGTTCGAGAACCTCTACTTCCACGGCCGGCTGTTCGGCATCGGGGCCAAGGCGTCCCGGCAGATCGCCACCGACCTGCTCGAGCAGTTCCAGCTCTCGCGGTGGGCCAAGGCCTCGGTGTACGCGCTGTCCGGTGGGATGGCCCAGCGGCTCATGGTGGCGCGGGCCATCTTCCACCGCCCGTCGGTCCTGTTCCTCGACGAGCCGACGGCCGGGCTGGACCCGCAGAGCAGGCTCGCGCTGTGGGACCTGCTCGGCGAACTGCACGGCGAGGGCCAGACGATCCTGCTCACCACGCACTACATGGAGGAGGCCGACCGGCTCTGCCAGCGCGTGGCCATCATGGACCACGGGCGGATCCTCGCGCTGGACACCCCGGCCGCGCTCAAGGAGAGCATCGGCGCCGACACCATCGTGACCGTGAGGACCGCTGGCGACCCCGGCAGGCTCGCCGAGCTGCTGGGCCGCGACGTCGAGGGCGTCACCAGGACGCGCGTGGCGGGCGACCGGGTCGAACTGCACATGCAGGCCGGCGACCGGCTCGTCCCGCGGATCGTCCTGTCGGCCGAGGGTAACGGCTTCGACCTGTCCGACGTCTCGATTGCCGAGCCGAGCCTGGAAACCGTCTTCATCAACCTGACCGGAAGGGAGCTGAGGGAAGATTGACATCCTCCTCCGCCTAGGGGCGGGGGATTTGGGCCGCTACGCCGATTGGAGCAGCAGTTGAGGTTCGCGGTTCACGGGCCGGGCTACCCCGTCGCCTCCCCGCGCAGTCACGGCGTGCCCCGCCGCGATGTTCCTGGCCGCGTTCACGTCAGCGTTGCAGGCGAAATTGCAGGCCACGCAGCGAAAGTCGGCTTGGCTCTCGCGCGACTTCGCGTCTGTGTGCCCGCACGCCGAGCAACGCTGGCTCGTGAGGTACGGCTTGACCTTTTCGACCCTTCCGGGTGCCTTGTCCTCCAGGCGGCGTACCAACAGGCCCCACCCGGATCTCAGGATTTCCCGGTTCAGTCCGGCTTTGGCCTGGACTTTGCGCCCGGGATTCTCCGTGGTGCCTTCCGCAGAGCGGGTCATGCCCTTAATGTTCAGGTCCTCGACGCAGATTACGTCGAACCTGCGGACGAGGTCCGTACTGGTTTTCTCCACCCAGTCTTTGCGCCTGTCCTTCTCGCGGGCGCGCAGGCGGGCAATGGCCTGTCTTGCTCGCTGGCGCCGTTTCGAGCCGCGTTCCGCTCTGGCCAGCTTCCGCTCCAGAAGCAGCATGCGCTTGCGTTCCCGTCCGGTCAGCCCCGGCACGTGGAGCATCTCCCCGGTCGACAGTGCCGCGGACACTGCCACACCCCGATCGACGCCAACCACCTCGCCGTTGTCGGCTGCCGGAATGGGCTTGGGGATAGCGGCGAACGCTACGTGCCACCGTCCTGCCCGGTCCAGGGTTACTCGGTAGGATTTCACGCCCGGCGGCACCGCACGGGACCAGCGGAACCGGACCCATCCGACCTTCGGCACCCATACCTCGCCGATCTTCCGGCTCAGCCTACGCACGTCCCACTGGCGACCGCGCCGCCCTACAATGCGGAATCCCTCATTCCGGCCGGCCTTCCGCCACGACGGCCGTCTGGCCGGGTTCTCCGGGTCGAAGAACGCGGCCATAGCCTGGCCGAAGTCCCGCAGCGCCTGCTGTTGCACCATTTGGGAGCCTGCGGCCAGCCACGAGCACTCCGCGCGGGCGGCGGTGAGCTGTCGGCACTGCTCAACGTAGCCCGGAGCGCTCTTCCGGCCGGGGCGCCAGTGCCTGTGTTGCTCGACGGCCAGGTTCCATACGAACCGGGCATGTGCGCAGTGGTCCCGCAGCAATGCCTCTTGGGCGAGCGACGGGCACAGCCGGTATCGAGACATGCGAACACAGTATCGGGCAGCACTGACATTTCAGGGGGGGTGAAGTGGCGTATCGTCCCCGCCTGAAGGCCGGGGACTCCACGCCGCGATCATTATGACCACCTCGATAGCACAGGCCCCGGCCCCGGCCCGCCGGATCGGCGGCGGCCCCACCCGCTCGGTCGCCCGGGCCAGCTGGACCGCGCTCGGCGCCCTCCTGCTGCGCGACCTGGTCGTGCTGCGCAAGCACTTCTGGGAGTTCGTGCTGCGAACGGTCATCCAGCCGTTCCTGCTCTGCTTCATCTTCCTGTACGTCTTCCCGAAGATCGGGCAGGGCATCGGCGGCCACGGGGCGGTGCAGGAGTCGGCTTTCGCGACGATCCTGGTGCCGGGGGTGGTCGGGATCTCCATCATGTTCCAGGGCGTGCAGTCCATCGCCCTGGCGATGGCCCAGGAGTTCGGCTTCACCAGGGAGATCGAGGACCGGGTCCAGGCGCCCTGCCCGATCTGGCTCGTCGCCATCGCCAAGGTCCTGTCCGGCGCGGCCCAGGGCGTGCTGTCCGCGGCCATCGTGCTGCCGATCGCCTCGGTGGTCCACGCGCCAGGCGTGCAGGCCCACCTGAGCCTGCACTGGTGGCTGATCGTCACGTTCGTCCCGCTGGCCTGCATCGCCATGGCCGGGCTCGGCCTGGTCCTCGGGACCAGCTTCGAACCGAGGAACATCGGCCTGATGTTCGGCTTCATCATCCTGCCGATCACGTTCACCGGCGGCACCTACTACCCGTGGACCAAGCTCGCGCCGGTGACCGTCGGCGGGTGGCACTGGCTGCAGACGGTCGTGCTGATCAACCCGCTCATCTACGTGAACGAGGGAATGCGAGCCGCGTTCACCGCGGCCCCGCACATGCACCTGTACATCGTCTACCCGGTCATGGCCGGGTTCGCCGCGGTGTTCCTGACCATCGGCCTGCGCAACTTCCGCCGCCGCGTGCTTTCGTAGGGCGTCAGGCGCCGGCCGGCGCGGGCAGGGTGGCCCGGACCTCGTCCATGTCGAGCTCGCTGGCCTTGGTGATCAGCTCCTCGAGCGCGGCCTCAGGCAGCGCGCCGGGGCGGTCGTACAGGATGACGCCGTCGCGGATGATCATCAGCGTCGGGATGGACGAGATCCCGAACACGGCCGCGAGCTCCTGCTGCGCCTCGGTGTCCACCTTGCCGAACACCGCGTCGGCGTGCCGCTCGGACGCCTTCTCGAAGACCGGCCCGAACATCCGGCACGGCCCGCACCAGGCCGCCCAGAAGTCGACGAGGACCAGGCCGTCGCCGCTCACCGTCGAGTCAAAGTTTTCGGCCGTAAGCTCGACCGTCGCCATCGTCCGCCTCCTCGCGTGTGATACCCGCAGGGGTATGTACAACGCGAGGCCCGGATAAATTCCTGAAGGCAGTTCTATCCGGAACGGCGGTGGTTACTCCCCCGCGAACCTTCTTCGCACCCGAGGGCCGGCGTCGACCGCGGCGGCAATGTCTGTTTCTTCATCGGCGGCACCGCCTGCTTCGAGGTGGAGTTCTCCCCGTCGGCCGGTCAGGCCAGCGAGAGGAAGAGCTTCTCCAGGCGCGCCCGCTCGCCGGCCGCCCGCTCGACGGCGGCCTGGTCGCGGCCCGCCTGCTCGTCAAGCACGCACTGGCAGAGCCCGCTGGCGATGATCTTGAACCCGGCCCGGTCCAGGGCGCGGGCCGCCGCGGCCAGCTGGGTCAGGACGTCCTGGCACTCCCGGCCGTCCTCGATCATCCGGATCACGCCGCCGATCTGGCCCTGCGCGCGGCGTAGCCGCTTGACCACGTCCGCCAGCTCCTGGCTGTCCACGTTCACGCTTGGCATGGTATACCCCTTGGGGTATGGCGGACGAAACGCGGATCGAGCGCACGCCGGTGCTCGTGGTGGGCGGCGGCCCGGCGGGGCTGGCCGCCGCCGCAGAACTCGCCCGGCACGGCGTCCGCTGCGTCGTGATCGAGCCGCGGGTCGAGGTCTCCCACCGCCGGCCGAGGGCCAAGACCACCAGCATCCGGACGATGGAGCACCTGCGCCGCTGGGGCACGGCGGACGCGCTGCGCGCCGCCGCGCCCCTGCCCGTCGCCTGGTCGCAGCGCGTGACGTTCTGCGAGTCGCTGGCCGGGTGCCGGATCACCGACTTCGACGGCGCGTTCGGGCTGACCACCGCCCGGGACGACCGGTTCGCCGAGCCGGGCCAGCAGGTGCCGCAGCCGGTCGTCGAGGAGGTCCTCCGCGGCCACCTGCGCCGCCTGCCCGGCGTCGACCTGCGCCTCGGCCATGCCGCCGCGGACCTGACCCAGGACGAGGGCGGGGTCACGGTGGCCGTCAGCGACGAGGCGGGCCCCGGTTACCTGATCAGGGCGCGCTGGGTGCTCGGCTGCGACGGCGCGGGCGGCATAAGCAGGGAGGCGGCGGGGGCCAGGTACGCCGGGCGCGCCGATCCGCGCCCGAACTTCAATCTGGTGTTCCGCGCCCCCGTGCTGGACACCCACCTCGGGCCCGCCGTCCAGTACTGGGTGGTCGGCGCCGGGCGCGGTGCGACCTCAGGCCTGATCGGCCGGCTGGACCTGGCCGGCACCTGGTGGGCGATTCTGCCGGGGGTCGAGGCGGCCTCCGGCACGGCGCACGCCCCCGCGTTGATCACCGGCCTGGTCGGCGCGCCGGTCGACCACGAGGTGCTCGCCACCGACCCGTGGACGGCGCGGATGCTCATCGCGGACCGGTTCGCTGACCGCCGCGTCTTCCTGGTCGGCGAGAGCGCGCACGTGAACCCGCCCTTCGGCGGGCACGGGTTCAACACCTGCGTCGGGGACGCGGTCAACGTCGCATGGAAGATCGCCGCGGTGGAGCAGGGCTGGGGGGCGCCGGACCTGCTGGCCAGCTACGAGCCGGAGCGCCGCGGCGTGGCCGAGGCCACCGTGGCCAGCGCCGAGTCCAACAACCGCCTCCTGGCCGACGTGCTGCCGCG
>JBOHCK010000193.1:0-11636 GCA_050698755.1 Streptosporangiaceae bacterium | reverse complement strand
GCCAGATCCACCGCCGCCTGCGGCACCTCGGCGAGGTACTCGTCCAGCTTGACGCCGAGCCCGGCGAGCCCGTTCCCTGCGAGCTGCTCGATCAGCCGGCAGAACTCCGCGGGCTGGCGCGGCAGCGGGTACCCCGTGGTCAGCAGGAACTCGTCCTGCTTGGTCCACCGGACGATGTTCGGCACGGTCATGACGTTCAGGCACGTGACCACGCGGTCAAGGCCGCCCGCCCCGGCGATGATCCGGGCCCCGCGCATGGCGTCCTCGCCCAGCATCTCGCGGACCGTCAGCGCGTCGAACGGGACCTGGCTGCCGCGCCGCCGGCGGCCGGGCAGCGAGACGACGCTGGCGCGCCCGCCCCCGGCGTCCGCGTGCTCGGCGGCCGGGCCGCGGCCGCGCCTGATGGCCATCGGCTCAATCCGGGACGTCGGCCGGAAGCGGGCGCAGCGCCGTCATCGAGGACGGCGCCGTGGGCGGGGCGGCGCACGGGTCCTCGACCAGCCCGCGGGCCCAGGCCAGGTCGGCGGCGCTCGGCGCGAAGTCGGCGTCCACGTCGAGCAGCTGCATCGGGTTATGGGTGATCATCTTCGTCACCTGGTCCATCGGCACGCCCTTCTCGAAGATCGTCTGGGCGAAGATGCGCAGCGCCTCGGACGGCAGCGGGTTGTGCCGCTGCCCGGTGTCGGAGACGAGCAGGCAGCGGGACGCGCCGATCCGGTCTACGCTCTGCACGATCTTCTCCGGCGCGGCGTACTGCCAGGCGGGCGACACGGTGCAGTAGCCGAACTCCGGCATGGCCCCCATCTTGGCTACTTCCTCGAGCGTGTCCAGGTCGAGGTTGGGCACCCGGAAGTAGGGGTGGGTGATGACGATCTTCTCCACGCCGACCGAGCGGGCCTCGCGCACCAGCGCGACGATCTCCCGCGGGGCCAGGTGCGAGGTGCCAAGAATGGCGCCGTACTGGGCCACCAGCTCGAGCACCTCCTTGACCTCGGGGCGCAGCTTGCCTTCCTTGTCCTCCACCCAGATGCCCTCGGCCTGGCGCCGGCCGCCCTGCTGGTTGTCGTAGCCGCCGGTCCCGCCGTGCACCTCGGCGTGGTACCCCGCGTCCACCGTGGGCATCCATACCTCCTTGCCGCCGAGCCGCAGCGACGCCTCGACGGCGGCGGGGTTGATGCCGCCCACGTAGTAGTTGAGGACGATCCCGCCGAACACGCGGATGCCCGGGATGACGCGCTGGACCAGGTACGCGCGCGACACCGTGTTCTCGTGGTGGCACTTGAGCAGGATGGCCTTCATCCCCGCGTCGCGGGCCGCCCGGACGATGTCGAAGTCGTCGGCCAGCCGGGGAAACAGGTCAGGGAACGGATGGCAGTGCAGGTCTACCGCGCCGGCCACGTCCATGAGGGGCCCGCCGTACGTTCGCTTGGTCATTGTCGTTCCTCCGTGTCTCACTGTGGGTGTCCGCGGGTTGTCATGTCAATGTCTGCCGGCAGGCTGCCCAGTCTGTCGGCAACTGCTGCCCACCGGTCGCTACCGCTGGCGTCCGGTGAACAGCACGGCCACGCGGTCGTGGTCGCCGATCTCGCCCGAACGCCGCAGCTCGGGCAGCCCGGCCAGGCCCGACGACCCGGTGTGGTCGACCGGGATCCCCGTGGCGACCGCCAGCGAGTGAGCCTGCACGAGCGCGGTCTCGCTCACGACGAGCGGCCGGCCGCCGGTCAGCAGCATGCCCTCGACGACGGCCCGCCAGTCGTAGGTCTCGTCGTCGAGGATGCCCGTCGCCACGCTCACCGGCGGGGTCTCCCAGGCCTGCATGAACGCGGACCGGTGAGCCGCGGCCCTGGCCACGGCCTGGCGCACCGCATCGGGATCGGGCTCATCGGGCAGCAGCGCCCGCACGCGCGCGTAGGCCCGCTCCAGCGGGTGGGCGCCGCACGCCTGAACGGTGTGGACGCGGGGCAGCCGGCCCAGCGCGCCCAGGTCCACCGCCTCGCGCAACGCCTGGACGCACGAGCTGGCCAGCGCTCCCCCGCCCACCTGGATGATCAGGTGGTCCAGGTCCGCGCCGGTGAGATCGGTCACCAGCTCATAGCCCAGGGTCTGGCCGCCCTCGATGGCGAGCCCGTTCTCTGGGCCCTGGGTGGTGAACGGCAGCGCCCCGCGGTCCAGGTGCTCCCGCAGCCGCAGGTACGCCGGATCCCCGAGTGCGCCTGCCTCGCGCGGGCAGGTGACCACGGTCGCCGCCAGGTCGCGCAGCTGGTCCACGGCGCTCGCGTCGGCCTCGGGCGGCACGAAGACGGTGAGCCGCCGGCCGCAGGCCCGGGCCAGCACGGCCGCGGCGAGGGCCGCGTTCCCGCAGCTGGCGATGGCCAGGTCGGGACGGTTCCCGGCGTCGAGGAGCCCGCCCTCCTCCATGACCGTCAGGTGGACGAGCACCCCCATCAGGTGCCTGCCCTTGTGCGAACCCGATACGTTTCCCGTCTCGTCCTTGACCCACACCCCGCCCGAAGCGGAAAAGCCCAGGGCCTCGCTCAGCTCCGGGCTCCGGAAGAACGGCGTGGCGCGGAACCCGCGGCCGGCCACGGCGGCGACCGATTCGTCGAGCGTGCCCACCAGGTCGACGTAGGCGGCGTCGGACATCCCGCGGGCCGTGGCCGCGTGATGGGAGTGCATGAGGGCGCGGTAGCGCAGATACGGGTTCACCTCGCCGCCGGAAGGAAACCGGGTCTCCGCCGGGCTGAGCACGCGGGTGAGCACGTGGTCGGCGTCGCCCTTCCCGGCCCCCGGGCACCGGAACGGGTAGGGGTCCTCGGCGCTGGCCACGTGGGAGCAGCCCGTGCAGCAGATGGTGCTGGCCGGGGACGGCCTCACGTCGCCGCCGCCAGGCCGGTCCGCCCGTTGAACTCCTCGATCATCGCGTCCCACGCGGGCAGCAGGTCGCGCAGGCCGACCCAGAACCGCTGATCGCGCCGCGCCTCGAAGTCGGCCAGCGACACCCCCTGCTGCTCGACCCAGGTGTAGTACCCCAGGTTGAAGATGCGGTTCCGGTCCGCCAGCGTCGTCTCGAGCAGGTCGTCGGTGCCGAGCCCGAGCATCCACCGGCCGAAGACCTCGGCCGCGTCGAGCGCCCCGAACCCGGCCGGGAAATCGCGGGCGGAGATTCGCTCACGCTCGCTGCCGTACATGGCCGCGCCATCCGTCGCCACCGTCATGACCACGTCGTCAGGCCCTAGCCGCAGGTACTTCGCGACCTTCACCGCGGCCAGGATGTTGCAGACGCTGGACAGCCCGAACGCCGGCAAGAAGGCCAGCACGGGCTCGGGGACCCGCCGCCGGACCCGCAGGTACTCCAGGCCGTCGGCGTCCGCGAACAGCACCGACAACTGGTCGGTAGCCCGGTCGGAGATCCCGACCACCAGGTCGGTGTTCATCACGTTGTGGATGAGCGGGATGTGCTTGTCGCCGATGCCCTGGATGTTGTGGGCCCCGAACCCGTTCCCCAGCAGGGTCGGGCACTGCAGCGCCTCGGCCGCGACGACCTTGGCGCCGTACTCCTCCTTGAGGTAGTCGCCGGCGGCGAGCGTGCCTGCCGAGCCAGAAGCCGACGCGAAGGCGCGCAACCGCAGGCCGGGCTCGGCCTCGGTCATCGACTCGAACACGGCCCCCATGGCCCGGCCGGTGCACTGGTAACCGACCAGGTGGTTACCGAACTCCGCGAACTGGTTGAAGACGACGTTTCCCGGGTCGGCGGACAGTTCGGCGCACTTGTCGTAGATCTCCTTGACGTTGCTCTCGGTTCCCGGCGTGCGGACGATGTCCGCGGGGTCCGTAACCCAGTCCTCGAGCCACGCGAAACGTTCACGGCTCATCCCCTCGGGCAGTACGGCCACCCCGCGGCACCCCATCAGGCGGGAGATCGCCACCCCGCCCCGGCAGTAGTTCCCGGTGGAAGGCCAGACCGCCCGGTCCCTGGTGGGGTCGAACGCGCCGGTGATGATGCGGGGCGCCAGGCAGCCGTAGGCCGAGAGGACCTTGTGCGCCCGGATCATGGGGAACAGGTCGCCCGGCACCACCACGATCCGCGCCGCCACGCCGGTGAGTTCGGTCGGCAGGACGACGTGCACCGGCACCGCGGCCTGGCCGGTGCGCCGCACGTCGTTGTGCCAGTGCACCCGGAACAGGTTCCGCGGGTCAGCCTCGTCGGCCTGCACCCCCGCCAGCGCCGCCAGGGTCCCGGCCGGGAGGGTGCCAGGGGCGGCCAGCTGCGCGAAGGTCGGCAGGCCGATGCCCGCCGAGCGGAACCTCCCGACGGTGCGCCGGTACGTTTCGCCGTCGATGACCTCCCGGTCAAGCCCCAGTGACGTCACCGAGGACCTCCTCCCTCTCAGAATGCCGTGATGACGGAGAATCCGAGCGTCTCGTAGGAGTCCATCGCGTCCAGGACCGTGCTGGCCTGCTCCAGCGGGAGCGTCTGGCCGACGATCCTGGCGGGCTGCAGGACCCCGGTCTCCGGTGCCGGATCGGCCAGTTCCAGCGGCCGCCGGCGCTCGACGAGCCTCGCAGCCTTCACGTTGGCACCTCCGGTCCTCCCGTAGCCCCTGACGTGCGCCCGTCCAGCAGCCCGAGGACCCGCTCGGGGGTCATCGGCAGCTGGGCCGGGCGGACGCCGATCGCGTCGTGGATCGCGCTGGCGATGGTGGCGGCGACGTTCCCGATGGGCGGCTCGCCGATCCCGCGCGCCCCGAGCGGGCCCTTGCCCTCGCCGCTCTCGACGATGTCGACGAGCACGTCGGGGAAGTCCTGCGCGTTCGGGATCAGGTAGTTGGCGAACAGGGCCGCCTGCACGTAGCCGTCCTCGATGCCCATGTCCTCGGTCAGCGCGTAGCCGAGGCCCTGCATGGCGCCGCCCTGGATCTGCCCTTCCACGCGCATCGGATTGATGGCCCGGCCGACGTCGTGGCAGGCGGCGTAGCGCAGCACCGTGACCTGCCCGGTCTCGGTATCGACCTCCACGTCGGCGGCGTGCGTCCCGTAGGTGTAGTCGGGGAAGGTGTCGCCCTGCCCGGCGCGCGGGTCGAACGAGCCGGCCTCCGCCCGCCAGGTCGACAGGTGCGCCGTGCTGACGGCCCGCTTATCGCAGGCCGTGGCCAGCTCGGCCAGGGTGATGCTCACCCCGCCGCTTGCCGCCAGGACCCGGCCGTCCGCGAACTCCAGCTTGTCGGCAGGCACCCCGAGCAGGTCGGCCGCCACCGGCGCCATCCGCTCGCGCAGCTCGCGGGCCGCGTGCAGCACCGCGTTTCCCGACATGTACAGCTGGCGGGTCGCGAACGTGCCGCCGGCCGGCGGGTTCAGCGCGCTGTCGCCGATGTAGATGCTGATGTCGTCAAGCGGCGCGCCGAGCACCTCGGCGGCGATCTGGCACAAGCTGGCGGCCTGCCCGGCGCCAAGGTCGGTGACGCCGGAGCGGATCAGCAGCGTCCCGTCGCCCTGCAGGCTGAGCCAGGCCGAAGCGCGGTCGCGGAACCAGATCGTCCGCCCGTACGGCTGCCGGTTGCAGCCGAGGCCGCGGCCGGTGAGCTTACCGGGCCCGGACGGCCGGGGCGGCTCCGGCTCGCCGAGCAGGGCGAGCGCGCGGTGCATGGTCTCGGCGACCGCCACGCAGGTGTCGAGCCGCTCACCGGTCGGCAGCAGGTCGCCCTTGGCCAGGAAGTTGCGCTCGCGCACCTGCGTGCGGGACAGGCCGAGGCGCTCGGCGAGCAGGTCCATCTGCGCCTCGTACCCCAGCGTGACCTGCATGGCGCCGAACCCGCGGAAGGCGCTGGCCGGCACGTTGTTCGTGAACACGGCGCGGGAGGTGATGCTCGCGTCGGGCACCCGGTACGGCCCGCACGCGCAGGCCGCCCCGGCGAACAGCACCCGGGGCGAGAGGTTGGGGTAGGCCCCGGCGTCGCCGGTGATCTCCACCTGCTGCGCGGTGATCGTGCCGTCGGCGCGCGCGCCGGTCTTGTACCGCATGAGGAACGGGTGCCGCTTCGTGCTGGCCACCAGCGACTCCTGCCGGTCCCAGATCATCCGGACCGGCCGGCGGGTGTGCCAGACGAGCAGCGCCAGGTACGGCTCGACGGTCATGTCCTCCTTGCCGCCGAATCCGCCCCCCATGTACGCCGCGATCACCCTGACCTTGCTCTGCGGCAGCCCGATGATCCGCGCGATGGCGGCGGCGTGCTCGATCACCTGGGTGGACACGCGCAGCGTGAGCACGCCGTTCTCCAGCCAGCCGACCCCCGCCTCGGGCTCGAGGTAGGCGTGCTCGACGTGCTGGCTCTGGTACTCGCCCTCCACCACCACGTCGGCGGCCGCCAGCGCCGCCGCCACGTCCCCGCACCTGATCTGCCAGGTGACCAGCGTGTTACCGACTTGGTGGACCCGGGGCGAATCGGCGGCCAGGGCCGAGGTCACGTCGAAGACTCCGGGCAGCTCCTCGTAGTCGACGGCCACCAGTTCCGCCGCCGCGTCGGCGATCTGCCGGGTCGCGGCGGCCACGATCGCCACTGGCTCGCCCGCGTACCGGACCCGGTCCTGCGCCAGCACCGGCATCGTTACCTCGAGCTCGGCCAGCCCGCCGCTGGCCATCTCCACGATCGCGTTGCTCGGCACGTCCGCAGCGGTGAGCACGGCGGCCACCCCGGGCAGCGCCCGGGCCGCGCTGACGTCGATGGCGGTGATCCTGGCGCTGGGCACTGGGCTGCGGACGACCCGGCCGTGCAGCATGCCGGGCAGCCGCCAGTCCGCCGCGTAGTGCAGCGACCCCTTGACCTTCTCGACGAAGTCATGGTGGGCGGGCGAGGTGCCGACCACGCGGAACCGGCCGGCGTACCGAGGCTCGACAGTGGTCATGGCGCAGTCACCCCCGGCGGCACCCCCGGCGCGCGCTCGGCACTGGTATCGGATACGGCCAGGCCGGCGTACTCCTCGACGGCGTCCAGGATCTTGGTGTACCCGGTGCACCGGCACAGGTTGCCGACCAGCGCGTACCTGATCTCCTCCCGGCTGGGCCGGCCGTGCCCAAGCCCCTGGCGGCGCCGCACCAGGTCCAGCGAGGTCAGCACCATGCCCGGCGTGCAAAAGCCGCACTGCGAAGCACCGCAGCGCAGGAAGCATTCCTGGAGCGGGTGCAGAGCCTCGCCCGGGCCCATGAGCCCGCGCAGCGTGGTAAGCCGGCGGCCCGCGGCCTGCACGGCCAGGATCAGGCAGCCGTTCACGGGCTCGTCGTCCAGCAGCACCGTGCAGGTGCCGCAGACCCCCTCGCCGCACCCGTAGCGGACGTCGGCCAGGCCGAGGTCATCGTGCAGCACGTCGAGCAGCGTCTCCGACGGCAGGACCCACACCTCGTGGTCGGCGCCGTTGACGCTCAGCACGATCGGCCGGCGTGTCATGGTGCTGCCCCGTCGGCGCCGTTGACCTTCAGCGCCACCGGCCGGCGCGTCACGCCGCCGCCCCGGTCGCGCGGGCGCAAGCCTCGCGGAGCGCGCGGGCGACCAGGACCCGCGCCAGCCGGCGCCGGTACTCCCCCGACGCGTGGACGTCGGTGGCGGGCGCCAGCCGATCGGCGATCGCGGCGGCGGCCGCCTCGAAGTCAGCGTCGGCGCGCCTCACCCCGGCGGGCAGCTCAGGATCGCCGAGCGTCACCCGGTCCGCGACCCCGGCCAGCGCCACGCGGGCCGCGGTGATGACCTCCGCCCGCTCGTCCAGCTCAACCAGGGCGGCGACGGCCACGATCGCGAAGTCCGAGGTCCGCCGCACCATCTCCTGGAAGGACCAGCCCTGCCGGGGGCGGGCGACCGGGATCAGCACGTCCGTGATGACCTCGCAGGCGGCCAGGGTGGTCGTCCAGTAGGTGTCGAACAGTTCGTCGGCCGGCACGGTACGGTCGCCGCCCGGGCCGCGGACCACGACCCGGGCCCCGGTGACCAGCGCGCAGGCGCCGATCTCGGACGTCGGGTCCGCGTGGGCCAGACTGCCGCCGATCGTCCCGCGGTTGCGGACCCGCACGTTGCCGACGTGCCGGATCGCGCCGGCCAGCAGCGGGGCGTGCTGGCGGACCAGATCGTGCTCGAGCAGCACGCGGTGCCGCGTGAGGGCAGGCAGGCGGAGCAGGCCGTCGGCGACGGACGGCGGCCGCTGGTCGGCCAGGTTGATGTCGATCAGCAGGTCGGGGTGGGCGAGCCGCAGGTTGAGCATGGGCATCAGGCTCTGCCCGCCGGCCAGGATCTTCGCGTCGTCGGCGCCCTCCGCCAGCAGGCGCACCGCCTCGTCGTAACTGCCGGCCGCGACGTAGTCGAAGGCGGGGGCCACCATCGGCGTCAGCGCGCCAGGTCCTGCAGCCGGGCGACGGCCGCGGCCAGCACCGCCTGGTTGCTGGTGACCACCGGCAGCCCGAGCCGCTCCGCGATGGCCGGCCGGGCGGCCATCGCGCCGAAGTTCGTGCACGAAGCGAAGACCAGGCCGATGCTTCCGCCGGCGGCCAGCGCCCCGAGCGCGCGCTTCGCGAACGCCACGATCGCCGATCCCGAGACCTCGGCGATCTCGAAGTTCTCCGTGATCCCGAGCCCGGCGATCGCGGCCACCTGCGTCCCGTCCGCCTCGATGCTGGCCCTGATCCTCTCGTTGAGCTCGTCGACGTACGGCGTGATCACGCCAATGCTGGCCGCGCCGGACGCCTCGATCGCCGCGCGGACCGCGCCGATGGTGGACACGGTCGGCGCCCCGGTCAGCTCGCTGATCCGCTCGCAGAGCTCGGCGTCGTAGTCGTTGCCGCGCAGCGCCCCGGCGCTGGTGCAGCCGAACACCACGACGTCGGGCCGCGCGGTGCCCAGGTCCCGGGCGGCTGGCAGCGCGAACTCGTCCAGCATCCGGTTCTCGCCCGCCGGGGTGGTGTCCTCCATGTACATCCGCGCGGTGTGCAGCGCGACCCCTGGCGGCAGGTCGCGGGTGAAGTCCACCTCCATCATCGTGTTGGAGGACGGGATCATCAGCCCGACGCGGGCCGGCCGGGCGCTCACCCCGAACCCGCTGTGACCGGCTCGTCGGCGGCGGCGATTTCGGCCGCCGGGCCGTCGCGCAGCTCACGGTAGATCGCGAGCTCCTCCGCCGATGGAGGCCTGAGCTCGGTGATTTCGTCGGCCACGAGCAGGTCGAACCCGGTCTGCGCGCGGACCTGGGCGACGGTCACGCCGGCCTGCAGCGCGCGCAGCCGCATCCGCTTGCTGTCGGGCTCGAAGTCAAGCAGCGCCAGGTCGGTGACCACGGCGCCGAGCCGGCCGGCCACGAGCCCGGCCCGGGCCCGGCTGTCCCCGCCGGACAGGTAGCCGGGGCTGGTGACGTAGTCCACCCGCTCCACGAAGCGCCGCGGCTCGTGCGCGGTCACGATCAGCACCTCGTTGCACAGCGAGATGATGTCGTTCGCGCCGCCCGTGCCGGGCAGCCGGACGCGCGGGTGCTCCAGGCTGCCGATCACGCTGGTGTTGATGTTCCCGTACATGTCGACCTGCGCGGCGCCGAGGAAGCCGTAATCGAAATAACCCCGCTGCGCGTAAAGGAAGATGTCGGTGATGTCGGTGAGCATCTGCGCCCCGTAGGCCGCGCGCATCTCGTTGGTGGAGATCGGCAGCCTGCCGGGCCGCAGCGACGTCCCGATGATGCCGCCTTCCAGCACGATCGTCAGGTGCGGCGCGTGGATGTGCCGGGCCACGGCGGAGGCGAGCAGCGGCATGCCCACCCCGGCGAAGACCACCTTGTGATCGGCCAGCAGCCGGCTGGCGGTGATCGCCATCAGCTCCTCGGCGCTCACGCTTCCGTTCGCGCTCATCGGGGCGTCAGCTCCCTGGCCTCCGCCTCAAGCGCGGCCAGCCTGCCGGGCCCGGCCGCCGCGAGGAACGCGGCGAAGTCGGCGTGCGCGTCGACGTTCTGCTCGACGTAGCGCAGGCCCGCGGGCGGGCCGTCCGCCCGCACCGAGGAGGCGTAGGCGTCGAAGTGCTCCAGGTCCGGCTCGTACCGCCCGTAGCACTCGTGCGGGTACGCCCCGTACGGGGCGGCCACCACGGCGTCCACCGCGAAGTGCGGCAGCATGGTCTGATCCGGCCGGGCGGCGATCACCTCCGGGCTGACGATCTCCTCGGCGCTGACGATCACCGTGCGGGCCGCCTTGGCCATGTCGGTGTCCATGTGCCGGTACCCGTCGACCTGCACGTTGCCGAACATGTCGGCCCGGTGCGCGTGGATGAGGGCCACATCCGGGTTGAGTGCGGGCACCGCGGCCAGCTGCTCCCCGGTGTACGGGCAGGTCACCGTCTGCAGGTCCAGCGTGCGCGCCAGGTCGGAGCCGAGCATGGTCAGGCTGGGCAGGAACGGCACGCCCATCGCGCCCGCCTTGTAGCGCAGCCCCATGGCCAGGTGGCTCCACTCGTCGTAGCGGACCTGCCCGCTCTCGGCGTAGTACCGGAAGATCGGGGGCAGCCCCCACGGCAGCCCGATGCCGACCCAGCTGGTGACGATCCGGTCGAGGGCGCCGGTGGCCAGGAACAGCTCGATCTCGTAGCAGGCCAGCGTCCTGGACACGGTCAGGTGCCGCCTGCGCTGCCGCAGCAGCGCGAACACCAGCGCCATCGGCGTCCGCGAGTACAGCGTCCCCCCGATCGCGACGTGGTCGCCGTCGCGGATCAGCGCCGTGGCGGCCTCGGCCGTCATCCGCTTGTCCGCCACCGGGCGCCCGCCGGCCTCCCGTTCCGCCCGGGCCTGGCGGACCGCCACCTGTTCCATAAGTCCGCCCCCGCGCGGATCCCTGTCACCAGCGGGAGCACCTCGGCGGCCAGCCGGTGCAGCTGTTCAGTTTCGTAGTTGTAGGGGCAGAACACCAGGTGGTTGACGCCTGCGTCGATATACCTGGCGACCTGCTCGGCGCACTGCTCGGGGGTGCCGCGGACCGCCGACTCCGGTGTCGCCTCGCTCCAGGCCGGCACGTCGAAGTACTCCCCGACATACTCGCGGGCCAGGCGGTCCGCCTCCTCGTACGAGTCGCCGACGCAGAGCGGGACCTGGGCGACCAGGTCGAGCTGGTCCGGGTCGCGGCCGGCCTGCTCGGCGTAGCCGCGGATCCTGGACCACGCCCCGGCGATGGACTCCGGGGTGTAGAAGTACGTCACCCACCCGTCGGAGCGAGTGGCCACGCGGCGCAGCACCCGGTCCACGTACCCGCCGATGAGCACCTGCGGCCGCGGCGCAGGCCGGGGCAGCATCCGCACGTGGTTGAACACCCGGCCGTCCCACTCGCCGGTCACGTCGTCGTCGGCCCACAGCCGGTACAGCAGGTCCAGGTTGCGCTCGAAGATCTGGCCGCGCTGGGCGAACGGCACCCCGGTGGCCTGGAACTCGCGCTCGTACCACCCGGCCGCGACGCCGAGCATGAGCCGGCCTCCGCTGCCGAGCTGGATCGTCGCGGCGGTCTTGGCCAGGATGGCCGGTTCCCTGATCGGCAGCACGAGGATGCCCGTGCCGAGCATGACCCGGCTGGTCCGCGCGGCCACCATGCTCAGCGTGGTCAGCGCCTCGAGAAACGGGAACGGGCGCCGCGCCCC
>JBOHCK010000192.1:0-11646 GCA_050698755.1 Streptosporangiaceae bacterium | reverse complement strand
ATCCGGTCGCCACGCTGATCTGCCTGCACCCGCTGCCCACGCAGGGCGGCATGATGGACAGCCACCTGCTGAAGAAGGCGGCGTTCCGGCTCCCGGCCCTGGCCGGGCTGGCCGTGCTGCGGTTCAATACCCGCGGCACGTCGTCGGAGCAGGGGACGAGCGAGGGCACGTTCGGCTCGGGGGAGGACGAGCGGTACGACGTGGCCGCCGCGATCCAGTTCGCCGTCGACGCGGGGCTGCCGCAAAGGTGGCTCCTCGGCTGGTCGTTCGGCACCGAGCTGGCCCTGAGGTGGGGCTTGCAGGATCCCGGTGCCGTGGCGGGCGCCATCCTGCTGTCGCCGCCGCTGCACCGGGCCGGCGACGCCGACCTGGACCGCTGGGCGGCCTCCGGCCTGCCGCTGACGGTCCTGGTCCCAGCGCTGGACGACTACCTGCGCCCTGACGGGGCGCGCCGGCGGTTCGCGCGGGTACCCCAGGCCGAGGTGATCGCGGTGGACGGCGCCAAGCACCTGTGGGTCGGCGAGCCCTACGTGCGCGTCGTGATGAACGAGATCGCGAGAAGGGTGAACCCCGCCGCGCTGACCGGCCCCGCGATGACGTTGCCTACGGACTGGGACCCGCCCGGTGGGACGATGAGCCCATGAGCGATGAGCCCATGAGCGATGAGCCCGTGAGCGAGGAGCGCCTGGAGCGCATGGAAGTCCAGCGGCTGATCGAAGCCGACGCGGCCGCGATCTTCCGCGTGCTGTGCGATCCGCAGGGCCACGTGGCGATCGACAGCTCCGGGATGCTTATGGGCGCCACGGGGGAGCCGGTCACTGCCGCCGGCGACACGTTCGTGGTGCACATGGACCGCGAGGCGCTGAACGACTACCCGCTGGGCCGCTACGACGTGACCGTGACCATTACCACGCTGGTGCCCGACCGGGAGATCGCCTGGACGATCACCGGCCGGATCCGCCCGCAGATCGGGCACGTCTACGGGTACCTGCTCGAGCCCGCCGCCGACGGCGGCACGCTGGTTACCTCGTACTACGACTGGTCCGGCATCCACCAGCAGTGGCGCGACGCCGGGATCTTCCCCGTGATCCCGGAGTCGGCGCTGAGGGCCACGCTCGGCGTCCTGGCCAGGACCGTGGCCCGGGGCTACGTCCGCTCGCCCGGCGCGGCGTCAGGCGGGCCTACAATGCCTCGATAGCCACCCGCCACCGACGCCAAGCTACGGACCGGGAGGGTTCCCTTGGACCTGTTCGATCTCACCGGCAAGGTCGCCGTCGTCTCCGGCGGGACCCGAGGGATCGGCCTGATGATCGCGCGCGGCCTGCTGCAGGCCGGCGCGTCGGTCTACGTCAGCTCGCGCAAGCCCGAGGCGGGCCGGGCGGCCGTCGAGGAGCTCTCCAAGTACGGCGTCGTGATTTCGGTGCCCGCCGACGTGGCCAGCGAGGAGGAATGCCAGCGGCTGGCCGCCGAGGTCGCCCGCTCGGAGGAGGGCGTGCACATCCTGGTCAACAACGCGGGGACCAACTGGGCCGCGCCGTTCGCGGAGTTCCCCGCGGTGGGCTGGAACAAGGTCGTGGACCTTAACCTCAAGGCGCCGTTCTACCTCACCCGGGCGTTCCTGCCGTTGCTGGAGGCGGCGGGGACTGCCGATGACCCGGCCCGGGTGATCAACGTCGGCAGCATCGACGGGCTGCGGGTGCCGGAGTTCCCCACCTACTCCTACGCGGCGAGCAAGGCCGGCCTGCACCAGCTGACCCGCGTCCTGGCCCGCGAGCTGGGCCCGCGGCACATCACCGTCAACGCTGTCGCCCCGGGGCCTTTCGAGTCCAAGATGATGGCGGCGACGCTGGAAGCGCTGGGCGACGAGATCGCCGCCTCCTCCCCGCTCGGCCGCATCGGCAGGCCCGACGACATGGCCGGCGTGGCGGTCTTCCTGTCCGGCCGCGGCTCGGCCTACGTCACCGGGGCCATCATCCCGGTCGACGGCGGAATCTGGGCGGCCCACTTACCCTGGACCGCGGCCACTGATCGAGCGACAGCGGGCATCGGGCCCGTGTAGGTGAAGTGACCTTGGCGAGAGGAGCTGACGATGCCTGACGAGACCCCCCACGAGTCCGCTGATCTTGAGGACTACGAGGTCGAGGACTCCACCGATACGCTCAGCGGCGCTCCGGGCGACGACCCGCTGGACCGCGGCGTCGTCCCGCCGGAGCGGTGGACAGGCGCGATCAGGCGCGGCGACCAGGACGATCGCGAGTCCCTCGACGACCTCCTGGCCGAGGAGGAGCCCGACCTCGCGCTCGACGTCGACGACGAGGACCTGGAGGACATCGAGGGCGACGAAGACGCGGGGGACGAGGACGTGGACGGACTCCTGCTCGACGACGGCCCCGACCCGCGGGTCGGCCGGCTGGTGGCCCCGGACGAGGGGTCGCATCCGGTCAGGGTGACCGACCTGCTCGCCCGCGACGCGGGGATCGACGGCGGCGGGGCCACCGCCGAGGAGGCCGCCATGCACGTGGTCGAAGAAGACGACTACGACATCAGCTCCGACGAGTGAACCGCCCGGCCCGCGCCAGGGCTTGCGGGCCCGGGCCGCCAAGCTCGGACGGTAGCGCCTAGCGCGGGCCGCTCGCAACGCGCATCGTCAATCCGGTGCCGCGCCTGGCTCGGGGGTGAGCAACTCGGGGGTGGCCAACTCTGGGGCGGGCAACTCGAGCGTGAGCCAGATGACGCCGAGGGGCGGCAGGGTGACGGTGGCCGAGGCCGGGCGGCCGTGCCAGGGTTCGGCGACGGCCTCGACGGCGCCCAGGTTGCCGGTGCCGGTGCCGCCGTAGTCGGACGCGTCGGTGTTGAGGACCTCGCGCCAGCGGCCCGCCTGGGGCAGGCCGATGCGGTACCGCTGGTACGGCATGGCCGAGAAGTTGGCCAGGCAGGCGAGGACACCAGGCGGCCCGCCTGGCCCGGGGCCGGACCGGGCCGCGTAGCGCAGGAAGGACAGCACGTTGCCCTGGGCGTCGTTGGCGTCGATCCAGCTGAAGCCCTCCGGTGAGGTATCGAGCTCCCAGAGCGCGGGGGTCGAGCGGTAGACGGCGTTCAGGTCGCGGGACAGCCGCTGCACGCCGGCGTGCGGGCCGTACTCGAGCACCCACCAGTCGAGCCCGTTGTCGGCGGACCACTCGCTGACCTGGCCGAACTCCGAGCCCATGAACAGCAGCTGCTTGCCCGGGTGGGCCCACATGTACGCCAGCAGCGCGCGCAGCCCCGCGAACTTACGCCACTCGTCGCCGGGCATCTTGCCGACCAGCGAGCCCTTACCGTGCACCACCTCGTCGTGCGACAGCGGCAGGATGAAGTTCTCCGAGTACGCGTAGATCATCGAGAACGTCATCAGGTTGTGGTGGAACTGGCGGTAGATGGGGTCGTGGGCCAGGTAGCCGAGCGTGTCGTGCATCCAGCCCATGTTCCACTTGAAGCCGAACCCCAGCCCGCCCAGGTGCACCGGCCGGGTGACTCCGGCCCAGGAGGTCGACTCCTCGGCGATCATCGCGATGCCGGGGACGCGCTTGTAGCAGGTCGCGTTGACCTCCTGCAGGAACGCGATCGCCTCGAGGTTCTCCCGGCCGCCGTAGCGGTTCGGCGCCCACTCGCCGTCCTTGCGCGAGTAGTCCAGGTACAGCATGGACGCCACCGCGTCCACCCGCAGCCCGTCGATGTGGAACTCCTCCAGCCAGAAGACCGCGTTGGCGACCAGGAAGTTCCGCACCTCGGGGCGCCCGTAGTCGAAGATGAGCGTGCCCCAGTCGGGGTGCATGCCGCGCCGCGGGTCGGCGTGCTCGTACAGTGCCGTGCCGTCGAACCTGGCCAGCGCCCAGGCGTCGCGCGGGAAGTGCGCGGGCACCCAGTCGAGCAGTACGCCGATGCCCGCCTGGTGCAGCGCGTCGACCAGGTAGCGGAAGTCGTCCGGGGAGCCGAACCGCGACGTGGGCGCGTAGTAGGAGGTGACTTGGTAGCCCCACGATCCGCCGAACGGGTGCTCGGCCACGGGCAGGAACTCCACGTGCGTGAAGCCGAGGCCGGTGACGTAGGCGACTAGTTCTGTGGCCAGCTCCCGGTAGGAGAGGCCGGGCCGCCAGGAGCCCAGGTGCACCTCGTAGATGCTCATCGCCTCGCGCGCGGGCTCGCGCTTCTCACGCGCCGCCATCCAGCCGTCGTCGAGCCAGGCGTGCCGTGAGGTGAACACGACCGACGCGGTGGCGGGCGGGTGCTCGGTCGCGTTCGCCATCGGGTCGGCCTTCTCCCGCCACACCGCGTCGCGCCCGAACACCTCGAACTTGTACCTGGTGCCGTCGGTCACGCCGGGGATGAACAGCTCCCACACCCCGGACCCGCCGAGCGAGCGCATCGGGTGGCCGCGGCCGTCCCAGTAGTTGAAGTCGCCCGCCACGCGGACGCCCCGGGCGTTCGGCGCCCAGACGGCGAAGGACGTACCGGGGGTCTGGCCCATCTCGCGGACGTGCGACCCGAGCACGCGCCAGAGCTGTTCGTGCCGGCCTTCCGCGATCAGGTGCAGGTCGAACTCGCCGACGGCGGGCAGGAAGCGGTACGGGTCGTCGGCTAGCGTCTCGTCCGCCCCGTCCGGTGAGTACGAGGTGGCGATCCGGTACTCCGGCACCTTCTCGTCGCCGATGGTGACGGTGAAGACGCCCTGGTGCAGGTGCGCCATGGGGAACCGGCGGCCGTCGTCGAGCACGAGCGTCACCGACGCGGCGAGCGGGCGCAGGGCCCGGACGACGACGCCGTCCGGGACGGGATGGGCGCCCAGGACCGAGTGCGGGTCGTGGTGGTGCCCGGCGGCGATCCGGTCGATCTCGCCCAGGCTGATGTCGGGATTTGTCATGTCGTCTGCTCGATCTGTAGTCACTACATCTCGGCCAGTGATTCTAGGGGGATGCTGAGCCAGTGGGGGCGGTTCCGCGCCTCGTATCTGACCTCGTAGACCGCCTTGTCCATGAGCAGCGCGCGGAGCAGCACCGAGTGAGCGGCCGGGTCGGGGCCGCCGCCGGCGGCATACCCGGCGCAGAACGCCTCGGAGTTGCGCCGGACCCAGTCGCTGGCCGCCGGGGCCAGCCACGCCCGGTCCGGGTGGGTGAGCAGCTGGTGCCTGGCCGCGTAGTCGAACGAGCGGAGCATCCCGGCCACGTCCCGCAGCGGTGAGGACCTGGCCCGCCGCTGGTCCAGCGGGCTGGCGGGCTCGCCCTCGAAATCGAGCACCACCCAGCCGGTCTGCGTCCGCATGACCTGGCCCAGGTGGTAGTCGCCGTGCACCCGCTGCGCCTGGACCGGCTCGGTCAGCTTGGCCAGCTTGGAGAAGGCCGCGCCGGCCATGTCGGTGTACCGCGCGAGCTCGGGGACGGCCGCTACCGCCATGTCCAGCCGGCGGAACATCTGCTCGGCCAGGTCGCGGACGGCCTCGGCGTCGAGCTCCGAGGTACCGAACGCCGCGGCCAGGTCCGCGTGGACCTGCGCGGTCGCGACGCCGAGCCGCTCGGCCTCCCCGGCGAGGTCGCCCCCGGCCTCGGCCGCCGTGGCGCCCGTGGCGGCGTACAGGTCGCGCACGCTGGTCGCGGCCAGCGACCAGCCGTCCGAGGCCCCGCGAAGGTAGGAAGACACGATGGCGAGCACCGTCGTGGCGCCGTCCATCCTCGTCTCGATCCACCCGAAGGGTTCGGCCACGTGGGTGGAGCCGAGCTCGGCGAGAGCCGCGGCGACTTCCAGGTCCGGGTTGGGCCCGGGGGCGACCCGGCGGAACGCCTTGAAGATGGCCGACTCGCCGAACACCAGGCTGGTGTTGCTCTGCTCTCCGGTCAGCACCAGGCTGTCGAGCCCGGCCCCGCCCGCCCAGGAGAAGTCGGCCCCGGTGATGCGGCAGAACCGCAGCCCGCCGATCGTCCGGTCGCCCACGATCGCGTCGAGCAGGGTCCTGGTCAGGTCCGGGTCGTGCAGCGCGTCGTAGATCTGCCATCCCGCGTCCGATCCGATGCTGGCGTGCCGCAGCCGGGCCGGGAGCCGCGCGCGCTGGCCGATGAGCAGCTGGTAGCAATCGGAGGTCGCGCCGTGCGAGACGGTGACCAGCAGGTGCCGCAGGCCGGGGTCGCCGCCGGTGATCTCGGTGTCGGCCACGACCGCCAGGTCGTGGCCGGTCCGCCCCTTGCCGGCGAACCAGCGCTGCTTGACAAGCCAGGTGGTCAGCACGTCCTCAAAAGTCATGAACCTGCCTTACCCCCCGCCCGGTCATTTATTGGCGGAAGGGAGTTGAAACCAGTAAAAACCGTGCCCCGGCAGCGTGAGCAGGTAGCTGAGCTCGCCGATCTTGGGGAAGGTCACGCCGCCCATGCATTCCACCGGCGTGACGCCCATGAACCGGCGCAGGTCAAGCTCGACCGGCTGCGGGAACCTGGACAGGTTGTTGACGCACAAGATCCGGTCCGAGCCGTCGTCGCTGGCGTCGGGTGAGGCGGCGTGCAGCCGGACGAAGGCCAGCACGCTGGGGTTGGAGGAGGCCAGCTCCTCGTACGTGCCGAGCCCGAAGACCGGGTGCCGCTTGCGGATCTCGATCATCCGCCTGGTCCACTGCAGCAGCGAGGCGGGGTTGCGCTGCTGGGCCTCGACGTTGAGCGCCTGGTAGCCGTAGATCGCGTCCATGACGGGCGGCAGGTACAGCCGCTGCGGGTCGGACGGGGAGAAGCCGCCGTTGCGGTCGGGCGTCCACTGCATCGGGGTCCTGACGCCATCCCGGTCCCCGAGCCAGATGTTGTCGCCCATGCCGATCTCGTCGCCGTAGTAGAGCACGGGCGAGCCGGGCAGCGACAGCAGCAGGGCGGTGAACAGCTCGAGCTGGTTCCTGTCGCCGTCCAGCAGCGGGGCCAGCCGGCGCCTGATCCCGATGTTCGCCTTCATCCGAGGGTCCTTGGCGTACTCGGCGTACATGTAGTCGCGCTCGTCGTCGGTGACCATCTCGAGCGTGAGCTCGTCGTGGTTGCGCAGGAAGATCCCCCACTGGCAGCCGGACGGGATGGGCGGGGTCTGGGCCAGGATCTCCGAGATCGGGTAGCGCTGCTCCCGGCGCACGGCCATGAAGATGCGCGGCATGAGCGGGAAGTGGAAGGCCATGTGGCACTCGTCGCCGCCGCTCTCCGCGTCCCCGAAGTACTCGATCACGTCGGCGGGCCACTGGTTCGCCTCGGCGAGCAGCACCCGGTCCGGGTAGAGCTTGTCCACCTCGGACCTGACCCGCTTGAGGTACTCGTGCGTCTCCTTCAGGTTCTCGCAGTTGGTGCCCTCGCGCTCGTACAGGTAGGGCACCGCGTCCAGCCGGAAGCCGTCGATCCCGAGATCCAGCCAGAACCGCAGCACCTCGATCATCGCTTCCTGCACCCGGGGGTTCTCGAAGTTGAGGTCGGGCTGGTGCGAGAAGAACCTGTGCCAGTAGTTCTGCCCGCGGACCGGGTCGAAAGTCCAGTTGGACTGCTCGGTGTCGACGAAGATGACCCGAGCCCCGGTGTACCTGTCGTCGGTGTCGGACCAGACGTAGAAGTCGCCGTACGGGCCGTCCGGGTCGCTGCGAGACGCCTGGAACCACGGGTGCTGGTCGCTGGTGTGGTTCATGACCAGGTCGGCGATGACGCGGATGCCGCGCTTGTGCGCCTCGTCGACCAGGGCGACGAAGTCGCCGATGTTCCCGTACTCGGGCAGCACGGCCATGAAGTCGGCGATGTCGTACCCGCCATCGCGCAGCGGTGAGGGGTAGATCGGGAGCAGCCAGATGCAGTCGATGCCGAGCCATTCCAGGTAATCCAGCCGGGAGGTCAGCCCGCGCAGGTCGCCGGTGCCGTCCCCGGAGGAGTCCTGGAACCCGCGGACGAGTACCTCGTAGAACACCGCGCGCCGGTACCAGTCGGGGTCCCGTGGCTCGTCGAAGGAGAACGAGTCGGTTATCGCGTCGTGATGCTCGGACACTGCCTGATCTCCCGGGTCATTCCTGGTCGGGGCGCTGTTACACGCCTTGGGTGACGGTGAAGATGTGAGCGGGCCTGGTCGCCGGGTCCAGGCGCACGTAGTTGGCCCGTCCCCACCAGTACGACTCGCCGGTCAGCTCATCGGTCACGACGAACGGGCCGTCCACCCCGAGGGCGGGCAGATCCAGCCAGACCGTCGCCTCCCTGGCCCGGTACGGGTTCAGGTTGACGACCACGATCACGGTGTCGCCCCCCCGGTCCACGTAGCGATTGCGGCCTGGCTGGATCCTACTGGAGGCCCGCTTCGAGTAGCACATAAGTTCTGGCTGGTCAACGGCGTGGAAGCGCAGATTTCGTAGCCTGTGCAGCGCTGGGTGGGATCTCCTGATCCGGTTCAATTCCGTAATGTAGTCCGAGATGCCGATGCCCTCCCGGGCGGCCCGGTCCCAGTCGCGGGGCTTGTACTGGTACTTCTCCGAGTCCATGTACTCCTCGCTGCCCGGGCGCACCGGGACGTTCTCGCCCAGCTCGTACCCGGAGTAGATACCCCACGTGGGGGAGAGCGTGGCCGCGAGCACGGCCCGGATCCTGAACGCGGGGACCCCGCCGTGCTGCAGGTACTCGTGCAGGATGTCCGGGGTGTTCGCGAAGAAGTTGGGCCGCATGAACAGGGCGTCAGGGCCCGACAGCTCCCGCATGTACTCGGTCAGGTCCTCGACGGTGTTGCGCCAGGTGAAGTACGTGTAGGACTGGTGGAACCCGATCTTGGCCAGGGTGCGCATCATGGCCGGGCGGGTGAACGCCTCGGCCAGGAACAGCACGTCGGGGTCGCTGACGGCGATCTCGGCGAGCAGCCGCTCCCAGAACCGCAGCGGCTTGGTGTGCGGGTTGTCCACGCGGAAGATCCGGACCCCGTGCTCCATCCACAGCCGGACGATCCGCAGCACCTCGGCGTAGATCCCCTCCGGGTCGTTGTCGAAGTTCAGCGGGTAGATGTCCTGGTACTTCTTCGGCGGGTTCTCCGCGTACGCGATCGAGCCGTCCGCCCGGGTCGTGAACCACTCCGGGTGCTCGGTGACCCAGGGGTGGTCCGGCGAGGCCTGCAGCGCCAGGTCGATCGCGACCTCCATGCCCAGCTCGCGGGTCCGCTCCACGAACGCGTCGAAGTCCGCCATCGTGCCCAGTTCCGGGTGGATGGCGTCGTGCCCGCCGTCCGGGGAGCCGATCGCCCACGGCGAGCCCGGGTCACCCGGCTGCGGGGTCAGCGTGTTGTTGCGGCCCTTACGGAACGTGTAACCGATCGGGTGCACCGGCGGCAGGTACACCACGTCGAAGCCCATCGCCGCGATCGCGTCGAGCCGCTTGGCCGCGGTGCGCAGCGTGCCGGAGACCGGCGGCTTGCGGCCCGCCGGGTCGAACTGGACCCCCTCGGACCGCGGGAAGAACTCGTACCAGGAGCCGTAAAGCGCGCGCTCCCTGTCTACCTGGACGGCCAGCGACGGTGACCTGGTGAGCAGGTCGCGGAGCGGCCAGGCGGCCAGGACGGCGGTGACGGCGGGGTGTTCGGTCGCCGCGAGCCGTTCCTCCGGGCTCAGCCCGGGGTCGCGCATCATCGCGATCAGCGCCCGCATCGCGGCCCGGGCCGCGGCGTTGCGGCTCGCGCCCTGCGGCTGCGGGATGCGCCGTACGGCCCGCTCGAACAGCAGCGCGCCCTCGGTGAGCATCAGTTCCACGTCCTGGCCGGCCGGGATCTTGATCGCCGCGTCGTGGTGCCAGCTCGCGATCGGGTCGGCCCACGCCTCCACGTGGAAGCGCCACAGGCCCTCGCTGGTCACGGTCACGTCCGCGCCGTACCGGTCGGTGCCGGGCGCGAGCTCGCGCATCGGCGTGACCGGGCCCAGGCTGCGCCCGGGATCGCGCAGCACCACCCCGGTGCCGATGACGCCGTGCCCCTCGCGGAACACCGTGGCGCTGACCTGAAAGGTCTCCCCGGTCACCGCCTTCGCCGGTCGGCTGCCCTTCTCGACCACCGGCTCCACGTCAAGGATCGGGATTCGTCCCATCACGCCGTTTACGCTACCGAGGACGGTGCGGATCATGCCAGCGCGGGGCCGGTAAATGACGCAGCAGGCCCGGTCCCGGTCACGGGTCGGCGACGCGGGGGAGTCACCAACGGTCGTTCGGCAAAAATTGAATTTCTTTTCTTGTTGATACGGCCTAGAATGGCCGGGATGGTTTCGTCCGTGCGGCGCAGACCCAATAGGGTCTGCCCGTGAGAGCGATTCGCCGGTTCACCGTCCGCATCAGCCTGCCCGAGCCGCTGGCCCTGTTGCAGGGCCTGATGCTGAACCTACGCTGGTCCTGGCACGCCCCGACCGCCGGCCTGTTCGCGTCGATCGACCCGGCCGCCTGGGCCGCGTCGGGCGGCGATCCGATCGCGATGCTCAGTGCGCTGCCGGCCGCCCGGATCTCCGCGCTCGCGACCGATGCGCGGTTCCTCGGCGCGCTGCGCGAGGCGGAGGAGGACCTGAACCGGTACATGTCGGATCCGCGCTGGTACTCCGGTGCCGGGCTGACCGGGATCGGGCCCGCGGCGGTGGCGTACTTCTCCCCGGAGTACGGGATCACCGCCGCGCTGCCGCAGTACTCGGGCGGCCTGGGCATCCTGGCCGGCGATCACCTGAAGTCGGCCAGCGACCTCGGCGTCCCGCTGATCGGGGTCGGGCTGCTGTACCGGCACGGGTACTTCACCCAGTCGCTGTCGGCCGACGGCTGGCAGGCCGAGCGTTACCCGGGTGACGACCCGAACGGGCTGCCGCTCGAACTGCTGCGCGACGCCGCCGGGTCCGCGGTGCATGTTGCGGTGGGCCTGGACGCGGGCCGGCAGCTGAGCGCCCAGGTGTGGGTGGCGCGGGTGGGGCGGATCCCGCTGCTGCTGCTCGATTCTTACGTGGAGGAGAACGAGCCCGGCCTGCACGAGGTCACCGACCGGCTGTACGGTGGCGGCAGCGAGCACCGGCTGCGCCAGGAACTGCTCCTGGGCGTGGGCGGGGTCCGCGCGGTCCGGGCGTTCTGCGCGCTGCGCGACCACCCGGCGCCCGAGGTGTTCCACACCAACGAGGGGCACGCCGGGTTCCTCGGCCTGGAGCGGATCCGCGAGTACGCCGGGCAGGGCCTGAGCTTCGCCGAGGCCCTGGAGGTCGGCCGGGCGGGCACCGTGTTCACCACGCACACCCCGGTCGCCGCGGGCATCGACAGGTTCGAGCGCGACCTGGTGCGGGCGCACTTCGACGACGACCCGCTGCTGCCGATCGACGACGTGCTCGCGCTCGGCGCCGAAACCTACCCGGGCGGCGACCCCAACGTGTTCAACATGGCCGTCATGGGCATGCGCCTGGCCCAGCGCGTCAACGGCGTCTCGCTGCTGCACGGCGAGGTGAGCAGGAAGATGTTCGCGGGGCTCTGGCCGGGGTTCGACACCAGCGAGGTGCCGATCGGCTCGGTGACCAACGGCGTCCACACCCCCACTTGGGTGGCGCCGGAGGTCTTGTTCCTGACTCAGCTGCCCCGGGGGGACGACCCCCCGGGATCCCCCCGATCCTGGGGGGACTCCCCGTCCCCCCAGACC
>JBOHCK010000191.1:0-11653 GCA_050698755.1 Streptosporangiaceae bacterium | reverse complement strand
GGTCGCCGATACTAGCCCGCGCGGCGGCCGCGGCCAGCCGGGCGGTGCCTGTGGTGCTTGCCGATGCGGCCGCGCTCCCGTTCGCTGACCACAGCACCAATCTGGTCGTGGCCTGCATGTCTTTGCTCGACATCGACGACTTCCAGGGCGCGGTCAGGGAGATCGGCCGGGTGCTTCGGCCCGGCGGGCAGCTGTGCATGGCGGTTGTGCACCCGTTCATCACGGCTCGGGATGAAGCAACGATGCGTACGGACTCGTTCCGCTTTTCCCGTCCTTACCTGCAATCGCGCCGTTATGTCGACCGAATCGAGCGTGACGGCTACGGCATGACCTTTACGAGCATGCACCGGCCGCTGAGTGACTACACCTCAGCCCTGTTCGCCAACGGGATGGTCCTCAGCGCCCTGACCGAAGGCGGCGATGGCACGATTCCCTGGCTCCTGGCCGCGCGGGCCGACAAGGTTCGCCCGTAACGCCTCGGTACCAGTACCGGCCTGGTCCTGCTGCCAGCTGGCCTGGTCCAGCGCATACTCCACGTCCCCGAACTGATGGCCCTCAATGGGGTAAGGCCAGGGCTGATGGAAGGTCCGCACTAGCTTCAGGCCCGCTTTCTCCATCACCCGCCGCGAAGCCGTATTGACGGCCATCGCCTCCGCGGTTACGCGCTGCACCCCAAGCTCGGTGAAGCCCTTACGGATCAGCGCGCGCGACCCTTCGGTGGCATACCCCTTACCCCAGGCCGACTTGCGCAGCCGGTAACCAAGCTCAACCTCGCCGGGGGCGGCGTCTGGACGCGGCCGGAAATGGAACCAGCCCAGGAATTCACCGGTCGCCTTCTCGATGACTGCCCAGAATCCGTAACCCTCGTACCGCTCGTAATAGCCGAGGAAGGCGGGCAGGACCTCATGCTCGATCTCGTCGCGGGACGTGGGCACCCCACCGGTGACGAAACGCATGACCTCGGGGTCGGCATCCAGGCCCACCAGGCGGTCCGCATCATCCGCGCTGAACCGGCGAAGCACCAATCGCTCCGTCTCGAGGAAAACCTGCATCACCCGGTCCTTCCCACTGACGCCACGCTACCGGGAATGCCTCCTAGCGGCCGATGCCCGGGTGCGCTAGCGGGCCATCCTTGCGTTCCTGAGCGAGCTGGACGCCGCATAGACCGCCTGCGGTCCAGCTAGCGGGGTCAGTACACGCAGGGGATACCGTACTTCGCGTTCGCCGTGACCGTGAGAACACCCCCGGTCTCACCGTCGTTCCCGGCTGACGTCGACGCGGGTGAAGGCGTGGCGGCGCCGGCACCCGATGTCTGGGATGTCGCCAGGCTTGAGGGCACCGCGGTCACCGTCGAACCAAGCAGCACCGCTACGTGACCAGCGGGCAGCGAGGCCAGCGCGGCTGCCGTCGCCCCGAACTTGGCCGCGATCAGCGCAGCGTTCGCCGACGCTCCAGCGCCGTAGAACACCTGGGTGCCCGATTGCACGGTCTGCGACTGCGTGGACGCGTTGGCGACGGTGCCGGCCTGGTAGCCCAACGCGGTGAGTGCCTGCGAGACGTCGCCCGCCAGCCCGTTCACGCCGCTGCCGTTATAGACATCCACCGTGACTGTCGAGGGCGGCGGAGCCGGGTGGGCGTTCTTCTTGCCCCTGCCCTTCCTGCCCTTCCTGCCCGAAGGCGCGCTGAATGCGCTCTTCACGTACTGCTGGAGGTAGGGCACGTCGATGAGGTTGACGTCCTGCTTCGAGCCGTTGAGCGGCATCTCGTTGACCTGCCCGGAGATCGGCAGGGTCTGGAACTTCAGGTGGCTGGCACTGAGCGCGCGCATGCTGGTGGCGAAGTCAAGCAGGTTGAAGGTCGAGTCGGTGATCAGGTACTGACTCGCGGTGCCGAGCAGGCTGTTCAGCACGCCGAAGTCGGTGAACGCACCTTCGTGCTTGACCTTCCATATGACGTAGTCGATAACCGCCTGCTGCCGTTTGGTGCGGCCCAGGTCGGTCCCGGGGAGCGTGTCGCGGGCCCGGACGAACGCCAGCGCCTGGGGTGCCGCAAGATGCAGGTACTGCGGACCTCCCTTGCTCAGGTTGTAGCCGTCATTGAGGGCATCCCACCCGGAGGCCACATCGCGCAGGTTCGCGCCGTTGTTCCCGCTCCATGGCTTCACGCAGACCTCGATGCCGCCGAACGCCTGGGCCAGGTTGTAGAACCCGATCAGGTTCGCCTCGACGAAGTGGTCGATGTGCACCCCAGTGACCGCCTCCACCGTCGCGATCTCGAACGCCTGGCCCGCCTGGTTGGCCTTGAGGTAGCGCTCGTCCTCGCTCATGGACGAGCCGTAGGTCTGGCCCAGGGACTGGTTGTAGGCGAAGTCGTAGGCCTGATCGATCTTGCCCTCGGTGATCCCGAGGTAGGTCGGAGACGGGTAGGTGACGAGGTCATCGCGCGGGATCGAGAAGCCGACCGCGCTCTTACCGCCCGCGAAGATGTGGACGAGGATCAGCGTGTCGGTGTCCTGGGCGCCGACCTGCCCGTCCGAGACGGACTGCTCGTTGCCCGAGTGCGTCTCCACGAGTTGCTCGACCGACAGGGGCTGCCCCTCGTAGTTGGTCCGGCTCTCCAGGCCCATCACCAGGATGTTCATCGCGCTCGTAGCCGGCGCGGAGTTCCCGCCGATCGCGATCCCCTTCTCGGTCGCATCGAGCAGGCCGGTCGCCCGGTGGAGATAGCCCGCGGCCAGGAGCGTCACCCCCGCCACGAGGCAGGCCAAGCCGTACCCCACCTTGCCCGCGATCCGCCGCGACGTGGACATTGCCGTCCCTTCAGGTGGTCCGCGCACACGCGGATGCCTCACCGTCGCCGGCCAGGTTACCCAATCGCTGGGCTCGGGGCCCGCTACACGCGGCGTTTGCCCGGCTGGACCGGCTCCGGCGCTGGTGTCGGGACGCGTTCAGGGCAGCGAGCGCGTGAGCCACATCAGTTCGCCGTCGTCGTCGGCCGAGATGTGATCCCGCTCGAACCCGAGCTTTTCAAGCACGCGGAACGATGGCGCGTTCCACGTCCTGTCCTGGGCCAGGTCAAGGAGTTGCGCTAACTTATGGCTTGTGAAGTGGGTCGACGTCAATCGCACGGAAGGCATCGCATGCGACCTGTACCAGCGATAAAGCCCGAGACCCGTGTTTTGGACGGGACCAGTTACATCAGCAAGGCCGATATGGTTGCCGCACTGATCCGCCAGATGATCATTACCGGTGAGCTGGGCGCAAGCGAGCACCTGCGGCAGCGTGACCTGGCCGAGCGATTCGGGGTCAGCCAGACCCCGGTGCGGGAAGCTATGCGGCGGTTGGAGTCCGAAGGACTGGTCATCGGCGATAACCACCGCGGATTTACCGTGGTCGAACCCGACGACGGGCGTGTCGAGGAGAATTTCGAGATCCGGGCGGCGCTCGAGTCCCTGGCCGCCTCATTGGCCTCGAGCAAAATCGATGCGGCGGGGATCGGCAGGCTAGCGGATCTGAACGACCGGATGCGTCAGCTCCCGGAGAACGATCCGAGCTACATCGACCTCAACCGCGAGTTCCACTTCGCCATATACGAATACGCTCACAGCCCGCTCCTGATGTCGCTCATGCGGCTGTTGTGGGCGTCGCTACACGGCGGCCCCAAGGTATTGCGGACCCATGCCGAGTCCGCCCGCCAGCACGACGAAATCCTCGCCGCGCTGCGCGCCGGCGATTCCAAGGCAGCGGCCGCGCTAACCCACCACCACATCATGGACGTCCAGCACCTGGCGAAGCAGTGACCCTTCCTTCAACGGTCAGGTTAGGCGGCACGCGCACCGATCCTGCGAGCCATTCGGCGTACATTTCCGCAATTTGCTGAGGTGAGAATCCCCGGTCAGGGCGGTACCAGTCCGCAATGTGAACTAGCGAGTCGAGTATGGACATCGCGATGAGCCTGACTGCGGATGTCCCGTTCACGAGTGGTACGCGGAAGATTCCCTCAGCGATGCCGTCGGAGAGGATGCCCTCGATGAGTTCCCTGAACTGTCGCCGATGCGCGAGGATCGGCTGGCATTGGGGCTCGGGCAGAGCCCGGAACTCCCGATTCGACAGCTTTGCCAGCTCGGTGAACTCAGCGTGAAATTGAGCTACAACTCTTATTATGCAATCCAGGCGCTCGCCTGCCCCGGGCCCAGCCGACCCAAGCGCAATCTCAACGCGCGTGTTGAGGATGTTATGCCCTTGCAGAATCAGGTCCTGGAGGAGGTCGGCCTTTGATGCAAAGTGGTTGTAGAGGGCGGCCGGAACAATTCCAGCCGCCTTGGTGATCTCACGGACCGAGGCGGCATGGTATCCGCGTTGCGCGAAGATACGCATGGCAGCCGCCCGGATCCTGTCGATTGACGGTGTGGGCGGCACCTCCTGAAGGTCCGCGCGATTTGTCGTGGTCATGGTTTCAGCTCCTAGCCGCACCCGTGCGCATCGTCGAACATCTTGACACCTGCCGAGCGGGCAATCTAGGGTCATGAACGAACGCTCGTTCAGACTACTCGTTGTCCGCTGAGGGTCGCCAGCGCCTTCCTGACCTGGGCCGAACGTGGCGGAGTGGCCAGCGACGGGAGACCTTGCATGAAGCGTGGCGAGCATGATGCGTGGCGACGGGTCGGGTCGCGTAGCACCCCGGCTACAGGGCGATGCGCAGGCGATCGGTCGCAGAAATCGTCTCGCCCGGCGCTGGCTCTGGGCCCGGCCAAGATCTAGACTGGCTCCCTCGATACATGCTATACCATATACCAACATCCTGAGCTGGAGTGGCGTGCGGCACTTGCCTCACGGGTCGCCTGCACTTCGGCAGCAGCAACTCACGGTTGAGTCTGGGCACTCAATCACCCGGCTAGGCGGCGCCCGGCCGAGCGGCGCACAGGCACGACAAGTCAGATGTGCGGACGATACATCTGGAGGGCGGCGGTCGTGACGTTTGACTACACAGGTAAGCGCGTCCTCATTACCGGCGGCGGCCGCGGGCTCGGGCTGGCCATGGCATCCGAGATGGGCAGGCACGGCGCGGTTGTCGCCCTGGCCAGCCGGACGGTTGCGCAACTCCAGGACGCAGTCAGGGAACTCGAGACCCTCGGTGCGCGCGCCTACGCGCTTCCCGTCGATCTTTACGACGTCGAGCAGGCGCGCCAGGTGATCGGCCGGGCGGCAGACGCGATGGGCGGCCTCGACATCCTGGTGAACAATGCCGGCGGCTGGGGAGTCCTGCCGGGAGCGGCCGGCCCGATCATCGACGCGACAATCGAGGGTTTCGACTCCGTCTTCGGTCTCAATGTCCGGTCTCCCCTGTTCTCCTCGATAGCGGCGGCGCGGGTGATGATCGAGCAAGGGACCGGCGGCTGCGTACTGAACATCGCATCAGTCGATGGCCTGGCTCCCGCGCCGACTGAGGCGCTCTACGGTGCCGCGAAGGCCGCAGTTCTCAGCCTCACGCAGACTCTCGCGTACGAATTCGGCATTCACGGAATCAGGGTAAACGCGATAGCACCAGGAATCATTGAGACTGAAATGACGCGGCCGTGGCTTTCCGAGCCCGATGACCGCGCCGACCGCGAGTCCTTCTATCCACTAGGTCGAATAGGGCAGCCGGCTGACATAGCAGCCGCTGCTCTTTACCTCTGCTCCGACGAAGCGAACTGGGTGTCGGGTGTCACGCTGCCGGTCTGCGGCGGGCAATACGCGACTAGCGACATATTCCGGTGGACGCGCGCGCACAATCGCGTGCCACTGGACAAGAAAATCTAGGTTCATGGCGAAGATAAGCTCGTACAAGAGATAAGGGGCGTGCATCGATGATCGTATCAGCAGCAACAAGCCCTGAGCGCGATTATAGAAAGCCGCGAATGCGGGTCAGCAGGTGGCGGGCCTTTAGCCTTCTGGCCGGAGCAATCGCGCTGGCCGCCTGCAGTTCGTCCTCCACATCCAGCTCTGGAGGCAGCAGCACGACGGGCACCACTGCCAGCTCGGCATTTTGCCAGAACGGACAGACCGACGTCTCGTACGCGGGCCCGATGAGCGGTGCCGAAGCCACGTACGGGCAGGAGCAGTACGACGGCCTGAGTCTGGCCGTATCCCTGTTCAACAGCGCTGGCGGCTTCACCTCCGGTCCGCTCAAGGGCTGCAAGGTGAAGATCCTCGGACCGTACGACGACGAATCTCAGCCCTCGACCGGCGCTACGATCGCAACGCGGCTGTCGACGAACTCACACCTGCTGATGTATTTCGGTGACGTCGACAGCGGCGTGACGCTCGCCGCCCTGCCCATCCTCAGCCGCGCCGGCATCCCGGTGATCAACTCGTACTCATCGTCGCCGGAACTCACGTCGCTCGGCTACAAGAACTTCTTCCGGGTGATCTTGAACGACTCCACCCAGGGTTCCGCCATGGCGGACCTGCTCAAGAACACCTTCCATGACACCAGGTATGCGGCGGTATGGCCCGACGACGTGTTCGGCCAGGGTATTTCCGCGTCGTTCCTGTCGGAATCAGCCAAGCTCGGCGCCTCGGTGCCGGTGAACTACAGCTACCCGGCCACCCAGACGGACTTCTCCGTGCTGGCCAGCAAGGTCCGCGGCGCGCACGTGGACGCGGTGGCTCTCCTCGGCGTCTACAGCGGCGACGGGCTCATCGTCAAGCAGCTGGCCAGCAGCGGGGTGCCAGCCTCCAGCACGGCCTACCTGGCCAACGCGTCCGACAACGCTCCGCAGTTCGTATCGCTGGCCGGCACGTCAGCGGCCAACGGCGTCTATATCACCGGGCTGTGGGATCCGGCGAACGCCAGCGCGGCGGGCAAGGTATTCGCCTCGAAATTCGAGGGCGTTTACCACTCGCCGCCGGCTGAGGACGCCGCGACGGCCTACGACGCGTTCAATGTCTTCGCCCAGGCCGCCGAGCAGGGCGGGGGGAGCAGGGCAGACCTGATCGCCGCGCTGGGGAAGATAACGCCGTCGAACCCCTTCCAGGGATTGACCGGCGCGATCGGATTCCTCCCGACCGGCCAGCGGGCGGTCGAGGTGCCGATCCTGCTGAAGGTGGTGAACGGCCAGATAGTCGCGGCACCCACCCCTTCGTAAGGCGAAGTGATGTGCCGCCACCGCGCCAGCGGCGTGCGTGGCGGCACATCACGACATCGAGAAGCGGGACAGGAGCTTAGGTGAGATTTGCGATTCAGACAGTCGTCAACGGACTGGCGCTCGGATCCATATTCGCGGTCATCGCCCTGGGCTTTGCGGTCGTTTACAGCGTGCTGCGGATGATGAATTTCGCTCACGGTGACACCTACATGGTTGGTGTCTTTACCATGTTGAGCCTGAGTCTGGCCGGGGTTCCCCTATGGCTGGCGCTGATGATCGGAATGGTGCTGGCGGCGGTTCTCGCCCTCAGCGTCGAGCGTTTCGGGTACCGGCGCATGCGGCAGGAGCACCCGATCATGCCCATCATCGCCGCGGTTGCGTTCGCCCTGGTATTCCGGAACGTGGTCGTGCTGATCTGGGGCACGACCACCAGGTCGTTCCCCCAGCCGTTCTCGCATCCGGTCACGCTCGACGGCATCGTGATCACCGAGACGCAGATCGTGACGCTCGCCGTCGCCATCTGCGTGGCGATCGGCATGAACCTGTTCCTCAACAGGACGCGCTGGGGACGCTCGATCCTGCTGGTACGCCAGGACGTGGAAGTCGCCCGCCTCATGGGGATACCCGTGAACCGCGTGATCTCGATCGTCTACGCCCTGGCCGGCGCGCTCGGGGCGCTCGGCGGCTTCCTCTTCGTCACGTCCTACGGCGCGATCGACCCGACGTTCGGCTTCCAGCAGACGATCTTCGCCTTCATCGCCTGCGTGCTGGGCGGCCTCGGCGGCCTGAGCGGGGCGCTGATCGGCGGTCTGGCCCTGGGGCTCTGCGAGCAGTTTGTCGCCGCTTATATCGGCGGCGGCTACCAGACGGCGATCTCGTTCGGCCTGCTCATCGTGTTCCTGCTGTTCCGCCCGAACGGCATCATCGGGCTGCCGGTGCAAGGACAACGGGTGTGACGAAGCGACCTGGATCAGCGCAAGTGCCGGTACTGGTACCGGAGGGCGAGGCAGCGGTTGATGCGGCGCGCGGGGGCCAGGCTGCCCTCTGGCGCCGCGGCAGGCGGCTATCCAAGTCCGAGGAGGCCTGGCTCGGCGTCATTCTGCTCGCCGGGGTAGCGACGGCGCTGAGCGGATCTCTGTACTGGGCCGAGTTGGCCGACACCCTGGTCTATTTCGCGATCCTGGCCGTCGGCCTGAACATCGTGCTGGGCCTGGCCGGGTTGCTGGACTTCGGCCACGTGGCGTACTTCGCGGTCGGCGCCTACGCGGCAGCCAAGATCATGACGGCGGACCCGGGCCTCGACTTCAGTGTCGTCATCCTGGCCTCGGTAGCCATTGCCGGCGCTGCCGCCTTCCTCATCGGGTTTCCGGTATTCAGGCTCAAGGGTGACTTCGTCGGCCTGATGACGGTAGCCGTCGCCTACATCGTCTCGACCCTGGTGACGAACATTAACTGGCTCGGCGCGGCCAACGGCGTCGTCGCGATTCCGGTTCCGCACGTCTTCGGAGTATCGGTCTCCAATGACTCGGACATGCTCTGGCTTGGCCTCATCCTCCTGGCGATCACGCTCGTCATCGGGCTGGGGATGAGCAGGATAAGGCTCGGGCGCGCCCTGATCGCGCTGCGCGAAGACGAACTGGCCGCGCGCTGCATGGGCATCAGGCCGCTTCGGTACAAGATCGCCTCCTTCACCATCGCCGGCGGCCTGGCCGGGATCGCCGGCGCATACTTTGCCGGGCTATTCGGCTACGTAGGGCCGTCATCGTTCGACGTCACGCAGTCATTCCTGGTGGCCGAGGTCGTGATACTGGGAGGTCTCGGATCGATGCTTGGCTCCATGCTGGGCGCCGTGGTCTTCGTGGGCATCGAGTCGCTGCTTGTCACCTATGTACCGCAGATCGCCGGGCACCAAGATCTCATCGTGGGCCTGCTGGTGCTCGCGATCATCCTGCTGCGCCCGCAGGGCATGGTGGGCAAGCCGTTCATGAAGAAGCGGACATGAGCTCCCCCCGCCCCCCAGACCCGCAGGGCCAGCCAGGCCCGCAGGGCCCCCCGGGCCCGCAGGCCACGCAGCCCGCGGAATCCGGGCTGGTGTGCACGGGCCTGTCGAAGAGCTTCGCCGGCGTACAGGCGCTGTCCAATGTCTCCCTCGACGTTCCGGCCGCGAGCGTCGTCGGCCTGATCGGGCCGAACGGTTCGGGTAAGACGACGCTCCTGAACTGCGTCTCGGGGATACTAACCCCGGATTCGGGGTCCGTCACCGTGCGGGGTGAGCAGGTGACCGGCAAGCCAGCGTACGTGTGCGCGGCGAAGGGCATCGCTCGCACCTTCCAGAACCTGCGGCTCTTCACGAGCCAGTCAGTGGAAGACAACCTGCTGATCGGCGGTCACCTGACCGGGAGCGTCCGCCATCCGCTGCTGCGGGCCAGCCACCGGCGCGAACTGGCGGCCGAGCTGATGGACCTGCTCGAGCTGTCTTCCCTGGCCCGGGCCGTAGCCGGAAGCCTCGCCTACGGCATCCAGCGGCGCGTCGAGATCGCCCGGGCCCTGATGAGCGGCCCGGCCGTGCTGCTGCTCGATGAGCCGGCGGCCGGGATGAACCACGTGGAGGCAGACCGGATCGGGGCGGTGCTGAGGCAACTTGCCGACCGGGGCATCGCCGTCCTGCTGGTCGAGCACAACATGGCGGTGGTAACCAGCGTGAGCGACACCGTGTTCGCGCTGGATGCCGGGGTGGAGCTCGCCAAGGGCAAGCCGGCTGACGTCATGGTCGACCCCGGAGTGATAAGGGCGTATCTCGGATGAGCAATATCCTGCTCGAGGTCGAGGATCTGGACGTCAGCTACGGCCCCATAACTGCGGTCCGTCACGCATCCTTGCGCGTGAGCGAGGGTGAGATCGTAGCTGTCGTCGGCCCCAACGGCGCCGGGAAGACGAGCCTGCTCAGGGGGATCGTCGGGCTGGAGAGCACCGGACGCGGAAGGGTGACCCTGGCCGGGCGTGATATCTCCAGGGATCCGGCCGAGCGGAGGATCTCGGACGGCCTGGCGCTGGTTCCGCAGGGCCGTCGCGTCTTCGCCGAGTCCACGGTGGCGATGAACCTGTGGGCCGGGGCGTTCAAGCGGCGTGACCGGCACGCGGTCGAAGCGGATATCGAGAAATGGTTCGAGTACTTCCCGGCGCTCGGCCGGCGGCGCGACCTGCACGCCGGGATGCTGAGCGGCGGCGAGCAGCAGATGCTGGCCCTGGCCCGGGCGCTGATGAGCCAGCCCAAGGTGCTACTGCTTGATGAGCCGTCGATGGGCCTCGCCCCGATCATCGTCGGCCAGATCTTCCAGACGCTCGCCGACATGTCGGAGCAGGGAACCACGATGCTGCTCGTCGAGCAGAACGTCGCGCGGGCGCTGGAAATCGCCAGCCGGGTGTACGTGCTGGTGGCAGGCGAGATGGCGGGCCAGGATCTGCCCGCATCCGAGATGGACGTCGAGGAACTCGCCAAGCGTTTCCTCGGCCTGTCGAGCGGCGCGGCGTGATGGGACCCCAGGCCCGGACGGCGGCGGATACGCCCTTTCCTCACCTGTTCTCGCCACTGCAGGTCGGCCCGGTCACGCTGAAGAACAGGATCGTCAATTCGGCGCACCAGACCAGGTTCGCCAACGCGGGCCGCTACACCGACCAGTTGCTCGCCTATCACCACGAACGGGCGCGCGGCGGCGCGGCGCTCATCGTCTCCCAGGCCACCTGCGTGACGCCGGAGTACCTGGACCTGTGGAACGTCGGCGACGAGATCATCGGCCAGTACCAGGTGGTGAACGAGATGGTGCGCCAGTACGGCTGTCACTATTTCGCCGAGCTCTGGCACCCTGGCCGGCAGAGCTACTATTCGGGGTTCGGCGCGGAGGTCTACCACGCGCCGTCGGCCGTGCCGCTCGACAGCTTCGGCGTCCACTGGAGAGTCCCGCACGAGCTCGAGCCCGGTGCCATCCGCGCCATCATCGCCGCGTTCGGCGCGGCGGCGCGGCGCTGCCGCGAGGGCGGCCTGCCTGGGGTCGCGGTCCACCTGGCCCACGGCAACCTGATCGAGCAGTTCATGTGGCCGCAGACCAATCACAGGACCGATGAGTGGGGCGGCCCGCTGGAGAACAGGCTCAGGCTGGCCAGGGAGGTGCTCCTGGCGGTGCGAGAGGCCATCGGGCCCGGCCTGGCGCTCGGGGCGCGGATCACCGGCGCCGGGCTCGACCCGGGCGACCCTGACGAGCTCGACATGCTGGAGATGGCCGGGACGATCGACTCCTGGGGGCTCCTGGACTATTTCGACGTCACCATGGGCCACTACTCCGACGCCCTCAACACCGCCAGGAACATCCCGAACATGGCCTTCAGGCCGGGGCTATGGGCGCGCTACGGCAAGGGCATGAAGAACGTCGTCAGCGTTCCCGTCTTCCTCGTCGGCCGCATCAATCATCCGCAGGTGGCCGAGGACCTGATCGCGGGCGGCAGCTGCGACGCGGTGGTGATGGCCCG
>JBOHCK010000190.1:0-11657 GCA_050698755.1 Streptosporangiaceae bacterium | reverse complement strand
CTAGCAGGAGCCCCACCCATCTCACAGGAAACCCGGGAAACATACCGACGACCAGCAGATATCACTCACGGTAGCCGTGAGCAGCCTGGCCCGGACCCGGTTTCGTCCTTATCCCCGTGGCATTGCGTGATGAGCGCTCCCATTGCTGGGTGCCGAATTGTCCTAATGGATAACAATCAAGGCGGCGCGCTGCGCGCCGCCGCAGGCCGACGCCAGCGTCCGGCCTCAGCCTTGGGGCCCGGCCGACGCGCGTCGGCCCCACCGCTCCGAGGCCACCGATCTACAGGCCCCAGCCGATCCGAAGCCATCCGGCAGGCCATCCTCGACAGTGCCGAGCGGCTGCACCGTAGCGCTGCGATCGCAGCCGAGGCGGCTGCCCTCGAGGCGGATGAGGACGACCGCCGCGAGATGCTCGAGGTCGCAGACTTCATGGAGAGCATGCGTGCTGCGGGGTGACATTCACGAGTTCCTCCCGCCGCGGGGAACAGGGCGCGAGCAGCACGGCCGCCGGTACGGGGTTATAGTCCAGGCTAACGAGCTATTGCCTCGCTCCGTGGTGTTGGTCGCGCCCACGTCCCTCAGCGCCAGACCTGCGTCGTTCCGCCCGGAGATCGAGCTCTTCGGCGAGACGACTCGCGTCCTGGTCGAGCAAGTCGGCGCGACTGATGCCGGACGGCTTGGCGACCTGGTCGGCCGAGTCACGCCAGACCAGCAGTGGGGGATCGACGAAGCCCTCAGGACTGTCCTGGGACTCCGCTAGACGCCACATCCAAGCTGTCCGTCCGCGCCGCGGCACCGGGCGTGGCTACGCAGCAGACCCGGCAGCAGGGCGTCGGGCAGAATTGCCGAATTCGCCTGATTACTGGAACTATCAAGGCGGCGCCTGCGGCGCCGCTGGCCCGGCATCAGCGCAGGGCTCAGCCTCGGCGGCCCGCCGTCGCGCGCCGGGCCAGGACGAGCATGGTCCGCAGATCGAGGCAGCTCACTCGGCGGGCGGGCTGGTGTTGCACGAGGCCGCCCTCCTCGCCGCACGATTATCCCGCTCGCGCCCACCGCGTCTAGGGCGCTCCCTGCGGTTGCGTCACATGCGATCGGCTTCCAGGCGGTGACATCTGCCGGGGCTGGGACGAGCAGACGGGCGTGGTGATGCGGGCCCGACAGACGGTGCATCGGTGGGTGCCGCCATGGGGTTCACCCCGGCCAGGTCCGCCCGCTTGACCCGGATCGCGACCACCGTGATGATCAGTCCCAGCAGTGCGATCCCGGCCGAGACCAGGTAGCCCTTGGCGAAGCCGACCGAGAACGCATGGTCGGTGATGGCCTTGGTCGCCGCCGCCGCCTGCTGCGCCGCCGACAGGTGCGCGGTCGCGTGCCTGGCCGCCGCGGTGACCTGCGAGTGGATGCTGTTGGCCACCGCGCTCCAGGCCACGGTGCCCAGGATCGCCAGCCCGATCGAGCCGCCGACCTGCTGGCCCACGTTCAGCATGCTGGAGGCCACGCCTGCGTCGTGGTCGGCCACCTTGGTCAGCGCGACCAGCGAGAGCGGCACGAAGATCAGGCCCAGGCCGGCCACGGTGACCATCATCGGCCCGAGCAGCCCGGATACGTAGTGGCTGTGCTCGTTGATCCGGGACAGCCAGAACATCCCGCCGGTAGCCAGGACGCCGCCGGCCAGCATCAGCGGTCGCGCGCCGATCCGCGGCACCAGCTGGGAGGCCACGCCGGACACCACCAAGATCAGGGCCACCATCGGCATGTAGGCGATGCCCTGCTTGAGCGGGCTGTAGCCCCACACCTCCTGCAGGAACAGGGACAGGAAGAAGAACATGCCGAACAGCGAGGTGCCCACACACAGGCTGATCAGATAGGCGCCAGAGCGGTCCCAGCTGCGTAGCACCCGCATCGGGACCAGGGCGTTCTTGCTGTGCACCTCGATCCACCCGAACGTCACCAGGAGCATCGCCGCCACCACCAGACTCACGATCACCTTGGTGTCACCCCAATGCGACGCCCCGTTCGGGGTGGTCGCCGCGTTGACCAGCCCGTAGACCAGCGCGGCCAGGCCGACCGATCCGGTGATCGCGCCGGGCAGGTCGAACCGGCCCCGCCGTCGCACGGACTCGGGCAGCACCCGCGGTGCGGCCAGCGCCACGATCAGGCCGATCGGCACGTTCACGAAGAACACCCAGCGCCAGCTGAGGTAGTTGACCAACAGGCCGCCGGCGATCAGGCCGACCGCACCGCCGGCCACGCTCATCGCCGCATACACGCCCATCGCGCGGTTGCGCGGCGGGCCCTCGGGGAAGGTCACGGCGATCAGCGACAGCGCGGTGGGCGCGGCGAACGCGCCGCCGGCGCCCTGGACGGCGCGCGCGGTGAGCAGCCACGTCTGGTCGGTGGCGAGCCCGCCCAGCAGCGAGGCGAGCGAGAAGACCAGGATGCCGGCGATGAAGACCCGGCGGCGCCCCAGTAGGTCGCCGGACCTCCCGCCGAGCAGCAGCAGCCCACCGAACGCCAGCGCGTACGCGTTGACGACCCACTCCAGATTGGTGCCGGAGAACCCGAGCGCAGCCTGGATGTGCGGCTGGGCGACGTTGACGATGGTCGCGTCGAGCACGACCATGAGCTGCGCCGTGGCGATGACCAAGAGCGCCAGCCCCAGCCGCCGCACTGGCGGCGACGCCCCCGAACCCTCCGCGGAACCCCTTTGCAGGCCGATATCTGGTGATGTGGCGGACATGATGTTTCTCCCTCGTTTGCGAATTTGCTTGTCAGCTAGCTGCGTCAGATGACGCCGGTCCGCGCGCTGCCGGCTGCCGCTGCTTGTGGTCGTCCTGGTGTCTCGGACCTGGCTCGCTGTGGCAGGAACAGGGTCACACCTCCGACGCTAGGAACCGGCATCGGTCGGCCGCTTCTGTCACGATGACCAGGTTTGCCGGGTGGCCCGGGCGGGCGGTTAGGTCATGATGCGTAGGCCGGCCTAATGGCCGGTCGAAGCAATGGACGGCGAGCCAACCCGGACCGTTTCGGGCGCGCCCCCAGCAACCTCAGCGCTCGGCGCATGCAACGCAGTGTCTGGACCGGGCGTCGGCGGACGCGCTGGAGTTGCCCGCTCCCGGTATTCGGTGGTTAGGTATAGCTCAGGGGATACGGGTGGCTCGATGTCGTGCCTGGCTGCGCGGCGGGATGGGGCGCCGATGCTGTACGGCCGGGAAGAGCAGCTAGCGGCCGTTGGGCGGCTCCTGGAGGGAATGCGGTCCGGCCGGGCGGGCGCGCTGATGCTGCGCGGTGAGGCGGGGATCGGCAAGACCGCGCTGCTTGATGCCGCGGCGGAGCAGGCCGCCGGGGCCTGGGTGCTGCGGGTCACCGGCGTGGAAGCGGAGGCGGAGCTGCCGTTTGCGGCGCTGCACGCGCTGATGCGCCCAGCGCTTGGTGAGATCGGCGCGCTGCCCGGGCGGCAGGCTGAGGCGCTGAGCGGCGCGTTCGGGATGACCGAAGTGGCTGTGGCGGACCGGTTCCTGGTCGGCCTGGGGGTGCTGAGCCTGATCGCAGAGCTGGCGGAGGACCGGCCGGTGCTATGCCTGGTGGATGACGCACAGTGGCTGGACCGGGCGTCGGGGGATGCGCTGGTGTTCGTCGCCCGGCGGCTGCATGCGGAGCGGGCCGCGGTCATCGTCGCGGCCCGGGACGAGTCGGCCGGCGTTAGCCTGCCCGGCCTGCCGGAGCTGCCGGTCGGCGGGCTGGACCGGTCGGCGGCCGAGCAACTGCTGGCCGGGTCGGGGCTGGTGCGAGCGGTCCGCGATCAGCTGATCGCCGAGGCCGGTGGCAACCCGCTGGCCCTGATCGAGCTGTCCCGGGGGCTGTCGGCGGGACAGCGGGCCGGGTCGGTCACCCCGCTGACGCTGCCCGCTGGTTCCCCGGTGAGCCGGGTGCAGCAGGCGTTCGGCGCCCGGGTCGCCGCGCTGACGCAGCTGGGCCGGCGGGCGGTGCTGGTCGTCGCGCTGGCCGGGCTGGCGGAGCTGGCGGAGGTCAGCCGGGCGATCGCGGCTGCGGGCGGGTCGCTGACCGACCTGGCCGAGGCCGAGCGGGCCGGGTTGCTCCGGGTGACCCCGGCGGGCGTCGTCTTCTCCCACCCGCTGGTCCGCTCGGCGGCCCTGGCCGGCTCGGACGTCGCGGAGCGGACGGCCGGGCATCAGGCGCTGGCCGGCGTGCTCGACGGTGACCGGCGGGCCTGGCATCTCGCGGCCCTGGCGACGGGTCCCGATGAGGAGGTCGCCGCCGCGCTGGACGCCGCCGCGCAGCGCGCAGCGCAGCGGGGCAGCAGTGCCGCCGTGTCCGCCGCGTACGAACGTGCCGCCGGGCTGTCAGCCGACCCGGGGGCAAGGGGGCGGCGGCTGACCTTGGCCGCCGAGGCGGCGGCCTACGCCGGGCAGATGCCAAGGGCCGCGGACCTGGCCGAGCAGGCCGGGCGGCTGGTGACCGATCCGGGACGGGCCGCTGCGCTGGCCGGGGTGCGGGCGTTCCTGACCGCCGAGGCCGGGCGGATCGCCGATGCGGCAGGCTTCCTACTGGAGGAGGCCGTCCTGGTCGGCCAGGCAGACCCGGACAGCGCGCAGGTGATGGTGCTTGAGGGCTTCCAGATGCTGTGGGTTAACGCCGGTCCCGCCCCACCCCGGGAGCTGGAGTACCGGGCGGCGGCGATTCTGCTGCCCGCGGCAGCGAACCTCGCGGCATTCCTCCAGGCGGTGCGGCAATTGCAGGACAGCGAACCGCACGGGCCGATCAGCCTGCCGGCCAGGACGGACCTGGACTCTCTTCCGGTCACCGGGTTTTTCCGTGTGTTCCTTGACCTGGTCCAGGGCGACGTGCAGACTGCCCGTCGTCGCGCCGCCGGCATGGCCGCGGAGTTTCGTGACAGCGGGAGCGTCGGCCTGCTGGCATACGCGCTGACCTATCTCGCGGGTGCGCAAGGCCTGTGCGGTGAGTTCCTGGACGCGGCCGTGAGCGCCGAGGAGGGGCTGCGCATCGCTGGCGACACCGGGCAGATCGCCCTGATCTCAGAGCTCACCTCCGCCGTGGCAGCGCTGGCCGCCATCACCGGCGACGAGCGGGCGTGCCGGGCCCGCGTGGGTCAGGCGCGGGACCTGTCGGCGGCCATGCAGGCCCTGCCGCTCGCGGCAGCGGACCACGCCTTCGCCCTGCTCGATCTGGGCTCCACCCGGTATCAGTCAGCTCTTGATCGGATGCAAGCAATAACGGCCGGGCCGGCTCGGCACGCCCCCCACCTGCTGTACGCCTACCCGGATCATGTCGAGGCAGCAGTGCGGGCCGGCCGGCCGGACCTCGCCGCCAGGCCGCTGGCCATCTTCACCGCCTGGGCCGACGCCGTCGGCCAGCCGTGGGCCAGTGCGGTGGCCGCGCGCTGCGCCGCGCTGACCGCGTCCGATGCTGATGCCGAGCCGCTGTACCGGCAGGCGATCGCCGCGCATCAAGGCGACGGCCGCCCGTTCGAACAGGCGCGTACCCACCTACTGTACGGCGAGTGGCTGCGCCGTAACCAGCGTCGTGCCGACGCCCGCGGCCACCTGCTCGACGCGGCGGGCACCTTCGCACGGATGGGCGCCCGGCCGTGGCAGGACCGCGCCGAGTCCGAGCTGCGCGCCGCCGGCGCCGTGGCGGTGCCGGTCAGGGCCGATGATCCGCTGGCCCGGCTCACTCCGCAGGAACTGCAGGTCGTAAGGCTGGCCGCGGTCGGCGCGTCGAACAAGCAGATCGGCGCCCAGCTGTTCCTGTCCCCGCGGACCGTGGGCTATCACCTGTACAAGGTCTTCCCCAAGCTCGGCGTCACCGCCCGCGAAGAGCTGGCCCGTTACGCGCCCATGACCTAACGGCCCGCCCGGACCGCCGGGCAGGCCAGGTCATCGTGACAGAAGCGGCGGGCAGCTGCCGGTTCCTACCGTCGGAGGAGCACCGAACGTCTCCGGCAGGAGGACCGCTATGCGAGTTCCCGGCTACTCACTGGCCGAACGGGACCGGCGCTGGGCGCCTAGCTCACCCGTCAGATCCCGGGACTGCTGGACCATCTCGCCACCGTCGCGGCCAGCCGGTGATGGCCCCACGACACACGAAGACCAACGTTGCGCGGAGAAACGAGGAGAAGATAATGCCTAAGACCGAGGAACTGGCCCACACCACGCTGACCACGCCGGCCGGGTCGGCCGCGCAGGCGGTGGACCTGCGCAAGACCTACGGGACCGGGCAGGCGGCGGTGCACGCCCTGGCCGGGGTGACTATTGCCTTCGAGCGCGGCCGGTTCACTGCGGTGATGGGCCCGTCGGGTTCGGGCAAGTCCACGCTGATGCACTGCATGGCCGGCCTGGACCGGCCTACCTCCGGGCACGCTTACGTCGATGGCCAGGACATCGGCGCCCTGGACGACAAAGGGCTCACCACGCTGCGGCGGGACCGGATCGGGTTCGTGTTCCAGTCCTTCAACCTCATCCCGACGCTGACCGCCGCGGAGAACATCACCCTTCCTGCCGTGCTGGCTGGCGCCAAGGCTGACCGCGGTTGGCTCGATGTCCTGGCCAGGCAGCTCGGCATCACGGACCGGCTGACGCACCGCCCCGGTGAGCTGTCCGGCGGCCAGCAGCAGCGGGTCGCCTGCGCCCGGGCGCTGATCACCAAGCCGGCCCTGATCTTCGCCGACGAACCCACCGGCAACCTGGACTCCAGCGCTTCCGCCGAGATCCTGAGGTTCATGCGCCGGTCGGTGACCGAACTCGGCCAGTCGATCGTGATGGTGACCCACGACCCGCACGGCGCGGCCTACGCCGACCGGGTCATTTTCCTGGCCGACGGGGCGGTGGCCGGCTCGCTGGTCCACCCGACCGCCGACGCGGTCCTGGAGCGGATACGGACGCTGGGAGAGTGACATGCGCACGGTGACGATAAAGGGCCTGCTCGCCCACAAGCTACGGCTGGCGCTAACCGCGCTGGCGATTGTGCTCGGCGTGACGTTCATCTCCGGCACGTTCGTGCTCACCGACACGCTGCACAACACCTTTTCCACGCTGTTCACCAGCGTCTACAGCAAGCTCGATTTCCAGGTCCGCGGCGTGGCGCAGTTCGGCAGCGGTGAGAACGCGACCCGCAACCTGCTGCCAGAGTCCCTCCTCGCGCGCGTGCAGGCTGTCCCCGGTGTGGCCGCGGCGGACGGGAATGTTGAGGGCTACGCCCAGTTCATCGCGCCCGACGGCACGCCGATCTCGTCGACCGCGGGAACCGTCGGCATCGGCTGGGACACCGACCAGCACCTCTCCAGCCTGCACCTCATCGCGGGCCACCCGCCGACCACCAGCAACGACGTGGTGATGGACGCCGCGACGGCGCAGAACTACCACTTCAGCGTCGGCCAGCAGGTGCGGATCCTGGGCGGGGGACTGAAGTCCGCGCAGACGTTCACCATCACGGGGCTGGCCCAGTTCGGGACCGTCGACAACCTCGTCGGAGAGACTCTGGCGGCGTTCACGCTGCCGACCGCGCAGCGCGTGGTCGGGGAGACCGGGTTGTTCGACTTCATTGACGTGGTGGCCAGGCCGGGTGCCGACAAGGCCGCGGTGCAGCATTCGATCGCCCAGGCCCTGCCGTCGGATACGCAGGTCGTCACGGGCCAGACGATCATCAACGAGTACCAGAGCGTGGTGAGCCAGGCGCTGTCCTCCCTCAACACGACGCTCCTGATCTTCGCGCTGATCTCGCTGTTCGTCGGCGCGTTCACCATCTTCAACACGTTCTCGATCATCGTCGGCCAGCGGACGCGGGAGCTCGCCCTGCTGCGGGTCGTAGGCGCGAGCCGGGGACAGATGCTACGCTCCGTGCTGACCGAGGCAGTGACCGTGGGGTTCGTCTCATCCGCGATCGGCGTCGGCCTCGGCGTGGTCGCCGCCATCGGGCTCAGGGCGCTCATCAACGGTTTCGGCACCAGTCTGCCGGCCGGGCCGCTGACGTTCGAGCCGCGCACCGTGATCGTCGGGCTCTGCGTCGGCACGATCGTGACGGTCGTCTCGGCAATAGGGCCGGCGCGGAACGCCGTGCGCATCTCGCCGGTCGCGGCGCTCACGGACCGCCAGGAGGACGGCATCGGGGCTGGCCCGACCAGGCGCCGGCTCATTTCCGGTACGGCGCTTAGCGTCGTCGGCGTCCTGCTGCTCGGCGTCGGGCTGTCGAAGCCCGCCGTCGCACTCGTGGGAGTCGGCGCGGCGTGCATGTTCATCGGCGTCGCGATGCTCGCGCCCGCTATCGTGCGCCCGCTGTCTGGCCTGCTCGGGCAGCCGCTCGCCGCGATGTTCGGCGTGCCGGGGCAACTCGGGCGGGAGAACTCCATACGCAGCCCGCGCCGCACTGCCCAGACCGCCTCGGCGCTCATGGTCGGGCTCGCCCTGGTCTCCGCCATCGCGGTATTCGGCACGTCGTTTTCTGAGCCCACCACGAGCAGCGTGGACCAGGCGATCAGCGCTGACCTTCTGGTCTCGGTCAACGGGAGCGGGCAGCTCAGCGACTCCGTGCCAGCCGCGGTCGCCGCCGTGCCCGGGGTCACCGCCACCAGCATCGCCTACCGGAACCAGTTCGAGTTCGAGTCCACGCTCGCGATGCTTACCGGGGTGACGACACAGAACCTCGCCGACACTGTGATTCTGCGGATGACGTCGGGTTCCGCCGCCGCTCTCGGCCAGGGGGAGCTGCTCATCGACGCCACGACCGCGACGAATGATCACCTGGCCGTCGGGGACACGGTGCCGATACGGTTCGCGTACACGGGTCCGGCCACCATCAGGATCGGCGGGATCTACCAGTCCAACGCCCTGATCCAGAGCTACCTGGTCAACGCCACGTACTTCACGGCCCACTTCAGGGCACCGCATCCGGGCGCGGTCCTGGTGCGCACCGACGGCAGCCCCGGCGTCGCGGCGGCCGTGTCGAAAGCACTGGCCCCGTACGAGGACATGCAGGTGCGGACCAGGGCGCAGTTCGAGCAGTCGCAGGCGTCAGCCGTCAACCAGCTTCTCGCCCTGGTCTACGCCCTGCTGGCGCTGGCCGTGCTGATCGCGCTGATCGGGATCGTGAACACCCTCGTGCTGTCGGTGCTCGAGCGGACCCGGGAGATCGGCCTGCTGCGGGCGGTCGGGATGCGGCGGCCCCAGGTGCGGGCGATGATCCGGGCCGAGTCGGTCATCCTCGCGACGTTCGGCGCGGTCATCGGGATCGTCGTCGGGACCTTGATGGGGCTGGCGCTCGTCGCGTCGCTGCGGCAGCAGGGCGTTACCGAAACCTCTGTTCCCGTGGAGCGGCTGGTGGAATTCCTCATCCTCGCCGCCGTACTCGGCCTGGTGGCGGCGAGCTGGCCGGCCCGGCGCGCAGCACGGCTCGACATCCTCGCCGCTATCGCGACCGGATAACCGGTCACTCGCAGGCAACCGACACTGAAAGGAAACTGCACGATGGAATCCGAACGACTCGAGACCCGGCTCGGACCGCTCGCCTGGCAATCGTCCGGCCGGGGGCCGGCCCTCGTCTTCTTCGCCGGCGCCCTCGCGAATCACGATCTGTGGCGTGATGTCATCGCGGTGCTGTCCGACCGCTACCGCTGCATTACGATCGACCTCCCGCTGGGAGCGCATCCCTGGCCGCTGGCGCCGGGAGCGGACCGGTCGGCCATGTCGCTGGCCCGGCTGCTGCTCGACTGCCTCGACCTGCTCGACGTGGACGACGCCACGGTAGTCGCCAACGACACCGCCGGCGGGCTGCTCCTGCTGTCGCTGGCGGCCGGGCACCCCGCGCTCGGGCGAGTGGGCCGTCTCGTACTGACGAACTGCGAAAGCTACGACCAGTTCCCGCCGGACAAGCTCCGGAAGGCGGCTGCGGTGTGCCGCGCGCTGCCCAGGTTCGCCGGGGCGACGATCCGGTTGCAGAACTGGAGGCAGCTCCGATCGCCTGCCATCCGGCGCCGGGGGCTGTCCACGGTCACCGCCAGTGGACTGGACGAGGAGCGCGCGGAATCGTTTCTCCGGCCGGCCCAACGCGATGCGCGAGTCGCAGGCGATCTTGTCGCGGCCATGGCCGGTGAGCGCCCGCAGCTCCTCGTTGACGCCGCGGCGGCGATCGGCCAGTTCGACAAGCCGGTGCTGCTGGTCTGGGGCGAGTCGTGCGACTTCTTCCCGATGGCGCAGGCGCGGCGGCTCGCGTCAGACTTCCCCCGCGCCACGCTGGTCCCCGTGCCCGGCGCCAAGGCATGGGTTCCGGTCGACAACCCGGCCGCGGTGGCCGGCGCCATCGCCGAATTCGTATGCGGTAATGCAGGTAATAGAGTCGACGCGTGGCCGCCTACGACCACATAACCTGCCCGCAAACCTGTGGGGCTCGATTACTCGATTTGGCTGGTCTGCGGGCTGAGATCATCGCTGAGCGTTCTTCTCGGTGGCCTACCTGCTCGCGCGGTGCCTGCTCGGCTGCTTGGTGGGGTGGGCCCGGCGTGAGGTGTCCAAGGACGCCGAGCTGCTGGTACTACGGCACGAGAACTCGGTGCTGCGCCGCCAGGTCAGCAAGGTCCGCTACCGGCCGGGCGACCGGCTGTGGCTCGCGGCGCTGTCCCGGCTGATCCCCCGGCGAGAAGCCGCAGGTTAGCGGTCGTATTTGTGTACGGATTTGTGCACGAGACGCTTCGGGACGCCATGAGACGAGTTAGAAGCAGCTGGCCAGCAGGAACACAGGCCAGCCATCGACCGAGGTCAGCGCCACCGCCGGAGACAGCGCGAGACTGCGGAGACGGGCGTCGTACTGCTCATAACCCAGAGGTCGAGGGTTCAAATCCCTCCCCCGCTACCAAATTGAAGTTCAGAGGCCCTTTCTCGAACAGAGAAAGGGCCTTCTGCATGTGGTTTGTAAACGGATTTGTGCCCGGCGCTCACGTTTTTGCGGTGCTCGGCGTTCTGGGCGAATCGCGGACTGCCATGTGATCGTAACCGGTGCGCGTGGCCGGCGGTTTGACTCAGGCCAATCTTTTGGTCAAACTTTTGACTATGACGACGCTGCCCCTGGGAGAGGTCAAGACTCACCTGTCTGAGCTCGTGGGCCGCGTCCACGACCACCACGAGCGCGTGACCGTTACCGTCCACGGCCGCCCGTCCGCCGTGCTGGTAGCCGTCGAGGACCTCGAGAGGCTGGAAGAGACCCTGGCCATCATGCGGGACGCCGAGACGATGCGCAGGCTCGCCCAGTCCGACGCCGAACTCGCTCGCGGCGAGGAAGTAACCGCCGCCGAACTCGCCGAGACCATGCGCGACCGTTCCGCGCACGAATGAGCCAGGACACGCGCGAGCCGTACACCCTGAGGACCACGCCGACAGTACGAAGGGCCCTTGCCGAAACTTTGCCTGAAGCCGTGGCGGCTGCCGCTTACGAGTTCATCACCGGGCCCCTGCTGGAGCAGCCTTACCGCGTCGGGAAGCAGCTACTCCCGCCGCTCGATGACAGGTTCAGCGCGCGACGCGGAACCTACCGCGTCATCTACCGGATTGACGACAAGGCTCATGTCGTCACCGTCGTCGACGTCGGCCACCGACGTGACATCTACCGGACTTCATGAGCGCTGACGTCAC
>JBOHCK010000189.1:0-11705 GCA_050698755.1 Streptosporangiaceae bacterium | reverse complement strand
TACGAGTTCCCCGGCGACGACGTGCCCGTCATCCGGGTGTCGGCGCTGAAGGCCCTCGAGGGCGACAAGGAGTGGGGCGACACCGTCATGCAGCTCCTTGACGCCTGCGACGAGGCCATCCCCCAGCCGCTCCGCGAGGTCGACAAGCCGTTCCTGATGCCGGTCGAGGACGTGTTCTCGATCACCGGCCGCGGCACGGTCGTGACCGGCCGGATCGAGCGCGGTCAGATCCACACCGGCGAGACCGTGTCGATCATCGGCATCAAGGAGAAGCCGCAGAGCACCACCGTCACCGGCGTGGAGATGTTCCGCAAGATCCTCGACGACGGCCAGGCCGGCGACAACGTGGGCCTGCTGCTGCGCGGCATCAAGCGCGAGGAGGTGGAGCGCGGCCAGGTCGTCATCAAGCCGGGCACCAACACCCCGCACACCGAGTTCGAGGGCCAGGTCTACATCCTGTCCAAGGACGAAGGCGGCCGGCACACGCCGTTCTTCAACAACTACCGTCCGCAGTTCTACTTCCGTACCACCGACGTGACCGGCGTGGTGAACCTGCCTGAAGGCACCGAGATGGTCATGCCGGGGGACCGGACCGACATGAAGGTCGACTTGATCCAGCCGATCGCCATGGAGGAAGGCCTGCGGTTCGCGATCCGCGAGGGCGGCCGCACCGTCGGCGCCGGCCGGGTCACCAGGATCATCAAGTAACGGTCGTAACGCGGCGGCCGGGCTATCCGGCCCGGCCGCCGCGGCACGAGCGACGTACGTACAGCGGCTGACCAGACAAGCGAAGGACACCGAGGCCACCATGGCGGGACAGAAGATCCGCATCCGGCTCAAGGCATATGACCACGAGGTCATCGACAGCTCGGCGCGGAAGATCGTCGACACCGTGACGCGTACCGGCGCGCGGGTGGCCGGCCCGGTGCCGCTGCCTACCGAGAAGAACGTGTATTGCGTCATCCGCTCTCCGCACAAGTACAAGGACTCACGCGAGCACTTCGAGATGCGGACGCACAAGAGGCTGATCGACATCATCGACCCCACGCCGAAGACGGTGGACTCGCTGATGCGCCTCGACCTTCCCGCTGGCGTCGACATCGAGATCAAGCTCTGAGGAACTTACCGACATGGGCAAGCAAATGAAGGGGATCCTGGGCACCAAGCTCGGCATGACCCAGGTCTTCAACGAGGCCGGGCAGATCGTGCCGGTCACGGTGGTCCAGGCCGGGCCGTGCGTCGTGACCGCCGTACGCACTCCGGACCGCGACGGGTACTCGGCCGTGCAGCTCGGCTTCGGCGAGATCGACCCCCGGAAGGTGACCAAGCCGGTCAGCGGCCAGTTCGAGAAGGCCGGCCTGACCCCGCGCAGGTACCTGGCCGAACTGCGTACCGACGACGCGTCGGAGTACACGCTCGGGCAGGAGGTCACCGCCGAGGTGTTCGCCAACGGGCAGCGCGTGGACGTGACCGGCAAGAGCAAGGGCAAGGGCACCGCGGGCGTCATGAAGAGACACGGGTTCAAAGGCCTGGGCGCCGCGCACGGAACCCAGCGCAAGCACCGCTCGCCCGGGTCCATCGGCGCGTGCGCCACCCCGGGCCGGGTGTTCAAGGGCGTGCGGATGGCAGGCCGGATGGGCGGCGTGCGGACCACGGTCCAGTCGCTGACCGTGCACGCGGTCGACGCCGAGCGCGGGCTGCTCCTGATCAAGGGCGCGGTGCCCGGCCCGAGCGGCCGCGTCGTGCTTGTCCGCAGCGCGGCCAGGACCACAGAAACGCGTGGGAGTGAAGCCGGATGACCGCGATCCCCGTCATCACGCCGTCAGGCCAGGATGACAAGACCGTCGAGCTGCCCGAGGAGATCTTCGCCGCCAAGGTGAACGTGCCGCTGATCCACCAGGTCGTGGTGGCGCAGCAGGCGGCGGCCAGGCAGGGCACGCACTCCGCCAAGACCCGCGGCCAGGTCCGCGGCGGCGGCAGGAAGCCCTACCGGCAGAAGGGCACGGGCCGCGCCCGCCAGGGTTCCCTGCGGGCCCCCCACTACACGGGCGGTGGCGTCTCGCACGGCCCGGTACCGCGCTCCTACGTGCAGCGCACGCCGAAGAAGATGAAGGCGGCCGCGCTGCGCGGCGCGCTGTCCGACCGGCTCAGCCACGGCCGGGTCCTGGTGGTCAGCGGCTTCGTCGACGGCGACGTGCCCAGGACCAGGGACGCGGTGGCCGTGCTGACCGGGGCAATCGGATCTCTAGGCCGTCCGGTCCTGGTGGTCGCGCACCGCGACGACGAGCTCACCTGGAAGTCGCTGCGGAACGTGCCGGGCGTGCACGTCCTGGCCGAGGACCAGCTCAACACCTACGACGTGCTGGCCAGCGACCACGTGGTCTTCACCGAGCAGGCCCTGGCGGCGTTCGTGACCAGGTCAGTGAGGGGGACAGACCAGTGAGCCGGGACAACAACCCCAGGGACATCCTGATTCGGCCGGTGGTCTCCGAGAAGAGCTACGGGCTGCTCGACGAGGGCAAGTACACGTTCATCGTGGCTCCCGGCGCCAATAAGACCCAGATCAGGCTCGCGGTCGAGGCCGTGTTCGGGGTCAAGGTGACCGGGGTCAACACCGTGAACCGCCCGGGCAAGCGCAGGCGCACCCGCTACGGCTGGGGCCAGCGGCCGGACACCAAGCGGGCGATCGTGTCCCTCGCCGCGGGGGACAGGATCGACATATTCGGCGGCTCGGTCGGTTAAGGGAGACGCGACGAGACATGGCTATCCGTAAGTACAAGCCGACCACCCCTGGCCGGCGCGGGGCGAGCGGTTCTGACTTCGCCGAGGTCACCAGGACCGAGCCGGAGAAGTCGCTGGTGCGCCCGCTGCACTCCCGCGGCGGCCGGAACGTGCACGGCCGGGTCACCGCCAGGCACCAGGGCGGCGGGCACAAGCGGTCCTACCGGCTGATCGACTTCCGGCGCGCGGACAAGGACGGCGTCCCCGCCAAGGTCGCGCACGTGGAGTACGACCCGAATCGGACCGCCCGGATCGCGCTGCTGCACTACGCCGACGGCGAGAAGCGTTACATCATCTGCCCGCAGGGCCTGTCTGCCGGTGACCGCGTGGAAAGCGGCCCGGGCGCGGACATCAAGCCGGGCAACTCGCTGCCGCTGCGCAGCATCCCGACCGGCACGGTGGTGCACGCCATCGAGCTGCGTCCAGGCGGCGGGGCGAAGATCGCGCGGTCGGCGGGCGCGGGTGTGCAGCTGCTGGCCAAGGAGGGCGGCTACGCACAGCTCCGGATGCCGTCCGGCGAGATCCGCCGGGTCGACGCGACCTGCCGGGCTACGGTCGGTGAGGTCGGCAACGCCGAGCAGGGCAACGTCAAGCTCGGCAAGGCCGGCCGCAGCAGGTGGAAGGGGCGCCGCCCCTCGGTGCGCGGTGTCGCCATGAACCCCGTTGACCATCCGCTGGGCGGCGGCGAAGGCAAGAGCTCGGGCGGACGCCATCCGGTCAGCCCGTGGGGTCAGCCGGAGGGCCGGACCCGGCGGGCGCACAAGCCCAGTGACCGGCTGATCAGCCGTCGCCGTGGCAGGAACAAGCGGTAGGAGCAGCAGGTAATGCCTCGTAGCCTTAAGAAGGGCCCCTTCGTGGACGACCACCTGATCAAGAAGGTGGACGTGCAGAACGAGAAGGGCACCAAGACCGTCATCAGGACGTGGTCCAGGCGCTCCATGATCGTTCCGGCGATGCTGGGGCACACGATCGCCGTTCACGACGGCAGGAAGCACATCCCGGTGTTCATCACCGAGTCGATGGTGGGCCACAAGCTCGGCGAGTTCGCACCCACGCGGACTTTCCGCAGTCATGTCAAAGACGACCGGCGCAGCCGTCGCTAGCCGGACTCAGGAGGAATGATGGAAGCCAGGGCAAAGGCGCGGTACGTCCGCGTCACGCCGCGGAAGGCCCGCCGGGTGGTGGACCTGATCCGCGGGCTGCCCGCTGACGAGGCCAAGGCCGTGCTCGCCTTCGCGCCGCAGTCGGCCAGCGACCCGGTCGGCAAGGTGCTCGCCAGCGCCGTCGCCAACGCGGACGCCATGGGCGTGCGCGCGGACCGGGACATGCTGTGGGTCCGCCGCGCCTGGGTCGACGAGGGCCCGACCTTGCCGCGGTTCAGGCCGCGCGCCCAGGGCCGCGGCTACAAGATCCGCAAGCGCAGCAGCCACATCACGATCATCGTCTCCGACGACGCCGAGGGAGGGACCCGCTAGTGGGGCAGAAGGTGAACCCGCACGGGTTCCGGCTCGGCATCACCACGGACTTCAAGAGCCGCTGGTACGCCGACAAGCTGTACAAGGAGTACGTGGCCGAGGACGTGGCGATCCGGAAGATGCTGCAGCGCGGCATGGAACGGGCCGGCATCTCCAAGGTCGAGATCGAGCGGACCAGGGACCGGGTGCGCGTGGACATCCACACCGCCCGCCCCGGGATCGTCATCGGGCGGCGCGGTGCTGAAGCTGACCGCATCCGCGGCGACCTGGAGAAGCTGACCAACAAGCAGATCCAGCTGAACATCCTCGAGGTGAAGAACCCGGAGACCGACGCCCAGCTGGTCGCCCAGGGTGTCGCCGAGCAGCTGTCCAGCCGGGTTTCGTTCCGGCGGGCCATGCGCAAGGCGATCCAGAGCGCGATGAAGGGCGGCGCCAAGGGGATCCGGGTGCAGTGCTCGGGCCGCCTCGGCGGCGCGGAGATGTCGCGCTCTGAGTTCTACCGCGAGGGCCGGGTGCCGCTGCACACGCTGCGCGCGGACATCGACTACGGCTTCTACGAGGCCCGCACCACCTTCGGGCGGATCGGCGTGAAGGTCTGGATCTACCGGGGCGAGGCGCCGACCAGCCGGGCCGGCCGCGAGGCGCAGCAGGCCGCGCTGCGCGCCGCCGCCGCGCAGCGGACCCAGCGCCCGCGTGAGCCGCAGGGCGCGGGCCGCCGTGGCCGTCGTCCGGCCGAATCTGCGGGCGAGGAGGGCTAGCCATGCTGATTCCGCGCAGGGTCAAGCACCGCAAGCAGCACCGTCCGCACCGGACCGGCAACGCCACCGGCGGGACGGAAGTGTCGTTCGGCGAGTTCGGTATTCAGGCCCTGGAGCACGCGTACGTGACCAACCGGCAGATCGAGGCCGCGCGTATCGCCATGACCAGGCACATCCGCCGTGGTGGCAAGGTGTGGATCAACATCTACCCGGACCGGCCGCTGACCAAGAAGCCGGCCGAGACGCGCATGGGCTCAGGCAAGGGCTCACCGGAATGGTGGATCGCCAACGTCAAGCCCGGCCGGGTCATGTTCGAGATTTCCGGAATCTCAGAGCCGGTGGCCAGGGAGGCGCTGCGGCGCGCGATTCACAAGCTCCCCATGAAGTGCCGGGTCGTCAAGCGAGAGTTCGGTGAGGGCTGATGTCAAGGATGCAAGCTCCCCATGCTCTGCCAGCTGACCTGGCCGAGGTCGTCAAGCGAGAGTTCGGTGAGGGCTGATGTCAAGGATGCAAGCTCCCCATGCTCTGCCAGCTGACCTGGCCGAGGTCGTCAAGCGAGAGTTTGGTGAGGGCTGATGGCTAGCGGCCTGACCGCGCAGCTGCGCGTGTCCACCGAAGAGGAACTTCAGCACAAGCTGACCGAGGCAAAGGCAGAGCTGTTCAACCTGCGTTTCCAGGGTGCCACCGGGCAACTGGAGAGCCACGGCAGGCTACGCGCGGTCCGCAAGGAGATCGCCCGGATCTACACGGTGATGCGCGAGCGCGAGCTCGGGATCATCACCCTGATCGAGGAATCGGGTGAGCCGGATCCAGAGGCGGAGACGTCGGCCGCCGTGGTAAGGGCCGATGACGGCACCGAGGATGACGAGGCCGAGGAGGCGGACGAGTGAGCGAGGACGCCAAGGGCGGTGCCGTGACGACACGGGGTTACCGCAAGGGCAGGGAAGGCATCGTGGTCAGCGACAAGATGGACAAGACCGTCGTCGTAATGGTCGAGGATCACGTCAAGCACCCCAAGTACGGCAAGGTCTTGCGCCGTACCAAGAAGTACCAGGCGCACGACGCCGCCAACGCCTGCGGCGTGGGTGACCGCGTGCTGCTGATGGAGACCCGGCCGCTGTCGGCGACCAAGCGCTGGCGGGTAGCCGAGATCCTCGAGAGGGCCAAGTAATCGTTCCGCCTGGCTCCGATGCCGGCGTGAGATAGCAGGAGTTGACGTGATCCAGCAGGAGTCGCGACTCAAGGTCGCCGACAACACGGGTGCCAAGGAGATCTTGTGCATCCGTGTGCTCGGCGGCAGCGGTCGGCGATACGCGGGCATCGGTGACGTCATCGTGGCGACGGTGAAGGACGCCCTTCCCGGCGCCGGTGTGAAGAAGGGCGATGTCGTCAAGGCGGTCGTGGTGCGCACCCGCAAGGAGCGCCGCCGAGGCGACGGCTCCTACATCCGGTTCGATGAGAATGCCGCGGTGCTGATCAGGGACGGCGGTGACCCGCGCGGGACCCGCATCTTCGGCCCCGTCGGCCGTGAGCTGCGCGAGAAGCGCTTCATGCGGATCATCTCGCTGGCGCCGGAGGTGCTCTAGATGAAGATCAGGAAGGGCGATCACGTGATCGTCGTGGCCGGCCGTGACCGCGGGCGCACCGGAGAGGTCATCGCGGCCTACCCGGAGCGGGGCAAGGTCCTCGTCCAGGGCGTCAACGTGGCCAAGAAGAACAAGAAGGTCACCTACCAGGGCCGCCGCGCCTACAAGGAGGGTGGCATCACGCACGAGGAAGCGCCCATCGACGTGAGCAACGTCCAGCTGGTCGACCCCGATACCAAGCGGGCGGCCCGGGTCGGCTACCGGATCGACGAGGACGGCAACAAGGTCCGCGTCGCCCGGCCGAGCGGGAAGGACATCTCATGACGACCGAGACGGTGCAGGCTCCCGCGCTGCCGCGGCTCAAGGTGCGCTACCGGGAGGAGATCGCGCCCGCGCTGCGGGAAGAGTTCGCGTACGGCAACGTGATGCAGATTCCCAGGCTGGTCAAGATCGTGGTCAACATGGGCGTCGGCGAGGCGGCCAGGGACGCCAAGCTCATCGAGGGAGCGGTGCGCGACCTGTCCACGATCACCGGGCAGAAGCCGGCGGTGGCCAGGGCGAAGCGGTCGGTGGCCCAGTTCAAGCTGCGCGAGGGCATGCCCATCGGTGCGCACACCACGCTGCGCGGCGACCGCATGTGGGAGTTCCTCGACCGCCTGCTCACGATCGCGCTGCCCCGGATCCGCGACTTCCGCGGCCTGTCCGACAAGCAGTTCGACGGTCAAGGGAACTACACGTTCGGCCTGGTCGAGCAGGTCATGTTCCACGAGATCGACCCCGACAAGGTGGACAGGCAGCGCGGGATGGACATCACCCTCGTGACCACCGCAACCAACAACGCCGAAGGTCGCTCCCTGCTGCGGCGGCTCGGCTTCCCCTTCAGGGAGGGGTGACAAGTGGCGAAGAAGGCGCTGATCGCCAAGCAGAAGCGGACCCCCAAGTTCAAGGTCCAGGGGTACACGCGGTGTACCCGGTGCGGTCGGCCGCGTGCGGTCTACCGCAGGTTCAGCCTGTGCCGGATCTGCTTCCGCATGATGGCGCACCGCGGCGAACTGCCCGGCATCACCAAGTCGAGCTGGTAACAACCAGACAATCAGATCAGTGAAGAACTCTAGGCAAGCGAACACCGCAGGTCCCGCAGGGGAAACCGCGGTGAGGAAGGCCAGCTGGCCATGGCAATGACCGATCCGATCGCAGACATGCTCACGCGTCTGCGGAACGCGAACTCGGCGTACCACGACTCCGTGGGCATGCCGTATTCCAAGATCAAGTCCCACATCGCGGAGATCCTCCAGCAGGAGGGTTACATCGCCGCCTGGCGCGTCGAAGACGCGGAGGTCGGCAAGAACCTCGTGATCACCCTGAAGTACGGGAACTCGCGCGAGCGCTCCATCGCGGGCATCAAGCGGGTCTCCAAGCCGGGGCTGCGCGTCTACGCGAAGAAAGACAACCTGCCCAGGGTCCTCGGTGGCCTCGGCGTGGCGATCATCTCCACGTCGGGCGGGCTGCTGACCGACAAGCAAGCCAAGAAGCGTGGCGTGGGCGGGGAAGTCCTCGCCTACGTCTGGTAAGGGAGGAGCTGCTATGTCGAGAATCGGGCGGCTCCCCGTGACCATCCCCAGCGGGGTACAGGTCACCATCGAGGGACGCGACGTCACCGTGCAGGGCCCGAAGGGCACGCTGCGGCACACCGTCGCCGACCCTATCGACGTCGTGCGCGAAGACGGCGTGATCCGGGTGACCAGGCCGAACGACGACGGGCCCGTGCGCGCGCTGCATGGCCTGTCCCGGACGCTGATCGCGAACATGGTCACCGGTGTCACCGACGGCTACAGCAAGACGCTGGAAATCGTGGGCGTCGGCTACCGGGTCCAGGCCAAGGGCAGTGACCTGGAGTTTGCGCTTGGCTTCAGCCACCCGGTGACCATCCATCCACCGGAGGGGATCAGCTTCCGGGTCGAGGCACCCACCAGGTTCGTGGTGGAGGGCATCGACAAGCAGGCGGTCGGCGAGATCGCCGCGCAGATCCGCAAGCTCCGCAAGCCGGACCCCTATAAGGGCAAGGGCGTGCGGTACCAGGGCGAGAAGATCCGCCGCAAGGTCGGGAAGGCTGGAAAGTAGGCCATGGCTGGCACCAAGACCAGGTCGTACGCACGCGCCACCGGGCGGGTGCGTCCCCGCACGCAGCTATCCGCGGCCGCGCGCGCGCGTCGTCACCTGCGGGTACGCAAGAAGGTCGCGGGCACTCCGAGTCGGCCGCGGCTGGTGGTCAACCGGTCGGCCCGGCACATGTTCGCGCAGATCGTCGACGACACCGTGGGCCGCACGCTGGCCGCCGCCTCCACCATGGAGTCGGCGATCCGGGCGGCCGAGGGCGACAAGACCGCCAAGGCCCGCCAGGTCGGCGAGCTGCTCGCAGAGCGAGCGGCGCAGGCCGGCATCGAGGCCGTGGTGTTCGACCGCGGTGGCTACCGCTACCACGGGCGCATCGCCGCGCTCGCGGACGGCGCCAGGGAAGGCGGCCTGAAACTGTGAGCCCAAGTGCCCCGATGAAGTCGAGCAACAGACAGGCTACAGAGATGAGGAAGGGCTAATGCCAGGAGCTCCGCGGCGCGGCGGCGGCGGCGAGCGGCGCGAGCGCCGTGAGGACCGGCGCGGCAGCGCTGCTGACAAGCAGGCCGCCTACCTTGAGCACGTGGTCAAGATCAATCGCGTGGCCAAGGTGGTCAAGGGTGGCCGGCGCTTCAGCTTCACCGCCCTGGTGGTGGTGGGAGACGGCAACGGGATGGTCGGCGTCGGGTACGGCAAGGCCAAGGAGGTCCCCGCCGCGATCGCCAAGGGCGTCGAAGAGGCGAAGAAGCACTTCTTCCGCGTGCCCAGGATCGCCAGCACGATCCCGCACACGGTCCAGGGCGAGGCCGCCGCGGGCGTCGTGCTGCTCAAGCCGGCCAGCCCGGGTACCGGCGTCATCGCCGGCGGCCCGGTGCGGGCCGTGCTCGAGTGCGCCGGCATCAGCGACGTGCTGTCGCGCTCGCTGGGCTCGTCCAACCCGATCAACGTGGTGCACGCGACGGTGGCCGCGCTGAAGAGCCTGAACCGGCCCGAGGAGATCGCGGCCAAGCGTGGCCTGCCGATCGAGGACGTGGCCCCCGCGGCGATGCTGCGGGCCCGCGCCGCGGCGGCGGGATCCTAGGGGAGCGGACAGATGGCACAGCTGAAGGTGAAACAGGTCAAGTCGGAGATCGGCGGGACGAGCGACCAGCGCGATTCGCTGCGGTCGCTGGGACTGCGCCGGATCGGCCAGATAGTGGTCAAGCCGGATCGCCCGGAGTTCCGCGGCATGATCAAGACGGTGCGCCACCTGGTGACGGTGGAGGAAGTGGACTAAAGATGGCGGACGAACAGGCCGCGTCCGGGCGCGGGCTCAAGCTGCATCACCTGCGGCCGGCGCCCGGGGCGCACAAGGCCAAGACGAGGCTCGGGCGCGGCGAGGCGTCTAAGGGCAAGACCGCGGGACGCGGTACCAAGGGCACCAAGGCGCGCAATACGGTCAGGCTCGGCTTCGAGGGCGGCCAGATGCCGCTGCACCGCAGGGTGCCGAAGCTCAAGGGCTTCTCCAACGCGGGCTTCGGCACCTCCTACCAGGTGGTGAACACCGGCAGGCTGGCGGAGCTGTACCCGGAGGGCGGCGACGTGACGCCCGAGAACCTGGTCGCCCGGGGCGCGGCGCGCAAGGGCGAGCTGATCAAGGTGCTCGGCACCGGTGAACTCTCCGTGGCGCTGCGCGTGACCGCGCACGCGTTCTCGGCCAAGGCCGCCGAGAAGATCGAGCGGGCGGGCGGTACGGTCACCGAGCTGTCCTAGTCTAGGAAGACAGACAACCCATGACGGGCCGGGTAGGATACGTGGACTGCCCGATCGAGCGAACCGAGGACTGCAGATGCTGACGGCCTTCGTGCGGGCGTTCCAGACGCCGGATCTCCGCAAGAAGATTCTGATCACGCTGGGTCTCATCGCGCTGTTCCGGTTCGGCGCGTCACTGCCGACCCCCGGCATCGACGAGAAGAACGTGGCCTACTGCTCCAACCTGGCCACCCAGACGGGCAGCGCCACGGCCGGCGTCCTGGCCATCGTGAACCTGCTCAGCGGCCAGGCGCTGCTGCGCCTGTCGGTGTTCGCCCTGGGCATCATGCCCTACATCACCTCCAGCATCATCCTGCAGCTGCTCACGGTCGTGATCCCGCGGCTTGAGACGCTGAAGCAGGAGGGGCAGGCGGGCCAGGCGAAGATCACCCAGTACACCAGGTACCTGACCGTGGGCCTGGCCGTCCTGCAGTCCACCGGCTACATCGAGCTGGCCAGGTCGGGCACCCTGTTCAACGGGTGCGGCACGGCCGCGGACAACCCGCTGATCCCCAACGCCTCGGTGTTCAGCATCGCCACGATGGTGATCTGCATGGTGTCGGGCACGACGGTCATCATGTGGCTGGGCGAGCTCATCACCGACCGCGGGGTCGGCAACGGCATGTCGGTGCTAATCTTCACCACCGTCATCTCGGTCATCCCCGGTGAGATCCTGGCCATCGAGCGGGACAAGAGCCTGTTCTACGCCGCCGCCGCGGTCGTGGTCGTGGTGGCCATCGTGGCGTTCATCGTCTTCATGGAGCAGGCGCAGCGCCGCATCCGGGTCCAGTACGCCAAACGGATGGTGGGCCGGCGAATGTACGGCGGCACCTCGACCTACATCCCGATGAAGGTGAACCAGGCCGGGGTCATCCCGGTCATCTTCGCCTCCTCGCTGCTGTACATCCCGACGCTCGCCGCGCAGCTGTTCGGGCATAACAGCACGTCCGGCTGGGTGTCCTGGGTCACTCGCTACATCGAGCAGAGCAGCTCAGCCATCTACATGGCCGCGTTCTTCGTGCTCATCATCGGGTTCACGTACTTCTACGTGTCGATCACCTTCAACCCCACTGACGTGGCCGACAACATGAAGAAGTACGGCGGGTTCATCCCCGGCATCCGGCCGGGGCGCCCCACCGCCGAGTACCTCAGCTACGTCCTGTCCAGGCTTACCGCGCCTGGCTCGGTGTACCTGGGCGCGG
>JBOHCK010000188.1:0-11778 GCA_050698755.1 Streptosporangiaceae bacterium | reverse complement strand
GCCGAGGCGGGCGCGCGCCTGGCGGCGGTGCAGGGCGAGGCCGCCAGCCTGGACGGCGTCGCGGGCGTGGCCGCGGCGGACCTCGTCATCTGCCATAACGTGCTCGAATACGTGGACTCCCCGGCCGAGGCGATGACCGCCATCGCCCGGGTGCTGCGGCCGCGGGCCACCGTCAGCGTGCTGGCGGCCAACGAGGTTGCCGCGGTCCTGCACCGCGCGCTGGCCGGCCGCTTCGCCGAGGCGATGCTGCTGCTGGCCCGGGGGGGCGACCTCCCGGAACCCCCCGGTCTTGGGGGGAAGCCTTTTCCCCCAAACCCCCTCGGCCCCCCTGACGCTCCACGCCGGTTCACGCTGGCCGGGCTGACCGCGCTGATCGAGGGGGCCGGGCTGCGCGCCGGGGAGGCGCACGGGGTGCGCATCTTCAGCGGCCTGGTGCCCGCCGCGCTGGTGGACGGCGACCCGGGCAGCGCCGAGGCACTGCGGGCGCTCGAGGCGGCCGCAGCGCTTACCCCGCCCCTGCGCGATATCGCGGCCCAGCTGCACATCCTCGGCCATCGCTGACGCCATGCGGGCCGACCCGGGTCACCAAGGCGCCCCGCCGGATGACACGGGCTGTCACGTCCTTCACGTCGACATGGACGCGTTCTACGCAAGCGTGGAGATCAGGGACCGGCCCGAGCTCGCGGGCCAGCCGGTCATCGTGGGCGGAGCCAGCGGTCGCGGCGTGGTGCTGTCCGCGTCGTACGAGGCCCGCGCCTTCGGGGTGCACTCGGCGATGCCGGTGCTGCGGGCCCGGCGCCTGTGCCCGCAGGCCGTATTCGTCCCGCCCAGGCACCAGGCCTATGCCGCCACCTCCAAGGAGGTGATGGCCATCTTCGGCACGGTCACTCCCCAGGTGGAGCCGCTGGCCCTGGACGAGGCGTTCCTCGACGTGCGAGGCGCGCTGCGCCGGCTCGGCCCGCCCGCGCGGATCGCCGCGCTCGTCAGGGCCCAGGTTGCCGAGCAGCAGGGCATCAACTGCTCGATCGGGGTCGCGCCGTCCAAGTTCGTGGCCAAGATCGCCTCCGCCCGCTGTAAGCCTGACGGCCTGCTGGTCGTCCCGGCGGCGGGCGTGCTCGACTTCCTGCACCCGCTGCCCGTCTCCGCGCTGTGGGGTGTGGGGGAGCGGACCGGCGAGATCCTGGCCCGGCTGGGCCTGCGCACGGTGGGCGATATCGCGCACACCCCGCTGGCTACCCTGCAGCGCGAACTCGGGGCGGCGGCGGGGACGCACCTCGCCGCCCTGGCCTGGGGCCGCGACGAGCGCCGGGTGACGCCGCACGTGCCCGAGAAGAGCATCGGCGCCGAGGAGACGTTCGCCACCGACATCGATGACCCGGACCGGATCAGGCGGGAGCTGCTCAGGCTGTCGGGACGGACGGCCCGCGGGCTGCGGGCCGGCGGGTACCTGGCCCGGACGGTCTCGGTCAAGCTGCGGCTGGCCAGCTTCAAGACGATGACGCGCTCCAGGACGCTGGCGTACCCGACCGACGTGACCAACCAGATCTACGCCACGGCCTGCTCGCTGTACGAGTCGTCGGGCCTGGCGGGCGGCGCCCGGCTGCGGCTGGTCGGGGTGCGGGTATCCGGCCTGGTGCCTGCGGCAGGCTCGAACGCCCAGCTGACGTTCGACGACCGGCCGGTCGGCTGGCGGGAAGCGGACCAGGCGGTGGACAAGATCGCGAGGCGGTTCGGGTCTGGCGTGATCCGGCCGGCTTCCCTGGTGGACGACGCGGAGCGCCCCGGACCGGACGCTTTCTTACCTGCTAGGGGGTGCGGTCTTCCACGTAATGTGTCAACGCTCGTATTCTGGAAAATGAACCGGGTATGCGAGGTGGCGGTCACCTCGCACGTTCCGGGCGCAAATGTTTTTTATGGGAGGCGTCGTGCCGCTCTCTGAACACGAGCAGCGCCAGCTGGAGCAGATCGAGCAAGCGCTCTACAGGGAGGATCCGAAGTTCGGGCGTCTCGTGCGCTCCAGCGATCCGCGCGTGCACTACAAGCGCAAACTGGTACAGGGCTTGATCGGGGTGCTGGTCGGCGCAGGCCTCATCGCAGCGGGCGTGGTAACTCGCCATCTGTACCTGGAGGCGGCCGGAGCCGCGTTCACGCTGCTGTCCCTGGTGTGGGCGCTGGTCACCTGGCGGAGGCACGCAGCTCGGGTGCGGGCCGTGCAGGACCGGGCCAGGATGTCGGCTCAGGGCCGGTCCGCCGGGCGCCGCCAGTCGGACCTGGGCTGGAAGGCCCGGATGATGGAACGGATGGAAGAACGCTGGCGTCGCCGCCAGGAAGGTGACCGCAGGATGTAATCACCGCGCCACCCGGCGCGTACCATCTGGCCCGGATTCCTCAGCGCACCTGCCTGCGCTCCGTCCCGTCCAGATTCTCTAGCCGCAGCCGTAGCCTGCGCTCGGTTTCTCAGCTCCCCTGCCTGCGCTCCATCATCCGGCGCGAGATCAGCGCCGACACGCGTTCAGAGATCGCCGCGGTGCTGTCGGCCGCCGCGGTGAGCACCGAAGCCGGGAAGATCCGGGCGCGCCAGCGCGCGCCGGGCCGGGCCGTGGCCGCGATCCCGCTCCTGGCCGCGGCGCCGTCCCGCCTCAGGCTGGCCCCCTCGACCGGGCGCGCCGCGTAACTGGCTCGCTCCTCGGCCAGCGCGAGCCTGCGGACAGCGTCCCCGGCCTGCTCGGGCAGCCCCGCCGTGACCCGGCCGGCCAAGGTTCGCGGCGGCTCGCTCGACCGGGCACTGACGCCGAGGTCCGCCAGGTCGTCGCGGAACTCGCGCCAGGCGGCGTGCGCCCGGCCCACGTCGTCCTTGGCCAGCGCCCAGCGCCACCGCCGTACGATAAACCGGCTGGTCGCAGGCGCGACCAGCATGACCGCGCAGGCCGCGCCGAAGGTGATGCCAACCGTCGCCCAGCCGGCCCGCAAGTCGATTCCGGCGTGCGAAAGGACCCGGTACAGCGCGAGCAAGACGACGGCGGCCGCGACCGCCGTCAGGACCAGCGTGGTGAAGGTCACCGGCCTGCGCCGGGGCGCGTCGGCGTGGGCGGACAGGGCGCGGTGCGCTGGGGGCGCCACGATCGCGATAACCCCGCAGGCCAGCGCGATCGCCGCCAGCACCGCGAGGAGGATGGCGGCCCAGCCAGACCCGGCCGACTTGCCGCCTGAGACTCCGGCCGGGCCCCCGCCCGGCGGCGGTAGCCGGCGCCCAAACGGACCTGTGGGGGTCCCCGGGTGCCCGCCGGACGTCCCCTGGGAAGACTGCGGGGTTGGGTTGACCAGCTGACCCGTCCCGGTCGAGGGCCCCATGTAGTTGGGGGGCTGCGCGGTGCCCTGGCCGCTGGGCGTGGGCTCGAACCTGATCCAGCCGTAGCCGGTGAAGTAGACCTCCGTCCAGACGTGCGCGTCGGAGGACTTGACCACGTAGGTGTTCTTCGCCGCTAGGCTGCCCGCGGTGTAGCCCTGGACCATCCGGGCCGGGATGCCGAGCAGGCGGGTGAGTACGGTCATCGCGTACGCCGACTGCACGCACACGCCCTTGCGCGTCTTGTCCAGGAAGCTCAGCAGGCCGTCCGGGGTGTCGAAGGACTTTGCCGCGTCGTCGTAGGTGAACTCGCTCCCCGAGAGCCAGTCGGCCAGCGCCCGCACCTTCTCGTACTCGGTGTGGTCGCCGGCCGTCATCAAGTCTGCGATGTGCTCGAGCGCGGGCGTCCGGTAGGCCGAGGGCAGCTGCAGGTCCCCGGTCATGGACGACACAGGGGGCGGCGGGGCCGTCTCCAGCTCCTCCGGGGTGGGATCTACCGCGTAGCTGGTGACCTGGTACGACTCGACGTCGGCGGCGTTCGAGGCGGAGAACACCATGACCTCGGGGTCGGTGAGCCACGTTCCGGCGACGTTGACCCTGGTCGCCGGGTAGGGCACGGGCAGGAAGGTCGGCGCCGAACTTGAGGTCAGCGCGCCCCTGGTCACCGAAGTCACGGTGGTCGTCACCAGCGTGGCGGCGGAGAATGTGCTCAGCCCGGGGGGCGGCGGGAGGGTGGTGGACGGCATGGCCGCCGTGTAGTAGCTGGTGACCTCCCAGCCCGTCCCCGGGTCGCCCAGCGTGTCGAGCACCCACTGATGCAGGTACTGCGCATCATCGCGCTGGAGAGTCGGCGAGGCCGACGTCGTATAGGCCAGCACCTGGGTCGGGTGGGTCTCGCGCAGCTGCGAGAGGGTCTGCGACAGCGCGTCGGAGAGGGCCGCGCCGCCCGGGCCCGGGGCGTTGCCGCCGATGCCAGGTCCCGTGGCGAACGGCCGGCCCGGGTGCAGGCCCGGCACGATGAGCGGGATGGCGAGCGCGAGTACTACCGACGCGAGCCCGACCCGCCGCCCCACCGCGGCCAGCGCACGGGTGTCGGGGCCCGCGCCCTGGCCGCGGTCGGCGGACCGGCCTTCGCGCCCGGGACCGCGGCGGGCCGGACCCCAGGCGACCTCGTGCAGCGGACCGGTGCGCCACAGTGACACCAGCCTGCCCCAGACCCGGATCCGCTCCCGCCCGTCTGCGCTCAGCATGGCCAGGTACCCGGCCGTGCCCAGGCTGAAGACGATGATCGTGCCCCAACCGCTCGGGGCATTCATCGTTACGGGCACCGTGAACAGGACGAGCAGGGGCAGTCCGGCCAGCGCCGTCGACCGCAGCCGGACGGCGATCAGGTCGGTCAGGACCGCGGTGATGCCGATCCCGGCCGCGGCCAGCAGCACCAGGCCGGACGCCTGCTCCGCCGGCGGCGCAAACTTGTGCGCGTCGTAAATCCCGATGCTCACCAGATCCCACAGCAGGCGGATTGAGGCCGGGGTCGGGAGGAACCTGAGCAGGCAATGGCGCGCCTCGAACAGCACGTCGAGGTAGTACAGCTGGCCGAGCACGCCGACGGCCAGGCAGACGGGCACGGGCAGCACCCGCAGCCTGGTGAGCGCCCCGCACGCCCCGGCCACGGCCGCGGCGCCGATTCCCGCCAAGAACCAGTCGGAGAAGTCGAACAGCGGGTACATGGCGGTGGAGACGAGCACGACCGCGACCGCGCAGGTCACCGTCATCCGGCGGTTTGGCGTCATCCCCACTCACCCCCGAGGCTGCCGACGGACAGCGGCCGGTCGGCGGGCTTGTGCAGCTGCTGCCAGGCGGTGGCCAGCGGCGTGGTGGCGTTCGCCACCGCGACCCGCCAGCCCGAGGCCGAAAGGATCTCCGCCGTCCGGGTCGTGTCCTCGGCCGCCACGTCCGTCGCCCAGCTGGAAACGGCGAGCACCAGCGCCATCGCCGGCGCGTTCCCGCGCCTGCTCGCGGCCAGCATCCTGGCGTCGCCTTCGGACATGCGCCCAACCACCGCGATGATCTGGCCGCCGGCATTGGCCAGGGCGGTGGTGCCGGGCCCGAACCCGACGGCCTGCGAGGGGCTGATGACGGCGAGCATGTCGAGCAGGGTGTCCTGGAACGTGCCGCGCGGGGCGACCTCTCCGTCGTCGGTGATGAGCCTGGCCCGGAACCCCTCGCCGGACAGGTGCGCGCCGATCGAGGCCGCCGCGCTCACGGCCCACTCGAACGTGGCGGAGGTGCCGCCGGCCGAATGCGCGATGCGGCGCGTGTCGAGGAAGACGGAGGCGCTGTTGCGCCACTGGTGTTCCTCGCGGCGCACCATCAGCTCGCCGTACCGGGCGGTCGACCGCCAGTGCACCCGGCGCAGCCCGTCCCCGTCCTGGTAGGCGCGCGGAGCCGCGTCGTCCTCGCCGATCGCCGATATCGTCCGCATGCCCCCGTCGCCCTCGCCGAGCCAGCTGCTCGGCGCCGCCGCCCGCGGCAGGTCGTAGATCCTCGGCGTGACCACCAGGGTGCTCGTGCTGCTGAACGACTTAGTGATCTCCACCAGACCGAACGCGTCCGCGACGCGGATCCGCAGCGGGCCGATGGTGAACCGGCCGCGGGCCTCGGAACGGATCTGGTAGGTGAGCTCCCGGTGGCCGGCCGGCTCGATCTCGTCCAGCACGAACCGCGGCCTGCTGCCGAGCGAGTAGGGCGTCACGTCCTCGGCGAGCAGGACGGCCGTACGCAGTCGCGAGACGTTCTCCAGCCGCGCCGTGACCATGGTCGGGTGGCCGGCCGGGACCCGCGGCGGGTCGAGCCTGCGGCTGCAGGACAGCCGGTAGCGGGACCGCCGCGCGATCAGCGCGGACACCACGGGGAGGATGATGAGCAGGGTGCCGACCCGGACCAGGTCCGGTTCCGGTACGGCCAGGCCGCACACCATGGCCGCGCCGCCCGCGGCCATGAACGACCTGCCCCGCGTGGTCAGTGAGCCGAAGAACGCTTGCATGGCCCAGCCAAGGTCATCGCCGCGGGAGGGACAGCTGCGAGACGATCCGCTTCACCACGTGCTCGGGCAGGTGCCGCTCCACGATCGCCTCCGCCGTGGGCAGCAGCCGGTGCGCGAGCACGGGCGCGGCCAGGGCCTGCACGTCGTCCGGGATGACGTAGTCCCGGCCGTCGAGGGCGGCCCAGGCGCGGCTGATCCGCAGCAGGTGCAGGGTGGCCCTCGGTGACGCGCCCAGGCGCAGTTCCGGCGAGGTCCTCGTGGCGTTGGCCAGACTGATGAGGTACTCCTTGACCTGGTCGGACACCAGCACGCCGCGCACCGCGATCACGAGTTCCTGCACGTCGCTGGCCCGCGCGACGGGCTCGAGCTGGTCCAGTGGCGACGTGGCTCCGTGGCTTTCGAGCATGGCCCGCTCGGCGGTGGCGGACGGGTAGCCGAGCGAGATCCGCGCCGTGAACCGGTCCCGCTGCGCCTCGGGCAGCGGGTACGTCCCTTCCATCTCCACCGGGTTCTGGGTGGCGATGACCATGAAGGGCGCCTGCAGCACGTAGGTCGTGCCGTCCACGGTGACCTGGCGTTCTTCCATGCATTCCAGCAGCGCCGACTGCGTCTTGGGCGAGGCCCGGTTGATCTCGTCGCCGAGCAGGACGTTGGCGAACACCGGCCCCGGCTTGAACTCGAAGTCGCGCCGCTCCTGGTTGAAGGCGCTCACCCCGGTGATGTCGCTGGGCAGCAGGTCCGGCGTGAACTGGACGCGCTGCACCGTCCCATCGATCGCCCTGGCCAGGGCCTTGGCGAGCATCGTCTTGCCGACGCCGGGCACGTCCTCGATGAGCAGGTGCCCCTCGGCGAGCAGGACCGCCAGGGTGAGCCTGATCGCCTCGGGCTTGCCCTCGATCACCGCCTCGATGGCCTTGCCGATCCTGTGCGCGGCCGGAACCAGATCATCGATGGCGTCCCGCATCTGTCGCCCGGTGTCCAGAACCACATGGCCTCCCTGGGGGTCGCTGGCGCTGGGGCGCCAGCAAGCCTGGTCTCCCGTCACGTGGCGCTCCCGGCCGAGCTCCGTATCGCTACAGTACGTCTTTCTCTGGTCAAAGCGCGACGCTGGCCTGGCATATCTATCCCGTCAGCCCGCTCCCAAACCCCTCCTCCGTGCCTGACCTGCGACGTTTTGTCATAGCCGGGGCGGCAGGCGGGCAGGCTTCCCCGGCGCTCTTCCGGTGCCTTCGCATCGTCCCCCACTTCGCTCCACCCCCGCTAGCTGGCCCTTAGGTGGGGACGAGAGTCAAATCCGGGCTTATCTGACGTTGACGGTGGGGGAAAGTGGGGTACAGTGGAGGGCAATGGAGGCTCATGGTGGCAGGAGGTGAGTGCCGGTGTTCCTCGGCACTCATACGCCGCGGCTGGACGACAAAGGCCGGCTGTTCCTGCCTGCCAAGTACCGGGACGAGCTGGCTGGGGGAATCGTGATCACCAAGGGGCAGGGGCAGGAGCGCTGCCTGTACGTCTTCCCGAGGGACGAATTCGCGCGCATCGCCGAGGCGCTGCGCAGCCAGCCCGAGACCACTCAGGCGGTCAGGGACCGCAGCCGGGTCTTCTTCGCCAGCGCCTCCGACGAGATTCCCGACCGCCAGGGCCGGATCACCGTCCCGCTGAGCTTGCGCACCTACGCCGGGCTGCAGCGGGACTGCGTGGTGGTCGGCGCGAACACCCGACTTGAGATCTGGGACACGCAGGCCTGGGAGACCTACGAGGCCGCACAGGAGGCCGCCGCGGAGGAGGTGCTCCCGGGAGTTCTGTAGCGATCGCGGGCGATGAGGGGATTGACGGGACGGTCCCCATCCGCCGTTCCCTGCTGGCATCACTTCCCCGGTGCCAGCCGGTGGCGCAGCGGATGGGGACCGCAGGAAGCAAAGACCGCGGGAACCGAACTGGGAGAGGGGGACGGATGGCCGGGCCTGCGCACGTGCCGGTGCTGGTCGGCCGGGTCACGGCCCTGCTCGCGCCTGCCCTGGCCAGCCCGGGCGTCGTGCTAGTGGACGCCACCCTCGGCCGGGCCGGGCACGCCCGCGCTCTCCTGGAAGCCTGCCCCGATCTGCTCCTGATCGGCATCGACGCCGACCCGGCCGCGATCGAGGCGGCCCGCGAGCTGCTCGCCCCGTACGCGGGCCGGGTCACCCTGGTCCACGCGCGCTACGACGAGATCCCCGCGATCGTGGCCGCCACTCCCGCACCCGTCATGGGCCTGCTCTTCGACCTCGGCGTGTCCTCGCCCCAGCTCGACGACCCGGCACGCGGCTTCGCGTACGCCCAGGACGCCCCGCTGGACATGCGCATGGACCTGACCGCGGCCCGGACCGCGGCCGATATAGTCAACGGCTACCCGGCGGCCGACCTGGCTCGTGTGCTGCGCGAGTTCGGCGAGGAGCGCTTCGCCCGGCGGATCGCCGACGCGGTGGTCCGCGAGCGCGCCCGCGCCCCGATCACCTCCACCGCCCGGCTGAGCGCCATCGTCAAAGACGCGATCCCCGCGGCCACTAGGCGCACCGGCGGGAACCCGGCCAAGCGCACCTTCCAGGCGCTGCGGATCGAGGTGAACGACGAACTCGGCACCCTGCGGCGGGCGCTGCCCGCCGCCCTCGGCGTGCTGGCCGTCGGCGGCCGCGTCGTGGTGCTGGCCTATCACTCACTCGAGGACCGCATCGTCAAGCGGGAGCTCGTGCGGCTGTCCACCGACCAGGCGCCGCCCGGCCTGCCTGTACCCCACCAGGCGGCGACCACGCAGTTCCGCCTGCTCACCAGAGGCGCCGAGCGCCCGGATAGCGAAGAAGTCGCCGTCAATCCGCGCGCGGCATCCGCCCGGCTGCGGGCCGCGGAGCGTGTCAGGGAGGCCGCATGACCCGAGGAACCGACGTGGACACGGACACGATGCCGCGCACCTTCCGGCCGTCGTCAGGCCGCCCAGCGCCGCCCGGCCGCGCCCCCGCGCCCTCCGGCCGCGCCCCCGCGCCCTCCGACCGCGCCCCCATGCCCCCAGGCCGCGCCCCCATGCCCCCAGGCCGCCCCTCTATGCCCTCGGGCCGCACCACCCCACCCGGCCGCACCGCGCCGACCGGCCGCAACACCCCACCAGGCCGCACCGCGCCTCCGCCGCCCTCCGGCCGCACCATGCCCCCCGGCCGCGCCGTACCACCACCCGGCCGCACCATGGAACCATCCGGCCGTACCATGCCTCCGGCCGGCCGGACCATGCCACCAGGCCGGACCGAACCGCCGCCCGGTCGCTCCAAGCCGCCCGGTCGCGCCAAGCCCCCCCGCACCAAGCCACCCCGCACCAAGCCACCCCGTCGGGCCGAGGCCCCCGACCGCGCCGAACGCCGCCGCCCGAACCCGGACGCGCCCGACCGCCCCCGCCCCGGAGCCCGGGACCCCCGGACGCGCCCGCTCAGCGCGCCGCGCCACACCAGGCCGGCCAAACCACCCCGGGCCAGGCCCGGCTTCAAGCTGTCGTCCAGGCGCGCCGCCTGGGCCGCCGCCTTGGCCCGGCCCCGGCCGCGTCACAAGCGGGCCCCGTTCCTCTTGCTGCTCGTCGGCCTGCTCGGCGGCGCCCTGGTCTCGCTGCTCATGATCAGCACGACGCTCGCCCAGGGGTCGTTCAGGATCAGCAACCTGCAGCAGCAGAACACGAATCTGGCCCGGCAGGAACAACTCCTGTCCCAGCAGGTCGCGCAGGCCGAGTCGCCCACCCAGATCGCGCAGGAGGCCGAGCAGTTCGGCATGCAGCAGAACCCGAACCTCCGGTTCATCAACCTCAAGACGGGCAAGATCGTCGCGGGTAAGGTCTCCGCGGCCGACTCCCAGATCAACGTCCCCGGGTACACCCCGTGAGAGGTGCTGGTCCCGGCGGAACCGCTGGCCAGGGAGGACGTGCTGGCCAGGGAGGCAGTGCTCGCCCGGGGGGACGACCCCCCGGAACCCCCCGCGCATGGGGGGGCTCTCCGCCCCCTCATTCCCCCCCGACCCCGACCCCCCGGTCACGGAGAGGCTCTCCGCCTCCCCGGACCGACGCGCCGCCCAGGCGCCGGAGCCAGAGCCGGAGCCGGAGCCCGCAGGACTTTCCCCACTTGCCGCCGCCCGGGCGGCGCGGGGCAGGCACCACCGCTCGTTCGGATGAAAGGTACGAGCGGCCGCGCGGCCTCCCCACTGACCTGCGGGAGGGACACGGCTTTATCCGCCGGGAGCCGGTCCCCGAGTACGTACGGGCCGTTCCCGTGCGGCCGCGCCGGCGCATCCCGCGCGGTAACCATAGGCGGCGGCTCGGTATCACGCTGCTGGCCGTCGTCTTCGTGCTGTCGCTGTTCGCCGCGCGGCTCGTGCAGCTCCAGGGCATCGAGTCCAACACGTACAAGCGGCTGGCCAGCACACAGCGGGAGAAGACGATCTTCCTGCCTGCGCTGCGCGGCAGCATCACCGCCGCGAACGGGCAGGTCCTCGCGATGACGGTGGAGACCTACCTGGTCTACGCCGACCCGCCGCAGATCCCCGTCGCCGATCAGGCCCAGGTCGCCACCAAGCTCGCGGCCTACCTGAACACGCCCGCGGCCCTGCTCATCGGCCAGATCCAGCACCCGACCTCGCAGCAGTACGTGGTCCTGGCCAAGGACATATCGGCGCAGGCGGGCAACCAGATCTCCGCCCTGCACCTGCCGGGCATCTACCTGACCCCGGCCTACGCCAGGTCCTACCCGGACGGTTCCGTCACCTCCGACATCATCGGTTTCACCGGCACTACCAGCAATGGAGTCCTGGTTGGCGGGGCCGGCCTCGAGCAGTCCGACAACGCCCTGCTGGCCGGCCACGAGGGCAGCGAGCACGTGCAGATCAGCAACAACGGCCAGCCGATCCCGCTCGCGGGCAGCAACGACACGCCGGTGGTGAACGGCAGCGACCTGCGCCTGACCATCGTCCCCTCGCTGCAGTACGCGGCCGAGCAGGCCTGCGCCGCGCAGGTCGCCAAGAGCGACGCCGGCAACTGCACGGTCGTCATCATCCAGCCGAAAACCGGGCACGTGCTGGCCATGGCGCAGTGGCCGACGTACGACCCGACGAACGTCACGGACGTCAGCCAGGCTACCGACATCGCGGTCCAGAACGTGTTCCAGCCGGGCTCCACGGCCAAGGTGATGACCGCCGCGGCCGCGTTCGAGCGCGGCGGGCAGACGCCGATGAGCGCCTACAACATCCCGTACTCGATCTACCTGGGCGGCCAGCGCATCCAGGACGCGGAGTGGGGCCCCGGCGAGCGGTACACCATCGCCGGCATCATCGCGCACTCCTCCAACGTCGGCATCTCCCAGGTCGCCGAACACGTCCCCGAGCAGGT
>JBOHCK010000187.1:0-11787 GCA_050698755.1 Streptosporangiaceae bacterium | reverse complement strand
CGACCTGGTCGCGGGGCAGCGCCGGAGTGCGGTGGCCGTCGCGGCCGGTCATGTCCTCGTTGGCGACGAGGGCGTTGGCCACTGCCTCCTCGGTGGCCTCGACGACGGCGGTGTAGAACGGGTCCAGGTTGCTCCATGGGATGAAGGACAGCCGCTCTAGGACCGTTGAGTCCGGGCGGAAGGCACCGGGGTTGGCGGTGGAGAAGGCCAGGAACAGGTCTCCGGAGAAGTGGGACCCGGTGGTCCCGGTCCTGGCCAGCCCGGCCGTGACCCGCCGGGCGAGCGCCTGGCACTGGTGCGGGAACAGCGGCGCGTCGGTCGCCACCACCGCGATGACAGATCCCGCTCCTGGAGGCGCGACAGATTGAGCTGCCATCGGGTTGTCAGCGGCAAGCTCACGCCCGAGCGGGACCCCGGCCAGCACGAGCTCCGTGCGGTCACCGAAGTTGCACTGGAGGAACACGCCGACCGTGTAATAGGCACCCGCGAAGAGAACCAGGCGTGAGGCGGTTCCTGAGCCGCCCTTGAACTCGTAGCAGTTCATCCCCGTGCCGCCGCCGACGGAGCCCTCCTCCACCGGCCCGGGCTTGGCGGCCTCGATCGCGGCGACCACGGTCTGTTCGGTGACGTGGTGCCCGTTGATGTCGTTCAGGTAGCCGTCCCAGGTCTCGGCGGCCACCGGGAGCAGCCACAGCTCGGCCACCTCGGGATGGTGCGTAACCGTCCAGGCGACGATCCCGGCGTGCGCGACCCCGACCGCGTGGGTGTTCGTGATCGCGACCGGGCCGGTGAACGTGCCGGACTCGTTGATCCAGGAAACCCCGGTCATCTCGCCGTTGCCGTTCTGGGAGTGGAAGCCGGCCGCCACCGGGTCGCCGGTGCCGTCCGGGCCGCGCGGATGGATGGCGGTCACCCCGGTCCGCACGCTATCCCCCTCGATGAGCGTGACGTACCCGACCTCGATGCCCGGCACGTCGGTGATCGCGTTCCACCGGCCGGGCCGCCCCTTGAACGGCAGCCCGAGCGCGCGGGCGCGTGGTTTGCCGCCCGGGGTGGCGCGGTGTTCGGCGGGCAGGCTCACGCCGTGCCCGCCGGATCCGCGGAGCCAGCCGCGCCGGCCGGAGCCGGGTCGGGCGGTGATAGCTCACTCGAGGCGGCGTCCAGCAGGCTCCAGGCCCTGCCGCGCTGCGGCAAGAGCACGGCCAGCCAGTAGAGGAGTCCTATGCCCATGGTGATGAGGGTAACGTTCAGCAGCAGCGCGGTCTGCTTGGTGAACACGTAACCAAGACTGACCAGTGCGAGCAGCGGCGGGAGCGGCCAGAACTTCATCTTGTACGGGCTGTGCTCGGTGGCCTTGACCGGGCGGGCCACCAGCGCCGCGATCGCGATCAGCGCGTAGTCCGCGACCAGGCTGGCGCCGGTCAGGTTGACCAGCGTGCCGAGCGAGACGGTCAGACACAGCACCGCGCCCAGGACGCCGATAAACGCGGCGGCCACCCACGGCGACCGGTAGCGCGGGTGGATCTGCGCCACCCAGCCGCTGACCGGGCCGGGGAAGGCCTTGTCGCGCGCGGCGCTGTACAGGATCCGCGCGTAGGACAAGATGATCGCGATGGTCGCGTTAAGGATGGCCAGCACGATGCCCAGGCTCAGCACATCGTAGAGGGCGGTGTTGGAGGTCCCCTCGATGAAGTACTGCATCGGGATGACGGACTGGGTCAGCTTGGCCAGCGACGGCGAGCCAACGATCGTCGCGGTCAGCGGGATCAGTTCGGCGGCCACCGTGATCACCAGCGACCACAGGATGGCCCGGGCGATGTTGCGGCCGGTCCCCGTGGTCTCCTCGGCGAAGTTCACCGCCGAGGCGTAGCCGTTGTAGGAGAAGATCGCCACCGCGGTGACCGCCAGCACGCCGCTGAACGCCACGCCGACCAGGAGCCCGTGCCCGCTGCCGATGGACGGGTGGAGGAGCGCTGAGAAGTGGCGCGGGTGGGAGAACCCGAGCACGGTCACGATGAGCAGGGCGATGAGCTCGATGCCCAGGAAGATGCCGGTCAGGACGGCGTTGAACCGGATCTTGAAGATGGCGAAGCCAGCTGCGATGAGCATGAAGATCGCGCCCATGACCCGCGCGTTCACGGTCGCGATCACGCCGAAGTAGGTCCCTGCGCCGAGCGCGATCGTGGCCGGGATGAACGCGATGAAGTCGAGGTAGAGCGCGAAGGTGATGAAACTGACCGGTCCGGCCAGCGCGGACACCCGGCGGTTGGCGGCCGGACCCCTGAACGAGTGCCAGACGAGCGCGTAGTCGCCGCCCGCGATCGGGAACGCCGCGGAGAGCTCCGCCCAGCACAGGCCCATGAGCACGCCCACTATCGCGGCGAAGACGAACGAGGCGAACGCGCCGCTGCCTGCCTCGGCCAGGGCCACCGGCGCGATGATGAACACCGAGGCGGCCGGCGTCACCCCTGACAGCGTGATGAAGACGTTGCCGAGCACAGTGATTGACCGGGAAAGCTCCTGGCGGTAGCGCCCCGCGCCATGCGGTGGCTGAACCTGCTCGTTTGTCTCCACGCCACGCCCCTTCCACGTTGTCGGGCAGCCGGCCGTTAGGCCCGAACGGCTGCCTTGATCGTAGGAGCGATGATCATGAGCAACAACGCACATACTGTGCATTTCCCGGACGATCCGATTCCCGTATCGTGCACCGTGTGAGCGTGACGCTGCGCCAGATCCTGGACCTGGACGTGCTGCGCCGCGCGGGCGTACGGGTGGTGGCGGGCGCGGAAGCGCTGGACCGCCCGGTCCGCTGGGTGCATATCGCCGAGATCGCGGACATCGCCAAACTGATCAACGGAGGCGAGCTGCTGCTGACCACGGGCATGGGCATCGAGCGCGCGGCCAGCGCGCAGCGGCGCTACCTGGCCGAGATCGCCGATGCGGGCGCGGCAGGCCTGGTGGTGGAACTCGGCCGGGCGTTCGGCGAGATCCCTCCCGCTATGGTGCACGCGGCCGCGCAGCGCGGGTTCCCGCTCATCGCGCTGGAGCGCGAGACGCGGTACATCGAGGTGACCGAGGCGGTGCACCGCGCGATCATCAGCGACCAGTACGAGTTGCTCCGCCAAGCCGAGGCGATCAGCAGGGACTTCACCAACCTGATCCTGTCCGGCGCCGACATCAGGCAGATCATCGAGCGGCTCGCGGAGATCCTCGGCAACCCCGTCGTACTGGCCGACGCCGCGCAGCACGTGGTCGAGCTGGCGGGCCGGAGCGCGGTCCTGGCGCTATGGGAGGAGCACGCGCGGTTGGCGCACACCAAGGTGGAGCGCGGGCGGGTGCACCAAGCCGGCGGGCCTGGGGTCCTGGCGGCTCCGGGCGAGGAGGACGAGCCGAAGTGCATGTGGGTCGGCATCTGGCTGCGGCACGAGGAGTGGGGCCGCGTACACGTGCTGGAGACCGACCGCAAGCTGGACGAGATTACGGGCTTGGTCCTCGACCGGGCCGGCGCGGCGCTGGGGCTGGCCCTGCTGTCCCAGAAGGACGCGGCGCACCTGGCTGGGCGCGCGGGGAGCGCGCTGCTCGCGGACGTGCTGGCCGGGCGGCACGGCTCGGTCGCCGAGTTCCTGCGGCGGGCGCGCAGCCTCGGCGTCGACCTGACCCAGGGCCGCCTGGTCGCGCTGGTGGTGGAGGCGACGTCGCTGGCCGAGTTGGCCCGGCGCCACGCGCTGGCCGAGGAGGAGCGGCAGCGGATCAGGCTGAGCATCGCTGATGAGATCCGCCGCGCAGCCCGGGAGCGGCAGTGCGCCGCGCTAGTCGGCCTGGACGCCGACCGGGTGCTCGCGATCATCGCGGTGACCGGCCACGATCCGGTGCCGCCCATCCTGGACGACATCGTGGAAGCGGCCGCGCGGCGGATCCGGGCCGGCGACGCGTCGCTGACCGTGACGGCCGGCGCCGGGCGCGAGGTGGCGGCCAGCTCGCTCCAGCGCGCCCTGGAAGAGGCGGTCGAGGCGCTGAGCTTCGGCCGGAAGGCGGGCGACCGCCGAACCGTGCATCACTTCGCCGAGCTGGGCACCTACCAGCTGCTGGTCCGGCTGGCCCAGGACCCGGAGCTGGCCCGGTTCGTCGAGGCTGAGCTGAGCCCGCTGCTCGAGCACGACGCGCGGAGCCGGGCCAAGCTCATGCCCACGCTGCGCAGCTACCTCGAGCACGCCGGCCACAAGGCGCAGACGGTGCAGGCCCTGCGGGTCCAGCGGCGCACCCTGTACGCCCGGCTGACCCGGATCGAGCGGATCCTCGGCCGGGACCTGGACACCCAGGACACCCGGACGCGCCTCACCCTGGCGATCCAGGCCCTGGACCTGCTGCAGGACCGGGATTCGGGTGGGCGCGTGTTCCGCAAGGCGGGCTGGGCCTGAGGCTCGGGCAGGACCGGGACTCAGGCGGGCGGGTGTTCCGTAAGTCGGGTGGGTGTAATGCTCGGGCAGGACCGGGACTCAGGCGGGCGGGTGTTCCGCAAGTCGGGTGGGTGTAATGCTCGGGCAGGACCGGGACTCAGGCGGGCGCGTGTTCCGCGAGTCGGGCTTGGCGTGAGGCCCGGTAGGTCAGGACCGCGGCGCAGGCGGCGACGGCTAGCGCGGGGGCGGCTAGCGCCCAGCGGGTGCCCGCTAGCGACGCGATGGCGGCGACCGCGAACGCCCCGGCCGGGACGAAACCGATGAAGGCCGCGTTGAAGGCGCTGAGCGCGTGCGCGCGCTGGGCGGCCGGGGCGGCCTGCTGCATGTACACGATCGCGCTGGACGCAAACAATTGGGTCGCCGCGCCGGTCACGACCATGGTCGCGTCGTAGGCCCACGGCACGGGCATGACCGACCAGGTCCAGCAGGAACGTCTGCCGCGCCGGGAGATCAACGACCAGGACGCAGCCGGTCGCGAAGGACAGGGGCACCAGGTACCACAGGCTCATCCAGCCCACCAGCAGCGGGATTCCGATGGCCAGCGACGCGCAGGCCTGCAGGGCCTGGGTGAGGCGGGCGACCCGGGCCGCCCGGTGTTTGGCGACGATGGTCCCGGCCCGCCGGGAGAACAGCAGCATCGGCAGGCAGGCGGCCGCGTCCACCGCGGCCAGGGCCGCGGGGCCGCCGTACCGCAGGTGCAGGACGAGCCAGAACAGGGCGGTGAAGTTCATCATCGTGCCGGCCAGGGAGACCACCTGCGCGGCCAGGTACCAGCGGTAGCCCCGGCCGCTCACCCCAGTAATTCCGGTCACGGGGACAAACTTAAATGCTCGGCCGGTCTTTGCTGGTAACTGCTGAGGCCGGGCGTACGGTGGCCCGGGGCATCGGAGCCGTTTCGCTGGTATTTGGCGAGGCCGTGCGGCACGGCGACGGCCGGGAACGGCCCGGGAGCGAGGGAAGCGGGCCAGGCAGCGCGGCGACGGGCGGGGACGATCCGGGCGCCCAGGGTGGCGGTCGGGCAGCGCAAAGATCGTTCGGGATAAAGGGGTTTGCCTTTATTAGCGGTCGTCGCTGAGGATCGGCTCGGGGAGGGTGCCGGCGTTGTGCTCCAGGAGCCGCCACCGGCCGTAGCGCTGGGCGAGGACCGACCAGGAGCAGTTGGACAGCGGGCCGAGCACGCTGAAGAGATCGTCCGGCATCCCGAGCAGCCGCGACATGCCTAGGCGCAGCGCGGCCCCGTGGCTGACCACCACGGCAAGGCCCTCCCCCTCGTAGCCACCCTCGGCCAGGGCGGCGGCCGTGCGGTACAGCGCGGAGGCGACCCGGTCGGCGACCACGGCGGTCGGCTCCCCGTCCGGGGGGTTCCAGTTCACGTGCTGCGCCGGGTAGCGCTCGCGGATCTGGGTGTCGGTCAGGCCTTCCCAGCATCCGCCATGGCGTTCGCGCAGGTCCTTGTCGAGGATGACCTCGAGGCCGGTCAGCCTGGCCAGCGGCGCGGCGGTGCTCGAGGCGCGGGTCAGGTCGGAGGAGACGATCATGTCCGGGCCGAGTGCGGCGAGGAGCCGGGCGGCGCGCTCGGCCTGGGCCTCCCCCGTCGCGTCAAGCGGGACGTCGCTCTGGCCCTGGAAACGCCGCTCGGCATTCCACCGTGTCTGGCCGTGCCGCCAGAGCACGAGCCTGACCCGCTCGCTCAGCGCGCCCTCCCGTTGTCCAGCGGCGGCTTTTCTGGGGGTCGTCCGTTCCGGCCGATGGTGACGAGTTCGGGCAGCGGGATCTGCGGGCAGTCCTTCCAGATCCGCTCCAGCGAGTAGTAGGTCCGCTCCTCCGAGTGCTGCACGTGGATCACGACGTCGAGGTAGTCCAGGAGGACCCAGCGGCCCTCCCGCTCGCCCTCGCGGCGGACCAGCCCGGCACCCGCCTGGCGCATCCGGAGTTCGATCTCGTCGATGATGGACCGGACCTGCCGGTCGTTCGGCGCGGAGCAGAGCAAGAAAGCGTCGGTGATGGCCAACTGCTCGCTCACGTCATAGGCGATGATGCCGTCCGCCAGCTTGTCCGCCGCCGCCAGCGCGGCGGTTTCCACAAGCTCGACGGCCCTCGGTGTGGCAGTCACGAGTGGTTGCCGGCCTCCTTCACTGGGCTCTTTCCCCTGTTACTCTCTCACGCCGGGGTGTCATTTGACCGCTTGAGTTACTCTGAGTCATTCTTTGCGTACAGTGTGCGCTTGGCGATGTACTGGACCACCCCGTCAGGGACCAGGTACCAGACCGGCTCGCCGGCCTCGACCCTGGCCCGGCATTCGGTCGAGGAGATGGCCAGCGCGGGGATCTCCACCAGGCTCAGCTTGCCGTCGGGCAGGCCCGCCCCCGTCAGCCGGTGACCCGGCCTGGTACAGCCTACGAAATGCGCCAGACTGAACAGTTCCTCCGCGGCGTGCCAGGTGAGGATTTCGGCCAGCGCGTCGGCGCCGGTGATAAAGAAGAACTCATCCTCCGGCCCGGCGGAGGCGCGCAGGTCCCTTAGGGTGTCGATCGTGTAGGTCGGCCCGGGCCTGTCGATGTCGACCCGGCTGACGCTGAACCGCGGGTTCGAGGCGGTCGCGATCACCGTCATCAGGTACCTGTCCTCGGCGGGTGAGACGACCCGGGTCTGCTTCTGGTACGGCGCCCCGGTCGGCACGAAGATGACCTCATCCAGCGAGAACGTGTGCGCGACCTCGCTGGCGGCAACCAGGTGGCCGTGGTGGACTGGATCAAACGTGCCGCCCATCACCCCGATCCGGCGCATCTGCTACCGCCCTTCCATGACGTCGTATGGTACCGGCCCAAGTGGTCGACACTGGTGTTAGCATTCGAGATATGACTTCAGTTCCCGATCGCGCAAGGGTCCGACTGACCCAGATCTCTTCTCGTGCTTACGAGCACCCGGCGGACCGTTCGGCCCTGGTGGCCCTGCGCAAGCTGACCGGGTTCGACACGCTGCTGAAGATACTCAACGGCCTGTTCAACGAGCGGGCCATGCGGCTCCAGTTCCTGGCGAGCAGTGTGAAGGTTTCCGAGCGCCAGTTCCCGCACATCCACGAGATGCTGCGCGACGGAGCCTACATCCTCGACATGGACAAGGTACCCGAGCTGTTCGTCACCCAGGATCCCCTGGTGAACGCGATGGCGCTGGGCACCAACCAACCGTTCATCGTGCTCAACACCGCCGTGGTGGACCTGATGGACGCCGAGGAGCTTCGGTTCGTCATCGGGCACGAGCTCGGTCACGTCCTGTCCGGGCACGCCGTGTACCGCACCATGCTGTACAACCTGATCCAGCTCGCGACGCGGGTCGCCTGGATGCCGCTCGGCTACATCGGGCTCCGGGCGATCATCTGGGGCCTGGAGGAGTGGTACCGCAAGTCCGAGCTGTCCTGCGACCGGGCCGGGCTGCTGGCCGGGCAGGACGTCGACGCGGCGCGGCGGGCCCTGATGAAGACCGCTGGCGGGTCCAGGCTGGCCGAGATGAACGCCGACGCCTTCCACGACCAGGCGCACGAGTACGACGCGGTGCCCGACCTGCGGGACAGCCTGCTCAAGCTGCTCCAGCTCCAGGGGATGACGCACCCGTTCGCGGTCGTTCGGTTCGCCGAACTCGACCACTGGGCGGAAAGCGGGGAGTACGAGCGGATCATCGGCGGCGATTACGTGCGCCGGGACACCGACCGCACGGCGTCCGTGACCGAGGAGGTCCGCAGCGCGGCCAAGGCCTACCAGGAGTCGTGGAGCCGGTCCGAGGACCCGCTCATCGGGATGGTCCGCGGCGCGGCGGGGAACGTGGCCCGGGCCGGCAGCGGCCTGTTCGACCGGATGACCAACCGCGGCGGCGGCGGAAGCAGCGACGACAACTAGGCGTCTGGTCTTATCGGGGCTTGTGGCCCACGAGCCTCTATAGACGGGGCCGGTGGGTCACAAGCCCCGTTTTTCTTGCCCTCTTACTTGCCCTCTTACTTGCCCTCTTAGAGGATGACCAGGTCGTCGCGGTGGACTACTTCGCGTTCGTATTCCTGGCCTAGACGGCTCGCCAGCCATCTGGTGGAGCGGCCCATCAGGCTGGGGATCTCGGCGGCGTCGTAGTTGACCAGGCCGCGCGCGACGATCTCGTTGTTCTCGCCTCGCAAATCCACCGGGTCGCCGGCCTCGAAGGCGCCGTCCACCCCGGTGATGCCCGCCGGGAGGAGGCTGGCCCGGCGGGTGACCACGGCTTCCACCGCGCCCTGGTCCAGGTGCAGGCTGCCCCGGGCCACCGCGGCGTGGGCCAGCCACAGGAGCCTGGTCGCGGTCCGGCGGCCGCGGGCCGCGAAGTAGGTGCCGACCGCCTCGCCGGCCAGTGCCGCGGCGGCGTCGGCGGCATCGGCCACGACGGTCGGGATGCCGGCGGCGGACGCGATCATGGCGGCCTCGACCTTGGTCGCCATGCCGCCGATACTGGATCCGGGGTGGGCGGTGGCGCTGTGGCCTCCTTGTCCCCCGGGCCCGGGCCCGGCGCGATTTCCGCGGCCTAGGCGGATGCCGTCCAGATCGGCCTTGGTGCGGACTTCGGCGATGCGCTGGGCGCCGTCGCGGCGGCGGGGGTCGCCGTCGTACAGGCCGTCCACGTCGGAGAGCAGGATAAGCGCGCCCGCTCTGGTCACGTGCGCGACCAGGGCGGCCAGCCGGTCGTTGTCGCCGAACCTGATCTCGTCGGTGGCCACCGTGTCGTTCTCGTTGACCACGGGCAGGACGCCGAGTTCGAGCAGCCGGTCCAGGGTGCGCTGCGCGTTGCGGTAGTGGGTCCTGCGCATCAGGTCGTCCGCGGACAGCAGGACCTGGCCGGTGCGGATGCCGTACGCGGCGAAGGCGGCGGTGTACCTGGCGATGAGCAGGCCCTGGCCGACGCTGGCCGCGGCCTGCTGGGTGGCCAGATCGCTTGGGCGGCGCGACAGCCCGAGCGGGACCAGCCCGGACGCGATCGCGCCCGAGGAGACCAGGACGACCTGCGCGGCAGGGGGCGCGCCGTCTGCCGCGCCGGTCGGGCCGGTGCCCACCTGGCGGCGGTCGGCGAGGGCCTGGGCCAGGGCGGCGATCGCGTCGGCGTCGATCTCGCCGTCCGGGGTGGTCAGGGACGAGGAGCCGACCTTGACCACGACCCGGACCGCCGCGGCGATGTCCGGGCGGGGGGCGTCAGCCTGGGGGCGGGGGGCGTCAGCCTGGGGGGGCGAGCCTTCGGCAAGTGGGACCGGGCGGGCGTCGGTCACGGGGAGAGTCTTGGGTCGGTGCCGCGCGGGCCGAGCGGGCGCTTGGGGCCGCCTCGGCGGGCCCTGCCGTGGGACCCGCTGCTCATGGGGGCCGCGGGGTCCCAGTCGAACACCACTGCATCGTCCGGGTCGCCGATCAGGACCTCAGCGCCGGGCTCGGCGCCCGCCTCGGCGAGCGCCTCCTCGACGCCCAGCCGGGCCAGCCGGTCGGCCAGGTAGCCGACCGCCTCGTCGTTGCCGAAGTCGGTCTGGCTGACCCACCGACGCGGCTTGTCGCCGCGGATCAGGAAGCTGTCGCCGATCCTGACCACCTCGAAGCCCGGCTCGTCGGCGGCTCGGACCAAGACCTTCACGCGCTCGGCGGGCTGCTCGGCCGGGCGGGCCTTACGGTCCGCAGCGACCAGCGCCGCCATCGCGAAGCCCAGCGGGCGCAGGCCCTCCCCGGTGGCCGCGGAGATCTCGTAGACCGGGTACCCGCGGGCCTCGAGCTCAGGTTTCACCTGGTCCGCGCGCTCGCGGGCGGACGGGACGTCGACCTTGTTCAGCGCGACGAGCCTCGGCCTGGCCACGAGGTCGACGCCGGTCGCCTCGCCGTACGCGGTCAGCTCCGCCTCGATGGCCGCCAGGTCCGCGAGCGGGTCGCGGCCGGGCAGTTCGGTGGCGCAGTCGAGCACGTGGAGCAGGGTCGAGCAGCGCTCCACGTGGCGGAGGAAGTCGTGGCCGAGCCCCTTGCCCCGGCTGGCGCCGGGGATCAGCCCGGGCACATCCGCCACGACGAACTGGACGTCACCGGCCTCGACTACGCCGAGGTTCGGGATCAGGGTGGTGAACGGGTAGTCGGCGATCTTCGGCCGGGCCGCGGACATGGCCGCGATAAGGGAGGACTTGCCGGCGTTCGGGAATCCGACCAGGCCGACGTCGGCGACCGTCTTGAGCTCAAGGATGAGGTCGCGCTGCCCCCCCGGCTCGCCCTTGAGGGCGAACCCGGGCGCCTTGCGCCGCGGCGACGCCAGCGCCGCGTTGCCGAGCCCGCCGCGTCCGCCGGCCGCGGCCACGAACCTGGTGCCGGTACCCAACAGGTCGGCGAGGACCTCGCCGTCCGCGGTCTTGACCTCGGTCCCGTTCGGGACCCCGATGACCAGGTCCGCGCCGTCAGCCCCGGTGCGGTTGGAACCCTCCCCCTGCCTGCCGTTCCCGGCCCGGCGGACCGGACGGCGGTGGAAGTCGAGTAGAGTCGCCACGCTGGCGTCGACCTGAAGGATTACGTCGCCGCCGCGCCCGCCGTTGCCCCCGTCCGGGCCGCCGAGCGGCTTGAACTTCTCGCGGTGGATCGAGGCGCAGCCGTGCCCGCCATGGCCCGCCTGCACCTGCAGCGTGACCCGGTCGGCGAACTCCGCCACTGTTCTTCTCCCAACGCCGCTGGCATGTGAAAGGCGGGCCAGGTTCTTACCCGGCCCGCCCGATTGGTCGTATGGTCTCCTGCCCGGCGGGCCTACTCCGGAGGCTCGGACGACGGTCCGGGGACGATGCTCACGGCCCGGCGGCCGCGGTGCGTGCCGAACTCGACCGCCCCGCCGACCAGCGCGAACAGCGTGTCATCGGCACCACGGCCGACGCCCTCGCCCGGGTGGAAGTGCGTGCCATGCTGGCGGACGATGATCTCGCCCGCGTTCACCAGCTGGCCGCCGAAGCGCTTGACGCCGAGGCGCTTGGCCTTCGAGTCACGGCCGTTACGGCTGGATGACGCGCCCTTCTTGTGTGCCATCTCAGTCCTCCTCCGCCTTGACCTGCGCCTTGGCCCGCGATCTCGGCTTGGGCGCCGCCTTCGGAGCGGGGGTCTCGGTGCCGATGCTGGTGATCCGCACCTGCGTGTACTTCTGCCGGTGACCCATACGCCGACGGTAGCCGGTCTTGTTCTTGTAGTGGATCATGTTGATCTTGGGGCCGGCGGCGGCACCGACGATGTCGGCCGTGACCTGGTAGCGGCCCACCTCGGCGGGGTCGCTGATGACCCGCTCGCCGTCGACCACCAGCAGGGCGGGCAACGTGACG
>JBOHCK010000186.1:0-11809 GCA_050698755.1 Streptosporangiaceae bacterium | reverse complement strand
CGGTAACGCCGATCTCCGTCGCCACCAACACGGCCGGACGGCCAATCCCGGCGGGCCGGGAGCCGGGTGCCATGGCCATCACGCCGGACGGGAAAACCTTGTACGTGGCCGACGTCGGCTCGGACACCGTGACGCCGATCTCGGTCGCCACCAACACGGCCGGACCGCGGATCACGGTGGGACCAGCACCGGACGAAATCGTCATCACGCCGGACGGGAAGCGGGCCTATGTTCTGTGCGTCGGCTCCGGCGGTCGACAGCAGAACGGCACCGTGCTGCTGATCGCGACGGCCACAGACACGGCGAGGAGGGTGGCCACGATTGCGGGCGCCACCTTCGGCCAGATGGTGCTGGCGCCGTGAGCTGGCCCGGGCCGGCGTGCCCGGGTGCCGGGCGCGGCGAGCGCCGGTGAGGGTGAGAGACGGTACGCTACGGGTGTCGGTCGTGCGGTCGGCGCGACTGCTGCGGGCGTAGCTCAATGGTAGAGCTCCAGCCTTCCAAGCTGGTCATGCGGGTTCGATTCCCGTCGCCCGCTCCAGCTAAATGACTTTTTTCGATTTTGTGTCCTAAAATGTCTGCGATTCAAGTCTTCTACCGGGCCGCAAGCCTGCCCATGCGATGTTTCTCCAGCTAAATTACAATTCCCGAACTTATTTATGTTGATGTAAGGGGCTGATGGGACTACTCATCGTTCTACCCAAATGCCAGCCGCCTTAAGGGCTGGAGCTGCAAACTTGAATCTGCCAGCGATTTCCCCAGCACCGGCGTTCAGGTCCTCCTCAATGGCCAGGTCGAGGGAACCGATATCGTCAATGACGCTTCCTGCTACACGGTGGCTGATCCGCTCGGACGGCTCGCCGTGGCGAACTTCATTACGCTCTTCCACACCATGACGAAGGGATCGCTGCCGGCCATCACCCCTGGCGGCGCGCCGTCGAACGTCGATATCCTCAGTCCCGACTGCCTCCCCAGCACCCTGCGGTAGGGCCGCTATCGGCAGGTTCATCCCGCGATCGCGGTGCCCGAGCAGGACGGCCGGGCGGCGGCGGCGGCCCCGGCCGATGGGAATTAAGGGCACGTGTGGTGACCGGGCAGGCGTGTCTGGTAACCGGGCATCCCGCCGTACCTGGCACGGCCTCGGGCCTAGGCGCCATCAGTCGACGAACGTCTCAAGCTCGGCAGGCAGCCCTGACAGCAGAGCCTGCCTGCCGAGGTTGAGCTTGCCCATGGTGAGGCGATGACGGCGACTGATCCCCGCCAATTCGCCCAGTCAGGACATATCCGGTCCGAGGGGGCGTCCATTCGATCAGGCCACGCGTCGACAGCGATCACTCGCCGTAACAGTCGCATGTTGCGATTACCGCGCGCGTAGTCGATCTGGACGGCTGCTGAATCGAGTTCAGCTGTGTCGGTGGTCGCGCAGAGCAGGTTGATCTGCGTGGCCGTCGGTCCCGCGGGCGGCCCGTGCGCGGGCGCTGGGAGTCGGCTGGCGCGGCTATGCGCTATGACCAGAACTCCGCTGCGGCGGCGGGATCGGATGAATGAGTCCAGACCTCGGTCGCTTTGCCGTTCTCGGCGTGGATGACATGGACCAGGTTGAGCTGAAGCTGCTTGCCCGCCCGTTCGGCGCGGATCGTGGTGAGCGCGACCGTATGGTCAGGGCTGACCAGGACATCGTGCAACTCCGGCTGGACCGGGCCACTGCACAGCGCAGCGATCTTGCCCAGCATCCCCATCACCTGCGCCGCGCCTTCGTAGTCGCCGGCCAGCGGGCCCGTGCCCGCGATATGCCAGACGATGTCTGCGGCGAAGAACTGATCCTGCAGCGCGCCCATGTCGCCGCGGCCGAAGGCCGCGCTGGCCGCCCGCACCGCGTCCTGGTTTGGCTGCGTCATCGGACCTCCTTCGGGTCAGCCCCGTACCTATCGTCATCGTCGATCAGCAGGTCGTCAAGGCCGCCAAACTTGTCATAAATAGATAGCGCGCAGTCGGCGACCACGCGGCACGCCCAAGCTGCGGTCCGATCACGCTCAGCGACTGGCGCCTGTCCACGGTTCCTGCGCAAGTACCCGCCGATCTACTCGGCTTCGGCGGACCTGCCACCCCAACACGGACGAGCGCAGATGGATCGATCTGGGCAGCCCTGTGGGCCGTGCCCGCGGCCGGCGAGCAGACTGTCCTTGTGCAGACGAGCTACGGCCTGGTACCGATCGGGTGGGTGCAGTCGGCCCTGAGGGTCCTCGGCGATGCGCCGAACCAGCGCGAAGGCGCGCCTCGGGCGTGGATCCGCTTCGACGAGCAGGTCGCGGAGGGTGCCAAGGACCTGCGGCCGGGCGACGAGATCGTGGTGCTCACCTGGCTCCACCTGTCGCCCCGCGACGAGCTGAGCACGCATCCCGAAGACGACATGAGCCAGCCGCTTACCGGGGTGTTCAGCACCTGTTCGCCCAATCGGCCGAACCCCATCGGCCTGCACCGTGCCCGCGTCGTGGCGCGCGACGGGCTTCGGATTGAAGTCGACGCGCTGGAGACAATCGACGGGACGCCGGTGGTGGACGTCAAGCCGGCCATCGACCGGCCCGCATGAGGCGCTGCACGCGGCGGTATTGTACGGCGACGTATGGGCCCGGCGCCATAGGTCCCGGCGGGGACGCGATCTGTCTCGGGCCGAATTTCCCCGCTAAGCTCATCGAGCAACGCCGCCATGGGCTCGCGCACCGAGGTCTCGTAGAACGCCTTGTGCGCGCTCCGGTGATTGCCGCCGGAGTGGCGCTGATCACCGGCCTCGGGTCGGGGGAATCGGGTCGCGAGTCCGGCTGGCAAGCTCAGTGGTGACGACCTCCAGGGTGCGCAGCCGAGCCTGTGCGGCCGCAGTGCTCAGACGGCTAAAGCGCCAGAGTGCGAGGAGACATCCATGGGGGCCGAGAACCAAGGAGCCGCGCCGGGCAGGGCGGCCGGCGCCCCGGCCGAACGACGGGCGCGATCGCGGACCGCGTGGCGTACCAGGTCTCGCTGGCTCGTGCACCTCGGCCTCTTGGTCTTCGCCGCGGCGGCACTGGGAACCCTGCAACTCCTCCACATCCGCAACGCCATCCACGCCGACGTCGGGCTGGCCTTCGCAGGCCTGGTCATTGTCCACCTGGCACAGCGCCGCCACCGGATCGCTGGGATGTTCGCGCGGCTCTGGGGCTTTCACCGGCGGGTCGTGCGCGAGCTACGGCTCTTGGCGTCGGATGCGATCCTCGCCTTCGACACGGTCAACGTCGTGGTTTCTGGGATCCTCGACTGGAATCGGGGAGCCCCACTGCTCCTGCCCGTCCTCCCACGACCTTTCGACAGGTGGCACTTGCTCGCCTCTGTCGTGCTCGTCATCTACCTGGTAATCCACGTCTCGCGCCGGTGGAGACGCCTTCGGCGATCCACGATCCGATAGCCCTGCGGAACAGTGAGTGCACGTGGGCCCGGCGCACCACCCCGGCGGCCGAACCACAAGAGGGCCGCGCCGCACAGGTGGTCACGGACGCGGTCCGTCGCCGGCCTGCTGAACCCAGCCCTTGTTAAGCGGCCACAGGGCAGCGGACAAGGGGACATCCGCAGACTCAACGGCTGGATGACCCTAAACACGCGCTGCCCCCGACTTCGTTCACGATCCCTCCCAATATCAGGCTCGCGCAGACGCCACCGAGGCGCCGATGCGCCGCTGGCGGGATACCTGCTCGCCCGGGGGCAAGCACCGGATCACAGAACGTTGCGACGTGCGGAATGCCAGCAAACCAGGCCGGAGATCACTTCACGCGCAGTCACTGAGCCTGATCACCGCCACGGCGCGAAGATCCGTTCGTTCTGTCCGTACCGCCGATCGTGGCAGACGCATGGGGTGCCTGGGCGGCTGCAGCTCGGCGGACTTCGCCGTGGGAGTAGCTTCATGTGTGGATTCACTGTTCTCGGCGGCCATACGGGAGCCGGTCAGGCGAGAACCTGCCCGAGGGCCTGATCGCTTTGCTGCATCATCCCTGCCTCTGCTTCCTCACCACCTTGATGCCCGGCGGCTCACCCCTGCGGCGGCCGGGCGAGGGCCGTAGGGTGGAGGCAATGGATGTGCGGTTGTTCGGCCAGCTCGAGGCGGCGGACGGGGGCGTGGCGCTCGCTGTCCGCGGCGCCAAGCAGCGGGCCCTGCTCGCCCTGCTGGCGCTGAATCGCGGCGAGCCGGTCAGTGCCGACCGGCTGATCGATGTCCTGTGGGGTGACGGGCTGGCGGCGAAACCGGCTAACGCCTTGCAGGCCCAGATCGGCCAGCTGCGCCGTACCCTCGGGGCGGGCGCGATCGTCACCACCGAAGCCGGCTATGCCCTCGCGGTCGGTCCCGATGAGGTCGACGTGGTCCGCTTCGAGCAGCTGGTGGCGAAGGGACGGCGCCTGGCCGAGGCGGGCGAGATGGCGCAGGCGTCTGCCACGCTGGGCGAGGCGCTTGGCCTGCGGCGGGGCGAGCCGCTGGCCGAGTTCGCCTATGCCGGCTTCGCCGAGGCCGAGCGGGCGCAGCTGGACGAGCTGACCCTGGTGGCGATCGAAACCCGGGCCGGAGCGGACCTGGTGCTGGGCCGCCACGGGGAGCTGGCCGGCGAGCTGGAGGCGCAGTGCCGGGAACATCCGCTGCGCGAGCGCCTGTGGGAACTGCTTATCCTCGCCCTGTACCGGGCCGGCCGGCAGGCCGACGCCCTGCGCGCCTACACCGAAGTCCGCGACCGCCTGGTCGGCGAGCTGGGCATCGACCCCGGGCCGGCCTTGCGGGAACTCCAGACCCGGATACTGGCCCAAGATCCGTCGCTCGCCGCAGCCAGCCCGGCTCCGGTCCGGGCGGCAGCCGCGCCGACGGCAGCCGGCAATCTGCGGGAGCGGCTGAGCAGCTTCATCGGCCGCGACGCCGAGCTGGACCAGCTGCGCGAGGCGGTCCGCGCCAGCCGGCTGGTGACGCTGACCGGCCCGGGCGGGACGGGCAAGACCCGGCTGGCGGTGGAGGCCGCCGCCGCCCTGCGCGCCGGGTACCAAGACGGCGCCTGGCTGGTCGAGCTGGCCAGCGTCGCCGCGCCCGACGGGGTCGGGCCGGCCGTGGCCGGTGCGCTCGGCGCGGTGGCGTCTGCGCTCGGGAGCCCTCAGCCTGCGGGATCGGCAGCGGAGCTCATCGTGCGCCATCTGGCCGGACGGTCGCTGGTCGTTGTCCTCGACAACTGCGAGCACGTCATCGCCGAGGCGGCCGCGCTGGCCGACACCCTTGCCGGGGCGGTGCCGGGCCTGCGGCTGATCGCCACGAGCCGCGAGGCGCTCGGCATACCTGGGGAGGTCCTGGTCCCGGTGGGCGGTCTGGCCATCCCGGCCGCCGTGGAGCTGTTCGCCGACCGCGCCCGGGCGGTCCAGCCCGGCTTCGTCGCAGATGGGCAGGCCGGCGACGTCATCGAGGACATCTGCCGCCGGCTGGACGGCCTGCCCCTGGCTGTCGAGCTCGCCGCCGCCCGGCTTCGCGCGCTGCCGCTGGCCACCGTGGCGGAACGGCTCGATGACCGGTTCCGGCTGCTCACTGGCGGCGCTCGCACCGCCCTGCCCCGCCAGCAGACCCTGCGGGCGGTGGTGGACTGGAGCTACGACCTGCTGTTCGAGGACGAACGCCGCCTGTTCGCCCGGCTGGCCACCTTCACCGGCGGCTGCGACCTCGCCGCGGCCGAGGCTGTCTGCGCTGATGACCAGGTCCCGGCGGGTGAGATCCTCGATGTGCTGAGCCGGCTGGTCGACAAGTCCCTCGTCACCGGCCCCGGTCTCGGTGGTGAAGCCCGGTTCACCCAGCTCCAGACGCTGTGGCAGTACGGCCGGGACCGCCTCGGAGAATCCGGCGAAGCTGACGCGATGCGCGCCAGGCACGGCGCCTATTACCGGCAGATGGCCACCGAGGCCCACGATGGCCTGCGCGGCGCCACCGGGCCGATATGGCGGGACCGTCTGGCCTCGGAGTCGGGCAACCTGCGGGCCGCGCTCGACTGGTTCATCATCAACCGAAACGCTGACGCGGCGCTGTCGCTCGCATCGGGCATGGCCTGGTTGTGGTTCATCAACGGCGACTTCACCGAAGGAGCCCGCTGGCTCGGTGACGCGCTCGGCGCCAGCGGGCAGCGCCATCCCGACCTGGGAGCGACCGCCCACGTCTGGCACGGCTATTGCGCGGGCATGTCGTCCAGCCCGGCGGCAGGCGTCATTGAATGCGAGGAGGCCGTCGCCGCGCTGAGGGCCAGCGATAACCGGGGTCGCCTGACCGAGGCGCTGGTGATCTGTGCGACGGTGCTGGGGTTCGCGCACCAGTTCCGGCGCTCACTCGAAACCTTGGGCGAGGCACGCGATCTGCTGGAAGCAGCTGGCGACGGCTGGCTCCTCGCGGTCCATGACTTGATAGTTGCCTGGAACCTGGTGTCATTGGGGCGGCTGGAGGACGCGGAGCCAGCTGCCCGTTCGAGCCTGGAGCGCTTCGACGCCGAGGGAGAGGTCCTGGTGGTGGTCTCTCCGCTGAACGCCCTGGCGAGCATCGCCGAGGCCCGGGGGGACCTTGATGCTGCCTCGGCGGCCTACGAGGCGTTGCTGGAGCGCTGCCGGGCCACCGGCCAGCCTCTGCAGGTGCCGTTCAGCCTGATCGCTCTGGCCGCGCTGCGGGCCAGGCAAGGCGACGATGCCGCAGCCGACGGGCTCTACCAGGAGGCGGTCGGGTGCAGCGTCAACCCGTGGCTGTCGGCTGACGCCATGGTCGGCCAGGCGGCGGCCGCCCGACGGCTCGGTGATCTGGCGCGGGCACGGGCGCTGCTCGACGCGGCAGGAAGCCACTACCGCCGCGTCGATCTTCCGGCTGGCCCGCCCCGTGTGCTCGCGGGCCTGGCGTGGTGGGCGCTCGCCGCCGGTCACCCAGGCGACGCCGCCGTCTTCGCCGCCGACGCCGCCGAAGGCGCCTCGGCCAGCGGGGACCCGGCCACTCAACTCCTCGCCGAAACCGCCAGGGCCGCAGTCACGGCGATCACCGACCCGGCCCGCCGCAACATTGACGCCTTCGCCGCGCTCGCAAAGCGGCGCGCCCAGGGGCGGGCGTATCGCTCTCTCACCGATGAGCCGGATGTGGCCGCGCTCGCTGCCCGCCTGGCGCTGCCCGCTCACTGAGCGGCCCCGGCCTGGCGGAGACAGCCGTCGCCGCGGGGCCGCTTCGCCGCGTTCCCTCGGCCGCCGGTGGCGTGATCCTCGGCAGACCACACGGCGAAGCTCTGGCGACCACCTGCAGTCAGCTGACCTCAGCATCACCTCAGCGCCACCTCAGCGCAGCCGGGCAACCTGGCAGTCATGCAGCCAATGCGTGACGAGAACCCCGGCCACCATGACCACCTGGCCGCTGCCGGGTCTGCGGTTGAGGTCCACGGCCGCGTGGTCACCGCAAACCGGCGGGCGGCCGGATGGTACCGGCAGGCACAGCGCGCCGCCGACTCGGCCGCGGCCGCCACGGCGCTGCGGCTCGCGGTCCACGCCGACCCGGCCTTCGGGCTCGCCGCCGCCGACCTCGGCGCCATCACCGGAACGGCGAGCCAAGGTCCCAGCCGCCAGCAGATGAACTGGGAACGTCACCACATCGAAGTGGTCGCCGCCGCGGCCACCGGCAATGCCAGGCGAGCAGCTGACCTGCTCCGCGAGCACCTTGCCAGCGTCGGCTGCGACCCCCTGGCCTTCCGCATCACCGCCATGCTCCGGCAGCCTGCAGGAAAGAACGACGACTTCGAGAACCTCGCCAGCCAGCTTCCCGGTTGCCACACCACCCCCTGGGCGTGCCCGCGATGACCGCCGGCCAGCCTGCAGCGGCAACCCAGCATTCCGAATCGGAAACCCCTACCGGCTCCGCACATCACACGAAGGGATCAGGCCATGACAACACCAGCGGCCGTTTCTGCCACAGATCAGGAGCGACCCGTCGCTCACCGAAGGACCGCCGTGGTGGTGGGAGTGCTGTTCCTCTCCTTCACGGTCACCTTCTTCATCGGTAACGCCCTGATCCACTCGTACTTCTCCAGCGCGGCCAAGCCCGCCGGCACCCTCATCACCGGCGTGCTGCTGGTCGGCCTCAGCGGCGTGGCCGACGCTGCCGTCGGCCTGGCGATGCGCCCGGTCCTGACGCCCCGCGCACCGGTGCGCTCGCAGGTCTACTTCGTCCTGAGAGTGGCCGAGGGTCTCGCGGTCCTGGCGGCGTGCGCGTACTTCCTGACCAGCCGCAGCCACTGGAACGACTACGCGCTGCCCGCCTACGCGCTCTCCGCCGTGGCCGGGCTCGTCCTGACGCCGGTCCTGCTGACCTCGAGGCTCGTGCCGCGCAGCCTGTCCATGCTCGGCATCGCCGGCTACGCGCTGCTCCTGGCCGGGGTCGTCTGCAATCTGCTCGTGATCGCCGACATCGGCTGGCACGTATCCCCCGCCGGAATCGTGTTCCTCGCCCCCGGCGGCCTGTTCGAGCTCTTGTTCCCGCTCCTGCTGATCGTCCGGGGCTTCTCCGCCGCAAGCCGGGCCCGCCCCGTGCCCGTCCGCACGGGCAGCACCCGGCACCGGGACGTCAAGGCCGCCTAGGAGAAACCCCGCCGCGGCACCCGTGGACACTGGCTGGCCAGCTACCACCAGACCAGCCAGTGCCTGGGCTCACACGAAGGGACTGCCCCCGATGCTTACAGCTGTTCCGCCGACGCCCCGGCGCTTCCCATGACTGCCCTGACCGTCCCCTTGCTGGTGATCGGAATCGCGCTGATGGCGCCTCTACGCTTGGGGTGTCCGCCGGCTGCCCGGCCTGCGGCTGCCTCTCCTGGTCAGCGCTGCCATCCCCGCCCTGCGCGTGCTGGCCGCGGTCAGCACGGCGGGGTGGTGCATGACTCCGCGGCCCCCACGTGCTCAGCGACCACGGGCAGCTGCCCGGCGCAGGGCCAGCCCGCTGACCGGCCGAGACCCGCAACTGGCAGCCATGGGTACGTGCCGCGCTGTTACCAGGTCATTGTCTCGCCGGCGGTGCGGGCATACCGTCTTGAGCAGGAAGTACTACTCGTAATCTGCGTAAAACGGAATCAGCTTTATCCTGTCGCCCTAGACCTCGGCGGCGCCCAGCGCAGCCGAGTCGAGGTGGCGGTCGCATATGGATGCACCAGCCGTCCATCACCCTTGCGTACTCCGTGCCGGGAACGCGGTGCCTCCGTACCGGCTCCACCCATGACGGAGAGAACAAGCCGCCCGGCGCCACCTTCTGGCACCTCCGCCGCGCATACGCGGCTCCGCCGCCCATCAGCGCGCCGAACCGCCCAACCTCGTGCTCTTGCTGCTGGCAGGCGCTGGCCGAAGCCCCGGCGCGCGCCCCTGCTGCTACCGCCAGGACAGCGCGATCCCAGAGGCTGGCTGACCGCGGCGGGCCGTGTACTCCGCGTGCCGGCATAGCACATGACGCAGGAGCGGCACCGCCTCCTTCGCCCCGGATCAACCGAGAGGAACGACCATGAACGCACAGACAGGGCCGCCCGCCCGCGCTGCGACGCCCGCCGGGAAGGGCGGCGGAGCAGCGTCGCCTGCGCCGGGACAGCAGACGATGCAGGCGACCGTGCAGGACCGGTACGGCTCCGCCGACGTGCTCCATCTCAAGGAGATCGGCCGGCCGGCGATCGGAGCCGGCGAGGTCCTGGTCCGGGTCCGCGCCGCCGCCCTCGACCGGGGCACCTGGCACCTGATGGCCGGCAAGCCATACCTGGTCCGCCTGGTATCCGGCCTGCGGGCACCCAAGAACCCCGTTCCCGGCCTCGACGTTGCCGGCACGGTGGTGGCCGTTGGCCCGGAGGTGACCAGGTTCAAGCCCGGCGACGAGGTCTTCGGCATCAGCAAGGGCTCCTTCGCCGAGTACGCGCCAGCCCGCCAGGACAAGCTCGTCCCCAAGCCGGCGAACCTGTCCTTCGAGCAGGCCGCAGCCGTCGCGGTCTCCGGGCTCACCGCCCTGCAGGGCCTGCGCGACGCCGGCCATCTCCAGCAAGGCCAGCACGTGCTGATCATCGGCGCCTCGGGCGGCGTCGGCACCTTCGCCGTCCAGATCGCCAAGGCCCTCGGAGCGGAAGTCACCGGCGTATGCGGCACGGCAAAGACCGGCCTGGTCGCCTCGATCGGCGCCGACCATGTCATCGACTACACCAACAACGACTTCGCGAATGGCACCCAGCGCTACGACCTGATCCTCGACCTAGCCGGCAACACGCCGCTACCGCGGCTGCGCCAGGCACTGACGCCGGCTGGGACACTCGTCATCGCCGGCGGCGAAGACGCCGGCCGCTGGACCGGCATGAGCCGCCAGCTGCGGGCCGTGGCACTGTCGCCGTTCGTGCACCAGCGGCTCACCTCGCTGCTATCCAGGCAGCGCCAGGCTGACCTCGAGCACCTCGCCCAGCTCATCGAAGCCGGCCAGCTCACCCCGGTCATCGGGAACACCTACCCGCTACACCAGGCCCCCGACGCCATGCGCGACCTGCGAGCAGGACGCGCCCGCGGAAAGCTCGTCATCACGGTCGCCCATACCCGATGAGCCGCCGCGAACCCCTGCCCGCACAACCGAACCGCCACGGAAGGCACGCTCACCCATGCACCCTTCGGATGAGGAAAGCGCGATGGCTGAGAACTCGCCCGGCCCGATGGCCGGCAAGACCGTAGTGGTCACCGGCGGCACCGGCGGCATCGGCAGGGCGACCGCCGGCGGCCTGGCCGCGCTCGGCGCCCGCGTCGGCATCACCGGCCGGGACCAAGCGCGTACTCAGGCCGCCGCCGGCCAGATCGCCCGTGAGTCCGGCAACCCCGCCGTGGACGCCTTCGCCGCCGACATGTCCTCGCAGGCCGAGGTCCGCAAGCTGGCCGCCGCAGTCCTTACCGCCTACCCGCAGCTGGATGTGCTGGTCAACAACGTGGGCGGGTTCTGGGCCACCAGGCATGTCACTGACGACGGGCTGGAGCGCACCTTCGCCGTCAACCACCTCGCCGCCTTCTTGCTCACCGGCCTACTCCTGGACCAGCTCAAAGCCGGCGCCCCCGCCCGGATCGTGACCATCTCATCCGGCGCCCACACCACCGGCACACTCAACTTCGACGACCTGCAAGGCGAACACGGCTACTCCGGCCAGCAGGCCTACAGCCAGTCCAAGCTCGCCAACGTCATGTTCACCTACGAACTCGCCCGCCGCCTGGAAGGCACCGGCACCACCGCCACCGTCCTGCACCCCGGCGTGGCCCGCACGGCGTTCGCCGCCGAGGACCCGTCCCCGCTGGCAAAGATCATCACCCCGCTGCTGCGGCCATTCCTGAAGACACCCGCGCAAGGCGCGGCCACCTCCATCTACCTCGCATCCTCGCCCGAAGTCGATGGTGTCACCGGCCAGTACTTCGCTAACCGCAAGACAAAGACCTCAAGCAAGGTGTCCTACGACACCGCCGCCGCGGCGCGGCTCTGGCAGATCAGCGCCGACCTGGCCGCCCTCAACACCGACATCTAACCGCCGCGAATAACGACCGAACCGCCGGGCGATGAAAAGCACTCGAACTGGGGCACCCGCCCATATTTGGTTGATCGGCGCCTCGCCGCCCGCGCGAGCTCACTCGCTCCGGAAGCGCCGAGTCGAGGGTATCACTCTAGGTGTGTAAAGGAGTCACTCAGGGTAATCATATGACGGGTGAGGACACCCGGCGAACTGGGGGGAGAACAACGGTGAAGTCCGTGAACAGGGGAAACGCGGGGCCTGGT
>JBOHCK010000185.1:0-11828 GCA_050698755.1 Streptosporangiaceae bacterium | reverse complement strand
AAGGCCGTGCGGGCCCATCCTGACGACACATCAAGATCGTTCCGCGCGGCCGCTCACGTTCCCGGGACCGACACGCCGCAATCGCCCGCTACGCCCCAGGCGTCCCTATCGCGCACCAAGTCGTTAGTCCTTTTGGAAGCGGGCGGTTTCGATCGGGACGGTCGCGGACTCCACGGCGGCCAGCGGCGCGGTACCGGCGTCGGTGGCGGCGGCCGCGCGGGGCGCCACGCTAGTGGTGACCGGGACCGGCGGGACGATGGACGAGCGGTCGGGCTTGCCGGCCAGCCGGTACACGTCGTGGCCGTCCACGGTCTCCACCTCGAGGAGCAGGCTGACCAGCGAGTCGAGTTCGGGGCGGTGGGCCTTCAGCAGGTTGATCGCGCGGGTCTCGGCGTCGCGCAGCAGCGTGGAGACCTCCTTGTCGATCTCCGCCTGGGTGGCCTCGGCGAACGGGCGGCTGGACAGGCCGCCACCGCCGCCGCCGAGGAACACCGACCCGCCCTCCGGGTAACCGATCGGGCCGAGCGTCTTGCTCAGGCCGAACTCCCTGACCATCTTGATGGCCAGGTCGGTCGCCCCGGCCAGGTCGTTGGAGGCACCGGTCGAGCCCTGGCCGATCACCACCAGCTCGGCGGCCCGCCCGCCGAGGCGGACGGCGAGCGAGTCGAGCAGGTAGTCCTCGCCGTACATGTGCCGCTCCACCAGCGGGAGCTGCTCGGTCACGCCGAGGGTCTGCCCGGCGGGCAGGATCGTCACCTTGGCCACCGGGTCGGCGTGCTCCGACAGGGCCGCCACCAATGCGTGCCCGGACTCGTGCACGGCGACCGCGTGCTTCTCCTCGGGCAGCAGGACGTTGGAGCCTTCCCGCCGGCCCAGGATGATCCGGTCCCTGGCCGCGTCGAAGTCGGCCGCGGTGACCACGTCGCGGTGGTCCCGGACGGCGAAGATGGCCGCCTCGTTGGCCAGGTTGGCCAGGTCGGCGCCGGAGAAGCCCGGCGTACCGCGGGCCACCGCGTTCAGGTCCACGTTCGGGGCCAGCTTCTTGTCCTTGGTGTGCACGACGAGGATCGCGGACCGCTCGCTCACGTTCGGCAGCGGGATCGTGACCTGCCGGTCGAACCGGCCGGGCCGGAGCAAGGCCGGGTCGAGCACTTCGGGCCGGTTGGTGGCCGCGAGCACCACGACGCCCGTGGACGGCTCGAACCCGTCCATCTCGGCCAGCAGCTGGTTGAGCGTCTGCTCGCGCTCGTCGTTCGAGACGACCGCGCCGGAGCCCGCGCGACGCTGGCCGATGGCGTCGATCTCGTCGATGAAGATGATCGCGGGCGCCCGCTTGCGCGCCATGTCGAACAGGTCACGGACCCGGGCCGCGCCGACGCCGACGAACATCTCCACGAAGCTGGAGCCGGTGACCGAGATGAACGGCACCTGCGCCTCGCCCGCGACCGCGCGGGCCAGCAGCGTCTTGCCGGTCCCTGGCGGACCGACCATGAGCACGCCCTTGGGCACCATCGCGCCGGCCCGGGCGTACCGGTCCGGGTTGCGCAGGAAGTCCACCACCTCGGCGATCTCAGACTTGGCGCCCTCGTAGCCGGCCACGTCGGCGAACGTGGTCGAGGGCCGTTCCTCATCGAACACCTTGGCCCGGGACCGGCCCGCGCCGAGCACGCCCTGCAGCCCGCCGGCCGCGCTCTTGGAGATCCGGCGGAAAAGCCAGACGAACAGCAGGATCGGCAGGCCGAAGACGAGCAGGTAGTACAGCACCTCGGTGCCGAAGCTCTCCCCCGACGGGGCGGTGGACACGTCCGGGACGTTCTTGGTCAGGTTGTCCAGGGAGGTCTGCCCGGCCTGCGGTGGGATGACCACCGTGAAAGTACTCTTGTTCTTCAGCGTGCCGGTGCTCGTCCCGCCGACCGACCCCGAGATCTGCAGGCTCTGCACCTGGTGCGAGGACACGTCGGATAGGAACTGGGAGTACGTCAGGCTGGTCGATGTCCCGCGGATCGGCGACGCGAAGAACAGGGCCAGGATGGCGAGGAACATGATCGGCCAGAGCCAGTTCCGCCAGGCGGGCGGGGGCGGAGGCGCGGTCGGCGCGGGCTTGCCGCCGTCCGGCGGCGGCTTGGCTTGCTTACTCATGGCAGCTCCTTGTGAGGCCCAGTATGCCCGTAATTCGAAGCGCCGTTCACAGCGGACGGGCCCCTCGGCGAATGGTGAGCACACTGGCGGTAAACGGTCAGAAAGCCTTCAGGATTCCGCGTTTAGGCCTCACGGGATGAGCACCGCGGCGCCGTCGAAACGGCCCGCCTTCAGGTCTCTGAGCGCCTGGTCGGCGGAGTCGAGCGGGTACGGGTGAGTGGTGACGGCGAGCTTATGCTCGGCTGCGAAACTCAAGAACTCCCTGGCGTCAGCTCTGGTGTTGGAGGTGACGCTGCGCAGCTGGCGTTCCTGGAACAAGTGCTTCTCGTAGTTCAGCGGCGGGATGTCGGACAGGTAGATGCCCGCGATGGCCAGGGTGCCGCCGCGGTCGAGCGCGGCCAGGGCGGGCGGCACGAGGTCGCCGACGGGCGCGAACAGGATCGCGGAGTCGAGCGGTTCGGGCGGGACGTCCGCGGCCCCGCCGACCGAGGCCGCGCCGAGCTCGCGCGCCAGCCGCTGCGCCTGCTCGCCGCGGGTGAGCACGTGCACGGCGGCGCCCTGGGCCAGGGCCACCTGGGCGGCCAGGTGCGCGCTGCCGCCGAAGCCGTACAGGCCCAGGCGGCCCCCCGGGGGCAGCTCGGCGCGCTGCAGCGCGTGGTACCCGATGATGCCTGCGCACAGCAGCGGGGCGAGCTCGGCGTCGGAGTAGCCGGGCGGCAGGTGGTGCGCGTACGCGGCCGGGACCGCCAGGTACTCGGCGTACCCGCCGTTGGCGTCCCAGCCGGTGTAGAGGGAGTTCGGGCAGAGGTTCTCCGCGCCGCGGCGGCAGAACTTGCATTGCTGGTCGGTCCAGCGGAGCCAGGCCGCGCCGGCCCGGTCCCCGACCGCGAAGCCTTCTGTTTCGGCGCCCTCGCCGAGGGCGGCAACCTCGCCGACGACCTCGTGGCCGGGCGTCACTCCGGGGGGTGTGGGGCGGTGCGGCGGCAGGTCCCCCTCGGTCACGTGCAGGTCGGTGCGGCAGACGCCGCAGGCCAGGACCCGGAGCAGCAGCTCGCCGGGTCCCGGCCGCGGGGTGTCGTCCTCGGTGTGCAGGCGCAGCGGCTGCCCGGTCACCGGGCCGGGCTCCTCCACGTGCCATGCGCGCATACGCGCACGGTACCCCCGGCGGTCAGCCCTTGCGCGGCTCGCCCCGGTAGGTGCCGAACGACCAGCGGTTCCCCTCCGGGTCACGCGCCGCGAAGTCACGCGAGCCGTAGTCGGTGTCGTACGGCTCGGTGATGATCTCGGCGCCCGCCGCCCGGGCGCGCTCGCACACGGCATCGGGCTCGTCGGTGACCACGTACGCGCTGAACGCGCCCGGGGCCGTCACCATCGGAGAGCCGGCGTCGGTCTCGCGCACCGAGCCCATCATGATCCCGCCGCCCGGCGGCCAGTCGAGCTGGGCGTGATGGACCTGATCTCCGTCCCCGTAGACCACGGTCTCCTCGAACCCGAACGCGTCGACCAGGAACCTGATCAGCGCCCGCGCGTCGCGGGCCCGCAGAGTGGGCCACACCTGAGGCTGCGGTGTGGCCGGTGTCGCTTCCTTCGCTTCCGGCATGGCTGCCCCCTTCCCTGTTCTGGCCTGTCTCGTGTCTTACCAGGCCCGGTCTACCCAGGGTCCCTCGGCGAGGTCGTCGGCGGCTTGGACGTTTCGGAACTCTTCGGCCAGCCACTGGCTGGGCGGGCAGCCCGCCAGCGCCCTGAACTCGCGCGCGAGGTGCGCCTGGTCGAAGTATCCGCAGGCGGCGGCCAGGTCGGCGAGCCGGTATCCGGGACCGGAGCTGGTTCCGAGGCCGGTTCCGAGGCCGGTTCCGAGGCCGGCTCCGAGGCCGGTTCCGAGGCCGGGGCCTGGGGCTGTGGCCGCGACCTGGCGGGCCAGCAGGTGCCTGGCCCGGTGGAAGCGGACGACCCGGCCCGCGGCCTTGGGCGTGAGGCCGATCTCTTCGTGGAACCGCCTGGCCAGGTGGCGGCCGCTCCAGCCGGTCTGCTCGGCCAGGTCGGAGACGAGGATGGCGCCACCGGAGGCCAGCAACTGGCGCCAGGCCCAGCCGACCTCGGGCGCGACGTCGTGGCGGGTCTGGGCCGCATTCATCCTCCTGATCAGGATCTCGTCCAGGACCGCGAACCGCTCGGGCCAGGCGGTGGCCGCGAGGACGCGGGTGCGGAGTTCGGAGCACAGGTCGCTCAGCACGGCTTCGGCGGGCACGTCGATCTGGGCCAGTTCACCGGCCGGAAAGCCCAGCAGCGCCCGCGTGCCGAGCGGGCGGAGCGCGACCTGGATGCCGGACTGCGCGCCCTCGTGCGCGATCAGCGCCGGCGCCGAGTGCAGGCCGCCGAGCAGTGTCTTGAAGGTGCCGGGTCGCTGACCCGGGTCGGGGTGAGCGAGGATGACCAGCGGCTCGTCGAGCGTGATGATGAAGGTCAGGAACGGGGACGGCAGGCCCCGGTGCCGGGCGGGCGGGACCCCGCGCTGGCGGTAGCCGGTGTACCAGGCCACGTACGGGCGCAGCGACTCGGCAGGCCTCGCGCGGCAGTGCTCGTCAACTTCGATCCCGGCTCCCGGCGAAGTAGCCGGGGCCGCCGGTGAACCTTCCGCGCGGCTCATACGTTTTTCTCAGCAGAATCCCGGCATCACTGCAAGTGTAGGGGTTCTCATTATTTGCGCTGGTAGCGACCGTGCGGTACAAGTCGGGACCATCTCCCCAGTGTAGGGGGCACGGGGATCTGTCCCGATTCGGTGGCATGAGGAAGGGATGCCGGGCCGCTGACGTTAACGGGACAAGTGGAGGGCACGTGATCATTCGTCAGCTGAACCGCGCGAACCCTTGCGCGGCAGCGCCAGACGGGGGAAGTGAGACAAGCGTGATCACCGCAAACCGGGTTAACGCGGGGGGCCGACCCCCCGCAACCCCCCGCGGGGTGGAACCTGTCCAGCTCGAGCTTTCGTGCCGGACAGAGGAAGACGGATCTCAGGTCATCAGCGTGACCGGCGAACTGGACATCGCCACCGCCGAGCAGGCGTACGCCTATATCAGCGACGTGATCGACGGCTGGCCCGCGCCGGTCAGCGTGGACCTCGCCGGGCTGACCTTCTGCGACGCGTCCGGCCTCGGGGCCCTGGCCCGGGTCGCGCGGCACGCGCGGCAGGCGGGCCGGCAGCTCAAGCTCATCTCGGCCCGGCCATCGCTGGTGAAGATCATGCGGATCACCGGCCTGGACCGGGCCTGCCCGGAGCTTCGTCCGTCAGTGCGCGCCTGCTGATAGTGACCTGGCCCGCGGCGCTTGTCGCGGTGCTTGTTGCGGGCCGCCAGTCAGGTGGGCAGATAACTGGTACCTGACCATAGAGGATGCTGCCTGCCCGCGTTAAATTAGGGATGCTTCCGGTGATTAATCTGACGTAACCAAGCGGAGGGACTCACGCAATGGCCGAAGAAGTCCAAGAGTACGCCGACGATATATCCGAGTCCGAGGAGTCTTCCGAGGCAACCATCGCCGTGCACTGGCGGGAGGAGGGTTACTATAACCCGCCGCCCAAGTTCATCGGCCAGGCGAACGCCTCAGACCCGGCTATCCGCGCCCGATTCGCGGAGGAGAATTTCCCTGAATGCTTCAGGGCGTACGCCGAGCTACTGCACTGGGACAAGTACTGGGACACGACGCTGGACACCAGCAACGCGCCGTTCTGGCGGTGGTTCGTCGGCGGCAGGCTGAACGCCAGCTACAACTGCGTCGACCGGCACCTGGCCACGGACCGGAACAAGGCGGCGCTGATCTGGGTGCCCGAGCCGGAGGGCGAGGCGACCGCCGTCATCACCTACCAGGAGCTCTACCGCCGGGTGAACGAGATGGCGGCGCTCCTGCGGGACTACTGCGGCCTGAAGGCCGGCGACCGGGTCACGCTGCACATGCCGATGACCCCGGAACTCCCGGTGACCATGCTCGCCTGCGCGCGGCTCGGCGTGATCCACTCCCAGGTGTTCGCGGGGTTCAGCGGGAACGCGTGCGGCGGCCGCATCGCCGACTCGGGCAGCCGGGTCCTGATCACCATGGACAGCTACTACCGCAGCGGCGACCTGCTCGACCACAAGGTCAAGGCCGACGAGGCGGTCGCGGCGGCGGCCAAGGAGGGCCAGGAGGTCGACAAGGTCCTGGTCTGGCGGCGCTACCCCGGCCGGTACTCGGCCAAGACCCCCATGGTGGAGGGCCGGGACGTCTTCGTCGACGAGGTGCTGGCCGATTACAAGCGAGCCGTCGTCGAGCCCGTGTCGCTCCCGGCCGAGGCGCCGCTGTTCCTGATGTACACCAGCGGCACCACCGGCCGCCCCAAGGGCGCCCAGCACTCGATCGGCGGCTACATGGCCTACGTGACCGGGACGTCCAAGTTCTACCAGGACATCCACCCGGAGGATACGTACTGGTGCATGGCCGACATCGGCTGGATCACCGGCCACTCCTACATCGTTTACGGTCCGCTGTCGCTCGGCACCACCAGCGTCATGTACGAGGGCACGCCGAACTACCCGGACGCCGGGCGCCCGTGGCGGATCGCGGAGCAGCTCGGGGTGACCATCTTCCACACCTCGCCTACCGCGATCCGGATGCTGCGCAAGGTTGGCCCGGACGAGCCGGCCAAGTACGACTACCACTTCAAGCACATGACCACGGTCGGCGAGCCGATCGAGCCCGAGGTCTGGCGCTGGTACTACGAGTCCGTAGGCAAGGGCGAGGCGGTCATCGTGGACACCTGGTGGCAGACCGAGACCGGCGGCTTCCTCGGCACCGGGCTGCCTGGCCTCGACGCCATGAAGCCGGGCAGCTGCGGGCCGATGGCCCTCGGCATCTATGCCGAGATCCTCGACGAGGACGCCAACGCGATCCCGAAGGGGAGCGGCAAGGCGGGCAACATCTGCATCCGCAACCCGTGGCCGGGGGTTATGCAGACCGTCTGGGGCCAGCCCGAGCGGTTCGTGTCCACGTACTACGCCAAGTACAACAAGGACCCAGACAGCAAGGACTGGCACGACTGGCCTTACTTCGCGGGTGACGGCGCGGTGCAGGCCGCGGACGGCTACTACCGGATCCTCGGCCGGGTCGACGACGTGATCAACGTGGCCGGGCACCGGCTCGGGACCAAGGAACTCGAGTCGTCCGCGCTGACCGTCCCCGAGATCGCCGAGGCGGCCGCCGTCCCGGTCATCGACGACGTCCGCGGCCGGGTCGTGGAGATGTACGTCTCGCTCAAGCCCGGCTACACCGCCAGCCCGGTGATCGAGGCCAAGGTCAGGGAGGCGATCGAGACCGATATCGGCAAGATCGCGCGGCCGAAGAGCATCTGGATCGTCCCGGATATGCCCAAGACCAGATCCGGCAAGATCATGCGCCGCGTCATCGCCGCCACGTCCAACTTCAGCGACGTCGGCGACATCACGACCCTGGCCAACCCCGAGGTCGTGGAGAAGATCCGGCAGCAGGTCCAGTCGGCCAAGCACGCCCGCGGCGAGGTACCGCGCGAGCTCAGCGAGGCCGAGGAGGCCGAGCTCAAGGCCTTCGGCAACGCCGAATAGTCCTTATCCGTCCGCCTGTGGCGGGCCGCCGTAATCCGGTGGCCCGCCACTTTCTTCTTTTCTTTTTGGCCGAACGAGCGGTGGTGCACCTGCCCGACCCGGATTCCCGCCCGGCCGGCCGGAGCTCCCGCGCGCGTAACAGGTCAGCGGGGATGGTGTAGTCGATCATGTTCGCCTGGCCGGGGGCGAGGGCTGACCAGGCGCCGGTGAACTCGAAGACGGCTACGGTCGCGGTCGGGAACCTGAGGCCGGCCGTTTCTGGCGCACCTTCTTGTGCACCGCCCAGGCTGGCGGCGAGTTCCTCGATGCCCGGGTTATGCGCGATGAGCAGCGCGGCGTGGCACGTGCCGGGCAGTTCCCGGCACAGGTAGAGCAGGGTCAGCGCGCTGGCCGCGTAGGCCCGCGGCTCGAACTGGACCCGGGCTGATCCGTTGAGCTCGGGCGCCACGAGGTCCCAGGTCTGCCGGGTCCGCAGCGCCGTCGAGCAGATCACGATGTCGGGCACGTAGCCGTGGGTCCGAAGCCAATGGCCGATCCTGGGGGCGTCCTTCCGGCCGCGCTTGGCCAGCGGGCGGTCGTGGTCAGGAAGGTCAGGCCAGTCCGACTTGGCGTGCCTGAGCAGGGTCAGCCGCCTGGTCGTCTCGTCGGTCCCGTGAGCTTGGCCGGTCACGTCACCGTCCTAGAGCCAGCCCGCGCGGATGAGGACCGGTGCGTCGTCAACGGTCGTGGCCGCTCTGGCCCCGGCGAGCGCGGCGTCGCGCGGCGGATTGCCCAGTTCGCCGGCGCGGACCCGGTCCAGGAGCCTGCCGGTCACGTCGACGATCTCGGGGACGGCCTCGCGCAGGTGTTCGGCGTCATCGGGGCCCGCGACGTCGGCGGGGAACCCGGCGGTGGCCACCAGGTTGTCCAGGTCGGCCAGCATTGCGGCCAGCCAGCCGAGCGGATCGGCGGACAGTTCCCTGGCGAAGACCCGGCTGTTCGGGTTCCAGCCGCTGAACACCGGGTGGTGATGCGTCCGGTCGAAGCTGCCTGGGCGCCCCTCGACCGACTCGAGCAGGTCGACCCTCCAGATCGGCTGGCTGACCTCGATCGGCTGAGCGGAGTAGACCGACCCCTTCAGTGCGCCGCGCTCGAGCACCCTGAGCTCGAGCCGGACCCCGTGCTCGGGACCCTCCTGGCCCTGGCGCGGGTGGGGATCGACGAAGTACAGGTCGCCGACGACCACGCCGACCCGCTCGAATCCGAAGGCGTAGAGCACGGACAGCCCCTTTCGTTCCGGTCCTGTCCCTACTATTCTCCGCCGTGCTCGTCGCCGGGGCCCGGCCGGACGCGGATGAAGTTGATCGAGGTAGCCCGCATCACCGGCTGGCCGTTCTGGTTCTCCGCTTCGATCAGCGTTTTCAGGACGCCGCGATCCGGTCTGCTCTGCGATCGGCGCGCTTCCAGGACCGTGACGCGAACACGGAGCGTGTCCCCGGGGCGGACCGGGTTCGGCCAGCGCAGCTCGTCGAGGCCGACGGAACCCAGGCTTGACTCTGGGGACACGTAGCTGTCCACGATCAGCCGCATGACCAGGCCCGCGGTATGCCAGCCGCTGGCGATCAGCCCGCCGAACGGCCCGGCGGCCGCGGCCGCCGGGTCGACGTGAAACGGCTGCGGATCGAACTGTCTGGCGAAAGAAATGATCTCAGCCTGGTCGACGCTGACGCTGCCACAATCGCGCGTCATCCCGGGCTCGTAGTCCTCGAAGTAAGTCAGGCCGGATGCGCTCACGGGACGAAGTATCGCAGGTCAGGTGGTCTGTCAAGGCAAGATCACAGATGAGTCACAGAAATAACTCGATTTGCCTGCGAGCCGGTAACGGTAGCTGCCATGCTTCCGCAGAAGCACAGACCACCGTAGAGCGAATATAAGCCGCACCGGTCGCAGATCGTGACCGTCAGGCCTTCCGACAGACCCCACCCGCGGGGCCGAGCAGGCGGGCGCGGAACCGACTTGAGGAGTTCTATGGATTCACCGAGCAAGCACCGCCGCCCGCGGAAGATCCGACGAACGGGCCGGCACACCACGCCATCTCAGGTGGAAAAGGTGGCCGAGGTAGCCGGCAAGGCCGCCCCCGCGATGGCTATCGCCGGCGTGCTGGTCGCATCGTCACCGGCGGCCCACGCTGCCACCACCGCGGCGAACACCACGACGGTGAGCGAGCAGGCGCACACCGGCGCCTCCGCCCGCCACCACCATCAAACGCAGTCCCGCACCTACACCGTCCGCGCCGGCGACACGCTGTCCGAGATCGCCCAGCGGTTCTACGGCAGAACGGCCGACTGGACCTGGATCTACAACGACAACCGGTCGGTGATCCAGAACCCCAACGACATCTATGCGGGCGAGGCGCTCAAGATCCCCACCAGCGCTACCACCACCACCACCACCGCCACCACGTACACGCCCAAGCACGTCAAGGCCAGCGTGCTGACCTCCGCCGCCAGCCTGAGCGGTACGCTCAGCTGCTCTGAGCTCGAGGACCTGTGGGAGGCGGCGGGCGGCTCGCAAGGCGAGGCGTTCACCGCGGCCGAGATCGCCATGGCGGAATCCGGCGGCAACCAGTACGCCACGGGCACGGTCGGCGAGCGCGGGTACTGGCAGATAAACCCGGACCACGGCTCGCTGTCGACCTACGACCCGATGGGCAACGCCAAGGCCGCCGTCGTCATCTCCGCCGACGGCACCGACTGGATTCCCTGGACGACCTACACCAGCGGCCTGTACATCGGCCGCTGCTAACCGAGTCAGCCCAGGTCGGTCGCGCCCGTCCAGGCCGCGTAGGTTCACGGTATGGACAACCCGGACGTGCTGGCGTGGCGAGACGGATGCATTGAAGCGATCGACCAGACCGCGCTGCCGCATCAGGTCCGCGTGCTGCGCATCGCCACCGTCGACCAGCTCGTGCAGGCGATCACCAGCCTGGCCATCCGGGGCGCGCCGGTGCTCGGCGCGGCCGGCGCCCTCGGAGTGGCCCTGGCGGTGCGCCAGGGCGTCGCGGAGGGCTGGGACGACGCGCGCCTGGAAGCAGAGGTCGGAAGGATCGCCGCCGCGCGTCCGACTGCGGTCAACCTCAGCCGCGAGGTCAGGGCCGTAGCGGCCCGGATCCCGCACGGAAGCCAGGCCGTGGAGGCTGCGGCCCTGGAGGTGCTGGAGTTCACCGCCGCGGTCAGCCATCAGATCAGCCGGCGCGGCGCCGACTACCTCATCGAGGCCTGCGGAGGCGGCCCGCTCCGCGTTCACACGCACTGCAACACGGGCAGTCTGGCCTGCCTGGGCTGGGGCACCGCGCTGGGGGTCATTCGCGCCCTGCACGCCGACGGCGCGCTCAGCCACGTCATCGTGGACGAGACCCGGCCCCTCCTCCAGGGGGCCCGCCTGACCTGCTGGGAGCTGGGCCAGCTCGGCATCGAGCACCGGCTGGCCTGCGACGGCGCGGCCCCGTTCCTGATCAGCCAGGGCCTCACCGACGCCGTCGTGGTCGGCGCCGACCGGATCGCCGCCAACGGCGACGTGGCAAACAAGATCGGGACCTACAGCCTGGCCCTCGCCGCCCGCCGGGCGGCCATCCCGTTCCTCGTCGCCGCCCCCGAGTCGACCATCGACGAGGCCACCCCCTCCGGGGCGGCGATCCCGCTCGAACAGCGCGCCGCGGAGGAGATCACCGTCCCCGCCGCTCCCGCCGGCACCAAGGCCCTCAACTTCGCTTTCGACATCACCCCGGCCGAACTCATCTCCGCGATCGTCACCGAGAAAAGACTGATCCAGAATCGGTGAAATAGGCGTGTCGTGCCGGAAAATGTCCTAGCGGAGTGCTAGAATCGAACTAGTTGATGCTCCACGATCCCACCGTTGACGAATGTCCGGTCAAGATCCCGTAAGAGCCATGCGGAGCAGCAAACACACTTCCTGATTCAGATTCCGCGCGCATCCCACGGGGAGGTGAACACCCAGATGGGTACCGGTCCAGAATTCGCCAGCCGCGCCGAGGCCGCCGAGGCGGTCCGCGCCGGGCTGGGCTACCTGGCCGCGCTAGACCCC
>JBOHCK010000184.1:0-11861 GCA_050698755.1 Streptosporangiaceae bacterium | reverse complement strand
AGGCTCGCAGCCAGGATTGAGCCTGTGATCGCCACGCCAAGCGACTGGCCGACCTGTCGGCTGGTGGAGGCGATGCTTGACGCTACCCCGGCCTGGGTGGTCGGCATACCGGACACCGCAGCGTAGGTGATCGGCGGGTTGACCATGCCGGCTCCGATGCCGAAGACGCAGAACGCGAGGACGATCGGCCACGTCGGCGAGGCGATGGTCAGCCTGGACAGCAGCACGCCGCCCGCGGCCATACCCAGGCCCGAGGCCAGCATCGGGAGCCGGGCGCCACGGCGGGCGAGGATCCGGCTGGAGATCACCGCGCCGGGCGCCATGATGATCGCCATCGGCATGATGTGCAGTCCCGCGCGCAGCGCGGACTCACCACGCGCGTCCTGCAGGTACAAGGTGGCGAGGAATAGGAAACCACCCATCGCGGCGAAGGCGACGATCGCGGTCAGGACTGAGCCCGCGAACGGTGCGCTGCGGAAGAACCTCGGGTCGAGCACCGGTTCGTCCCGGCGCGCCTCGTAGCCCGCGAAGGCGACGAAGGACGCCACGGCGAGGGCGAAGAGCGCCAGGATGGCCGGTGAGCGCCAGCCGATTGCGGGTCCCTCGATGATGGCGTAGGTCAGCGACCCGAGCATCGCGATGAGAAGCGCCTGTCCCACGATGTCCGGGCGGCGTGCGACCGGCGCCCTAGATTCGGGCACGAATCGCGCGGTGAGCGCGATGGCAGCCAGGCCGATCGGGATGTTGATCCAGAACACGCCGCGCCAGCCGATGGTGTCGACGAGAACCCCGCCGAGGACGGGGCCGAGCGCCAAGGACAGGCCCCACGCGCCGCCCCAGACCCCGATCGCCTTAGCGCGCTCGGCTCGGTCGGTGAACGTGTTGATGATGATCGACATCGCCACCGGGTTGAGCATGGACCCGCCGACTGCCTGCACCATACGGAACGCGATCAGCCAGCCCAGTCCGGGGGCCAGGCTGCACAGCCCGGAGCCTGCCGTAAACACGACCAGGCCGATCTGGAAGACCCGGCGGCGGCCGACCCGGTCGGCGGTCGCGCCGGACAGCATGAGCAGGCTGGCCAGGACCAGGACGTAGCCGTCGATGGTCCACTGCAGGCCAGAGACCGAGGCGTGCAGGTCACGCCCGATGACCGGTAGCGCGATGTTTACGACAGTGCTATCCAGACCGACGATGAACAGGCTCGAGCAGCAGATGACGAGCACGAGCATGCGGCGCCGGCGGCTGAGTTCTGGCAGTGGTATCACCCTGAATGACTGGAATGAAGGTCATTGCGTGTCTACAACTAACGTCCCGCGAGAAGCGCCACGCAACCCTGCGCTGCTGAGAGATTCCTCACCGCCGGAGTGCAGCCAAGCGGCGCCGACCGATAATCCCTATCACCCCGTCGCGAGTCGCCCGCACCCGAGGCCCGGGCCAGTTCCCGGCTCGCACACCACCGCCGTTCGGACAAAAGATCTTGGAGGATCGGTGCTGCCTCTGCGTGAACTGAGGCTGGAAGTTAGCCGAGGCGGGCGGCGGTCGCTTTGGCCCAGCGGGTGGTGCTGATTAGGCCGAGCAGGAGGACGGCGTAGCCGCAGCCGGCCAGGATCCACCAGCCGGCGTGGCTGGCCTGGACGAAGCCGGTCCGAAGTGAGCCGCGGATGCTCGCCGCTAGGACCGAGCCCACGATGGCGACGCCCAGCGACTGACCGAGCTGGCGGCTGGAGGAGTTGAGGCCCGAGGCCATGCCCGCCTGGGTCTTCGGCACCCCGGACATGACGCCGTTGGTGATCGGGGAGCTCATCATGCCCGCCCCAACGCCGAACAGTCCGTAGGTGACAACGAGGTACAGATGCTCGGTCGTGCCGGTCAGGCGCGACAGGGCGGCGCTGCTGACCGTGAACGCCGCGCCCGCGATGACCAGCGGGATCCGCGGGCCGCGCTTGGCCACCATCCGGCCGGCCAGCGGAGCGCACAGGGCCATGACCGCCGGCATCGGCAGGATGGTCAGGCCGGCCTGCAGCGCGGACAGGCCCCGCGCGTCCTGCAGGTACAGGGTGGTCAGGAAGAAAAACCCGGCCATCGCGGCGGTGGCGCACACCGCGGTGAGGTTCGCACCGGTGAACGGCGCGCTGCGGAAGAACCGGAAGTCGAGCATCGGCTCGGTGCGCCGCGGCTCGTAAGCCAGGAGCACCGCGAGCGCGGCCACGGAGAGCGCGAAGAACCCGAAGATCCGGGGCGAGAACCAGCCGTCGGTCGGGCCCTCGATGATCGCGTAGGCGAGCGAGCCGAACATCGCGATGATGAGGAACTGCCCCACCGGGTCGGCGCGGCGGGACGTGGGAGCCTTCGAGTCCGGCACGAACAGCGCGGTCAGGGCCATGGCGGCCAGGCCCACGGGGATGTTCGCCCAGAAGATCCCGCGCCAGCCGACGGTGCCGACCAGCACGCCGCCCAGCACCGGGCCGAGCGCCATGGACAAGCCGAACACGCCGTCCCAGACGCCGATCGCGCGGGCGCGCTCGGCGCGGCCGGTGAAGGTATTCGTGATGATGCCGAGCGCGGCCGGGTTGAGCATCGAGCCGCCCACGCCCTGCAGGATGCGGAAGCCGATCAGGAAACCCAGGCTGGGGGCCAGGCTGCACAGCCACGAGCCGAGGATGAACAGCGACAGGCCGACCTGGAAGATGGTCCGCCGGCCGATCCGGTCGGCGACCGCGCCGGAGAACATGAGCAGGGCAGCCAGGACGATGGTGTAGGCGGCCACCGTCCACTGCAAACCGGATACCCCGGTGTGGAGGTCGCGGCCGATGGAAGGCAGCCCGACGTTCACGATCGTGCTATCCAGGCCGACCATGAACAGGCTGATGCAGCAGACCGACAGCATCAGGGCCCGACGTCCGCGCACTGGGGTATCGGCGTCTGTACTCGAGTTGGGGGCGACGCGGACTAGCGGCTGGCTCCGGACCGGCACCAGTGTCTCTTCTGGTAGTTGATCGGGCACGTTGAGTGACCTAAACCGGGCGTCTTGCACTGGTGCCTGCATCGCGCGAACCCCTCGGGGAGGTACCCGTCGCCGACGGGTACCGGCTGCTTACGTCACGTCCGGCTCGTGGCCGGGGTTCGAGCTCACCCGTGACGAGCCCGACCAGATGATGGGTAGCTTGTCGATCCCGTAGATGCCCTCGACCCCGCCCAGCTGCGGCGGCCCGTCCAGGGCGAGGCCTGGGGTGCGCGGCGCGAGGAACGCCAGCGCCTCTTCGAGTTCGGCCCGGGCCAGGTTGGCGCCCAGGCAATAGTGCAGTCCCGCGCCGAAGGTGAGCAGCCTGCTGTCGCGTTCGACGGTGATGTCGAAGTCTTCCCCCGCGTCCCCCTCGCGGTTGGCCCGTTCGGCGCTTATGGCGACGATGGTGCCGGCCGGGAAGGTGACGTCGCGGTACTCGATCTGCTCCAGGCAGATCCGCGCGGTGAATGGCGTGACGGGCTCGTACCGCGCCACCTCCTGGACGGCGCGCGGGACCAGGCCCGGATCGTCGGCCAGCAGCGCCCACTGGTCGGGATGGCTGGCGAACAGCCGGATGGCGTGCGCGAGCTGGGCGGTGGTGGTGTCAATGCCGCCGGCGAGCACGTTGACCACGAGCTGCACGCACTCCGCCGCGGACAGCCGGTCCCCCTGGTCGCGCGCCTGGAGCAAGTCGCTGATCAGGTCGTCCCCCGGCGCGGCGCTTCTGGCCTCCAGCAGGGCGGTCACGTACTCCTGGACCTCGATTACCGCCCGCTCGATATCGTCGCGGTTGCTGCTCAGGGCCTGGATGTCGAATTGCCGCTGCACCCAGTTGGACCATTCCTGCAGCCGCGCGGCGTCCTCGCGCGGCGCGCCGACCACGGTCGCGATCGTCAGCGAGGGGTACGGCCTCGCCAGCACGGCTGTGAAGTCACAGGCCCCGGCGGCGGCTACCGGCTCCCATAGCTGCTCGAGGAAGCCGCGCATCGCCGGTCGCCAGCGGTCGGCCTTCCGCGGCGTGAGCGCAGGCCCGACCAGGGCCCGCAGCCGGCGGTGCTGTTCCCCGGTGAGGTTCAGGATGTTGGCGTCGATGTGGTCCGCGAGCGGACCGCCGGTGATGCCGAAGAACTCGGCGATCTGGCGGCCGGGGAAGGTCGTGGCGCGTGACCGCAGGAAGAACTCGCCGGAGTCGTGATCGAGTACGACGTAAGCCAGCGGCGACTTGGCCAGCCAACCACTCCGGCGGACCTCGGCCAGCTGTCGATGGTATCGGTCGGCCGAGAAATCCGCCGCCATGTAGTCCAGCGCCGGTAGGTCGAGTTCGGACACAAGGTTCATTTCAGATATGACGGTACTCCGTTGCATTTAGTAGTCAAGTGGCTACTGTGGGCATTTCAGAACGCGTTCTGGCCTCACGGAATGAGTCTGCGGTCTAGATTTGCTAGTTAAGCAGGCTGTTGGCCGAGGGATCAACGCGCTGGAAGGGGGGACCATGAGCCGCAGGTTGATGCAGCTGGTCATTCCGGTGACGCCTGAGCGGAGGATGTTCCGCCTCCATGATCCGGCCGTCGATCCAGATGCGCCGGGCGGCCCGTTGCCCCCGGTCGGCGCGCTGATCAGCACCAACCGTGAGCAGCTGTGGATCGGCAGCCTGCAGGAGGACATCGACGTCCGGCTGGTGCTCGAAGAGTGGGACGGGGCTCCGCCGCCGTGCGGCGACGCCTGGGACGAGGAAGCGAAGGGCGCCATCTACCTGCGCGGCCAGGTCAGCGTCAACATGGGGCAAGCGGGAACCGCAGTCCACGGGCTCAGGCTCGGCGGCGGGGTGGGAGATTACTCGGTGCGGGTCTACGCGGGCAACCGTGACATCGTGACCCGCCGCTACGCGGCCTTGTTCGACCGGCACCGCAATCCGCTCAGCGACGAGTTCCAGCAGGAGAAGCGGGCGCTTGAGGGCCTCGAGCGCTATTTGGTCCAACTCTGGCGTGAGTCCTTAGCCAAGCCCGGCTACTAGGGCTATCGCGGCGATCGCGGCCTTGAGCCGCGCCGTTACGACCCGCGGGAGTACTATCCGCGCGGTTATGGGCCGCCGACGGCTGGCGTGGAACGGCCCGTGGCCTGACTGGTCGCGGTGCCGTGCGCACTAGCGCTGCTGGTCCTTGACGAGGGAGCAGCGGAGTTCGGTGTGCCCACGGCGGTGTGGACCGGGATTCCTCCGCTGGCGCTGGGAGCCTGTTGGGTGGCGTGAAGTTGATTAGCGCTGGGGGTGGCGACGGTGGCCCGGTCCTGGGAGGCCGCCGTCGGCGCGGCGGGCGCCCGCCCGCCGTGGTCGCGGAACGGGCTCATCGCGTAGAACATCAGCGAGATCCCCGCCACTAGCAGTACCGAGAACAGCGTGCCAATGATGCGGGCCCGGGGTGAGCGCAGCAGCGCGCTCGGAGTCGGCCGCCGGAACGTCGTCAGGGAGGACGCGAGCCGGGGGTCCTCGGCGGCCAGACGCCGCTCGATTTCCGCCAGAACGCGCTGCTCGTCCTGCGACAGCGCCATCCGCCACCTCCGCCTCGCGCTCCGGGCCAGTACCCTCTTACTATCTCTCAGGAGCGGGTCTTTATCCAATCGTTCTGGCTTTGTACTTCTGTCGTTTTCTCGCCCGCCAGGATCCCGACCAGGAACCTGTCGAGATAAATATTCGTGACGATGGCGAGCGTGTCAAGCTTGCTGCGATCGAATATCCGTTCTATGGTGTCGGTTATGCGCTGGGACAACCTGCGGCTGGATGACCAGGTCGCCAACGAGGCCGATGCCGCCGGCGGCGACACCCTGTTCCCGGCCTCACGCCGGGACGTGGCGCTCCCGCTCATCGAGCGCGGGGCAGTCGCCCGTACGTTCGACACCCCGGGCTTCCGCGGGATGACCTTCTACGAGGTCCAGGCCAAGTCCATCGTCAACCGCGTTCCCGAAGCGTCTCGGATGCCCTTCCAGTGGACGATCAACCCATATAGGGGCTGCCAGCATGCATGTGCCTACTGCCTCCTAGGTGAGACGCCGATCCTGATGGCTGACGGCCGTACCAAGCCACTAACCGAGGTGCGCGTCGGCGATGCGATCTACGGCACGGTGAAGCGCGGCTACTACCACCGGTATGCACTCACGACGGTCCTAGCTCACTGGTCCACGGTCAAGCCGGCCTACCGTATCGTCCTTGAGGACGGCACCCAGTTCGTGGCCAGCGGTGATCATCGCTTCTTGACCCAGCGTGGCTGGAAGCACGTGACCGGGACCGAGAGCGGTCTGTTGCAGCGGCCGTTCCTGACCGTCAATAACAAGCTCATGGGGGTCGGCGGCTTTGCGGAGCCACCCAAGGAAACCGAAGCTTACCGGCGCGGCTACCTATGTGGCATGATCCGCGGGGACGGGACCATCGGACACTATTCCTATGAGCGGCTCACTCCAGGCGGGGAAGACGTCCACCAGTTCCGGTTGGCATTGGCCGATAAGGAAGGACTCACCAGATCCGCGGATTACCTCGCCCGCGAGGGCATCGTCTGTAAGGAATTCACCTTCGCCGAGGAGGCGAACACGCGCCGCCGAATGACGGCGATCCGCACCAGTCGCCGCGCTGAGGTTCAGAAGATCGAAGGGCTGCTCGACTGGCCTGTTCATCCCACTCAGGACTGGCGTAAGGGCTTCCTGGCTGGCATCTTCGACGCCGAGGGCAGCTACAGCGGAAGCCTGCGGATCTCCAACACCGATCCGGAGACTGTGGACTGGATAGTCTCCTCGCTTGAGTCGTTTGGCTTCGATTACGTCCTGGAGCCGAGAAATCTGCCCAATGGAATTGTCTGCATCCGGTTGCGCCACGGGCTTCGGGAGGCGCTGAGGTTCTTCCATACCGTCGATCCAGCTATTACCAGGAAGCGATCGATCGACGGGGTGGCGCTCAAGAGCGACGCCAGGCTTCGGGTGGTGGCAATCGAACCGCTGGGGCTGGACCTGCCGATGTGCGACATCACGACCGGAACCGGAGACTTCATAGCCAATGGGGTGGTAAGTCACAACTGCTACGCCCGGAATTCGCACACGTACCTGGACCTCGACGCGGGGGCGGACTTTGACACCAAGGTGGTCGTCAAGGTGAACGCGCCCGAGCTGGTGCGCAAGAAGATGGCTTCGCCTAGCTGGCAGGGCGAGCACATCGCCATGGGCACCAATGTGGACTGCTATCAGCGGGCCGAGGGCCGCTACCAGCTCATGCCCGGGATCATCAGTGCCCTCAAGGACGCGGCCAACCCGTTCTCCATCCTGACCAAGGGCACGCTGATCCTGCGGGACATCGAACTGCTCGCGGAGGCCGCTGAGGTAACGGACGTGGGGCTGAACGTGTCGGTCGGGTCTGTCGACAAGGAGCTATGGCGATCTGTCGAGCCTGGTACGCCCGCTCCGGCCCGCAGGCTCGAGGCGTGCGCGGCCCTGAACGAACGGGGGCTCAGCTGCGGTGTGCTCATGGGGCCGGTGATCCCTTTCCTGTCCGACTCCCCCGCCCAGCTCGAGGCGGCCGTCAGCCAGATCGCCGAGGCCGGTGCCACGCAGGTGACACCTATCGTGCTCCACCTGCGCCCGGGGACGCGCGAATGGTACTTCGCCTGGCTGCGGGCCCAGCACCCCGGCCTCGTCGGCCGGTACCTCGACCTGTACGGCAGGAGCGCCTATGCTCCTAAGGCCTACCAGGCCAGAATCGCCGGCCAGGTGCGCGAGCTCGCGGACAAGTACGCGGTCGGCCGGCCGAAGCCCGGACGCGGTCACGGCCGGCGGCCCCCGCGGGTCATCCCGGCCCCGCGACACACCGACGAGCCGGCGGGTCTCTCCCCCGAGCCCGGCGCGCGCGCTCCAGCCGAGCAGCTCACCCTGCTCTAAGCCCGAGCGGGCCTTACGCACCGGTCAACTCACCCCGGCTGTGTGCCCGTGCTCGGCCAGTGCGCCGGCTGACCCCCCGGTCAGGCGGCCTGGTCCTGCCCGAGATCCGACCTGTCATGGTGCCTGTCTCAGCGGGGTCCGAGCCATACGCCCGGAAGATACCGTGAGACACTTTGAGATATAGCTTGACAGCGGGGTCAAACGCGATACATCGTATTTGCTGAAAACAATATGTGAGAGTCTTCATCGCCGTCAGGAGGACGACGTGGCGCACGGGACCACGGGGGCGCCCCGTAACACGCCAGATCCCGGTGTCCCCGTACGGGGCGGGGACACCGGGACGAACCAGGCCGGCCCGGGCGACGATGCCCGGGCGGCCGGACTGGTGGAGTCAGGACCTCAGCGGCCTAAGGGGCCGGGCCCGCGCCGGGTAGACCGGCTCATCACGATCATCTGCGGCCGGCGTTCCAAGTACCTGGTCGTGGCGTTCTGGCTTATCGTCGTCGCGGTCACCGCATCCCTGGCGGGCAAGCTGCAGGGCGCGGAGAAAAACGACGCGTCGTCGTACCTGCCCGCGTCGGCCGAGTCAACCCAGGAACTGAACGAGCAGGCCGCCTTCCAGTCCAAGAACTACAACCCGGCCCTGGTGGTCTACGTGCGCGACAGCGGGATCACCGCGGCCGACATGGCCAAGGCGGACGCGGACGCGCGGTACTTCGCCTCGCTGCCCGTCGTGGACGGGCGGGTGGCCGCGCCGGTGGTCTCCGCCGATCACAAGGCGATCGAGACCATCATCGGCTCGGACCTCGGCTACAACAGCGACCTGAGCGGTTTCATCTCCACGGTTCAGAACACCGCGACCAGGGGCGCAAACGGGCTGAGCGTCTACGTCGGCGGCCCGGCCGCCAGCGCGAACGACGAACTCAAGATCTTCAAGGGCATTGACTCCACGCTGCTGTACTCGGCCCTGGGCGTGGTCATCGTGCTCTTGCTGCTGACCTACCGGAGCCCGGTGCTCTGGTTGCTGCCGATCATTTCGGCGGGCGTGGCGCTGACCATCGCCGAGGCCGTCATCTACCTGCTCACCCAGCATGCGAACCTGACCGTCAACGGGCAGAGCGGTGGCATCCTGGTCGTGCTGGTCATCGGCGCGGGTACCGACTATGCGCTGCTCCTGGTAGCCAGGTACCGGGAGGAACTGCGCAGGCACGCCGACCGGCACCAGGCCATGGCCGTTGCGCTGCGCCGGGCCGGGCCGGCCATCATCGCCAGCGGGCTGACCGTGGTGATCGGCATGCTCTGCCTGATGGCCGCCGAGTCCAACGACATCTCCGGCCTGGGCCCGGTGGCCGCTATCGGCATCGGCGTCGGCCTGATCGCCATGATCACGCTGCTGCCCGCCCTGCTCGTGGTGGTCGGCCGGTGGATCTTCTGGCCGGTCAGGCCCGCGTACGGCTCCCCCGAGCCGACCAGCCGGGGCCTGTGGGCGAGGGTGGGCCAGGCGATCAGCCGCAAGCCGCGCGGGGTGTGGCTGGTCACCGCCCTCCTGCTCGCCGCCGGTTCGGCGGGCCTGATCGGCTTCAAGTTCGGCGCGCTGACGACGGCGCAGTCGTTCCGCGGCACCCCGGCGTCCATCACCGCGCAAAACGTGCTGGCCGAGTACTTCCCGGCCGGTTCCGGCGAGCCCGTTCAGGTGGTATCCACGGCGGCCAGCGCGAGCGCGGTCAGGAACGCGCTCGTCGCGACGCCGGACATCGCATCGGTCACGCCGCCGGTGACCAAGAACGGCCTGGCCTTCCTTCAGGCGACCATGACCCTTCCGCCGGACAGCTCCGGGGCCTACACACTGGTGGACAAGATACGGACGACGGTGCACGCCATCCCGGGAGCCGACGCGAAGGTGGGCGGCGGCACGGCGATCAACAAGGACGTGGAGAGCGCCGCGGCGCATGACCGGGACCTGCTCATCCCGCTGATCCTCGGCGTGGTGCTGATCATCCTGGGCCTGCTCCTGCGGGCGATCGTCGCACCGCTCGTGCTCATCGGCACCGTCGTACTGTCGTTCGGCGCGGCGCTGGGCCTATCCGCGCTGTTCTTCCAGCACGTGTTCGGGTTCGCCGGTGCGGACACGTCGGTGCCGCTGCTCGTCTTCGTGTTCCTGGTGGCCCTCGGGATCGACTACAACATCTTCCTGATGACCCGCGTGCGCGAGGAGTCTGCCCGGTCAGGAACGCGCCGCGGCGCCCTGGCCGGTCTAGCCGCCACTGGCGGTGTCATCACCTCGGCGGGCTTGGTGCTGGCCGGGACGTTCGCCGTGCTCGGCACGCTGCCACTGGTGGAGTTCACCGAGATCGGGTTCGCGGTCGCGCTCGGCGTGCTGCTCGACACCATCGTGGTCAGGTCGGTCCTGGTGACCGCGCTGACCTTGGACATCGGCCGGCACATCTGGTGGCCGAGCGCGCTGGCGCACCCGGAACGCAGTTCAGTGACGGACGGCACCTAGAATGTGGCTTCGTGGCGGGTGACCGGGTAACGCAGACGGCAGCGTGGCGGTGCTGAGCCGCCAGGACACGGGGCGGCTCCTCGCCCGCACCGTGGCCGTCCCGGACCCTGGAGATCTCCTCGCGCAGCTACCGCAGCCGGATGTGGTCGCCTGGGTGCACCGCGGCGCAGGCCTGGCGGGCTGGGGCGAGGCGGCCCGGGTCACGCTGCCCGCCGGAGAGGACAGGTTCACCGCCGGAGAGAAGTGGCTCCGCTCGGTGTTCGACGCTCTGGACGTCGACGACCGGGTGCGCAGGCCCGGATCGGGACCCGTCGCGTTCGGCACATTCACCTTCGACGCGTCATCCGAAGGCTCGGTACTGATCATCCCCCGCGCGGTGCTAGGCCGGGACGGCCACGGCCGGGCCTGGCTGACCACGGTGACCGAGCCCGGTGCCGCGATCCCGGGCTGGCCTCCAGCCGGCGGCTTGGCTTCGGCCATGCCGCTGGCGCCGCTGACGGAAGTGCGCTGGCACGACGGCAGCCTGCCCGCGCCGCAGTGGGAGCAGGCGGTGGCCGCGGCGGTCACGGCGATCAAGGCAGGGGCGCTGCGCAAGGTCGTCCTCGCCCAGGACCAGTTCGCGACCGCCACCGAACCCATCGACGCCCGGGTTCTGCTGCAGCGGCTGGCCGGACGCTACCCCGAGTGCTACACGTTCGCCTGCGACGGCATGATCGGCGCGACTCCCGAGCTGCTCATCCGGCAGTCCGGCCGACAGGTCAGCGCTCTGGTCCTGGCCGGCACGGCGCCGAGGGGCGGAGACCCCGCGGAGGACGAGGCGATCGGCGCGGGCCTGCTAGCTTCCGCGAAGGACACCGAGGAACACGCCTACGCGGTCGCCTCAATGCGCGATGCGCTCGGCCCCCTGTGCGACGCGCTCGAGGTGGAAGCGCGTCCCGCCCTGCTGAAGCTGCCGAACCTGCACCACCTTGGTACCTGGGTCCGCGGGACGCTCGCGCCGAGTTCCGCGCCCAGGTCGGCGCTCGGCCTGGCCGCGGCGGTCCATCCGACCGCGGCGGTCTGCGGCACGCCCACCGGGACCGCGTTCGAGCTGATCCGGGAGCTCGAGCACATGGACAGGGAGCGGTATGCGGGCCCGGTCGGCTGGGTGGACGCCGAGGGGAACGGCGAGTGGGGCATCGCGCTGCGCTGCGCGCAGCTGTCCGGCCGGACCGCGCGGCTGTTCGCGGGCTGCGGCATCGTGGCAGGCTCGGATCCAGCCGCCGAACTGGCTGAGGCACAGGTGAAGTTCCGCCCCATGCGCGGGGCCCTGGAAAGCTAGGGCGTCCCGCCCGGCGCTTGCGCCGGAATCAGCTGGTTATCTTGTGCCCGGTTATCACCCGAAGCCCTGGCGGGTTGCTCTCTATGCCGAACGACGATCCGACCTGAGCCTCGACA
>JBOHCK010000183.1:0-11917 GCA_050698755.1 Streptosporangiaceae bacterium | reverse complement strand
GCCAGAAGTCATCTTCTCCTGCGGCGGTGAACGAGCCCGCGGTGCCCAGGCCGCACCGGAAGGGCGGCCCATCTGGCGTGGCGCGGGCCGACCAGTGCGCGCCGCCGTCCGTGGTGGTGGCCAGCTCGGGGTGTGGTCCCGCTAGGACCACCACGGCGGCGCGGGCCGATACCACGGTGAGCTGGACGCTCGCCTGAGAGCGCGTCGGCAGGGGCGTCCGAGTCCACCGCCCGTCGGGAATCCTCATCCGCTCGATAACTGGCTGACACAGGTAGTCCGACGCGGCGGGACAGGACGCCACCCATAGCCAGCTTCCGGCGCTCGCGGCCGCGACGACCGGCGTCGGCAGCGGCTGGGTGTTCCACGTCACGCCAAAGTCCCGTGTCACGAGCAGCGCACCGGTATCGCTCACCACCCAGATATCAGGCCCAGAGACCGCTGCCACCTGCCCGGATACCGACTGCGGCGTCCCCGGCAGCGCGCTCCCCGCGGTCACCCAGTGACGCCCGCCGTCCGTGGTAACCGCCAGGCGTACCGTCTGGGCCACGAACGTTACCTCGGTTCCCTGACCGGGGCCGAGCGAGCGGTCGCAGGGCACCTGCGCAGCCGTGAGCGCGACCCCCGACCGGGGAGAGACGAACCGGACGGCGCCGAGCTGCCAGGCGGCCACGCCGACCGCGGCGCCCAAGTGCTCAGGTCCGGAGCACCGGGCCTGAGCCGTCGGGATCCGGACGGCGGAACGGGTCGCGCGTGCCGTGCTCGACGGCGTGGTTCCGGATTGCGCACCGGGCTGGCATCCGGCCGCGAGGACGCAGACCAGGATCACCGGTACGGCCACGCGCAGCTTCATGTCCCATGAGACTGCGCATCCACAACGGCGGTTGGTGGCAGGTCAGAGCGACGAGCAGATGGAGTCGATCGCCGTGCCGTCGCCCTGCAGCCGACCGGCGGCGGCGTCCAGCTGGCTGACCTTGCTCGTGTCGCCGCGCTGGACCGCCTGCAAGCTGGATACGACGATGCCCAGGTCGGTGCTCATGGCGCCGATCTTGGCCTGGACCGACTGGTGGTGCGCCTCGGCCCGCGCGGCGTTTAGTTCGGACTGCAGCGTCTGTGTGTCGCTAATGAAACGCTGGATGTCGGTCCGCTCGGCGGACGTGTTGCCCTCGTCGCGGTTTATCGCGTTATCGTCCGCCGTGATCTTGCTCGTGAGCACGCGGGCGTCGTTTTCGGCTGCGAGGCATCCGGGGTCCGCCGCCGGCGATCTGGCCGCGACGACGACTAGGCCGACGGAGCCCGCACCGATGATCAGCGCCACGATGATTCCGACGATCGACAAGACCCGGCCGACTCCGGCGCGCGCCTTGGACTTGACCAGGCCGATGATCGAGAAGATCAGGCCCAGCGGCCAGATCAGGATCGCGAGCACCATCCCGGCGACCGCAAAGCCGTTGCGCCGCTTAACCGGCTCGCCGTAGGGCGGTTGCCCGTAGGGCGGCTGCTGCGGTGGCTGGCCGTACGGTGCCTGGCCATAAGGTGCCTGGCCATAAGGTGCCTGGCCATAAGGTGCCTGGCCATAAGGTGCCTGGCCATAAGGTGCCTGGCCATAAGGTGCCTGGCCGTACGGTTGATCGCCGTAGGGCGGCTGCCCGTAGGGCGGCTGCTGGGGTGGCTGGCCGTAAGGGGGCTGCTGGGGTGGCTGGCCGTACGGCGGCCCATAGGGCGGCTGCTGCGGTGGCTGGCCGTAGGGAGGCTGATCGAAGGGCGGTTGCGCCATCTCTGCCCGCTTTCAGTCGATGCGCTGGACTCCGCGAGCAATAACTGTACCGCCGATGGCTCGCGGCAGCGGGACGTTGCGCAGGCACCAAGTCCCAGGCTGCCGCGCCTGATGGCCATCGGCGCTATGACCCGGCGTCGGCCTGTCGCGTGCGCAGCGTGACCAGGGCGAGCACCGCGGCCAGCACGGCCAGCCCGGCCGACAGGTACAGCGCGGCCCGGAGCCCGGTGTGGAACGCCGCGTAGGCCACGTGGGTCAGCTCGGCTTCCAGCTTCTTGAGCTCCGCGGACAGGCCCGGCGGGACGGTGAAGTTGCCGGTCTCGAGGTCGGTGATGACGATGCCCTGGTAGATGGCGGGCACATGCAGGTGGTTCATCTGCGTGACCAGGCTGACGTGCAGCTGCGAGAACATCAGCGAGCCCAGGATCGCTACCCCGGTGACCGCGCCGATCTCCCGGCTGGTGTTGGTGGCCGACGCGGCCATGCCCGAGCGCTCGGCGGGCACCGCGGCCAGCACCGCCGAGGTGATCGGGACGATGGTGGTGCCGATGCCGATGCCGGCCAGCGAGAGCGCGACGATCAGCGGCCCGTAGGACGGGTGGGGGCTGAGGTAGCCCTGGGCCAGGAACAGCCCGACCGCCAGCAGGAGGCAGCCGATCGTGACCGACCAGCGCAGCCCGGCCACCACCGTCCAGCGCCCGGCCAGCACCGAGGCGCCGATCATCAGGACGGTCATCGGCAGGAAGACCAGCGCCAGCTGGAAGCCGGACGACCCGACCACGACGACCAGGTACAGCGCGGTAAAGAAGAAGATGGCAAACGTGGCGAAGTACGTGAACATCGCAACGATGTTCGCCGTGCTGAACTGCGGCACGCGAAAGTACTTCAAGTCCAGCAGCGGGTGCGCGGCGCGGCGCTCCCGCCAGACGAACGCCACCGCTCCGGCCACGCTCACGCAGAGCAGCCCGATCGTGGCCGCCGACGCGAAGCCGGCCGACTCCGCGTAGATGATCGCGAACACGAACGCGCCCAGCGTCGCGGCGCCGATCAGCGTGCCCGCGGTGTCCACCCGCCCCGCGGTCGGGTCGGAACTTTCCGGCAGGATGAAGGCGGCGATGATCAGGGCGGCCAGCCCGAAGGCCAGGTTGAACCAGAAGATGCCCCGCCAGTTCCAGACCCCGACCAGGATGCCGCCGACGACCGGGCCCATGGCCAGCGCGAAACCCGACGTGGCGGCCCACACCCCGATCGCCCTGCTCCTGGCCTTGGCGTCGGGATACAGCTGGCGGAGCATCGACAGCGTGCCCGGCTCGCTGGCCGCCGCGCCCATGCCCATCACAGCCCGGCCGGCGATGAGCACGTCCACGTTCGGGGCGAGCGCGCACAGCACCGAACCAGCGCAGAACACCCCGGCCCCGGCCAGCATGACCTTCTTCCGGCCGAGTTCGTCCCCGATCATCCCGCAGGCCAGCATCAGGCTCGCGAAGGTCAGGGCGTAGGCGCCGACCACCCACTGCAGCTGCGTCGGGCTCGCGCCCAGGTTGGTGTACACCTGCCCGAGCGCGACGCTGACCACCGTGTTGTCGAGGAAGGTCAGGAACAGCAGCGTGCACAGCGTGGCCAGCGCCAGCGACGTGCCGCCGCGGGCGATGATCCCTTCGCCGCCGCGCGGACCTCCGGAGACCGTCTCGACCGGCCTGGCCACCTGTCCGGCCCTACCTCAGCCTGCTGAACTGCACGCGGCCGGCTCCGAGCCGCCGGGCACCAGCTTCAGCAGGCCGCAGAGGCTGGCGTCGCCGACCTTCCAGATCCCGTCTTCGTACACCGCCGTGCCGGTCTGGCCCGACAGCAGCGACGTTCCGCCGGCGGTCAGGTTGTAGTTCACGGTGGCCGAGGTGGGGGAGTTCACCGTTACGCCGGTGACCTTGGCGCCGAGCCCGCTGACCAGGCTGGTCAGGCCGCTGATGGCCCCGGAGAAGACGTTGCCGTTCTGGAGCAGCGTGAGCTTCTCCGAGACAGGAGTGCTGGAGGCGAAGAACTTCTCCCAGTTCGTGGTGATCTGGGCCACCGCACCGGAAGTGTTCGTGGCGGCCGGCGTGGACGCGGCCGAAGTCGCGGACGTCACGGGGGCGGTCGACGGGGGAGCCGATGACGAACTCGAAGAGGAGCTAGCACTGCTGCACGCGGCGACGGCCGCGGCCAGCGCGAGCGCCAGCGCCGGGGCTAGGATTGCCCGCCGAGCCAGGGCTGTGAACCCCATGACGCGACTCCTTAGTCTTAGTCGGAGGTACTGGTCAGGCCGCCATTCGTGGAGCTTGATCAGAGTGTGCCCCGAATGCTTCCCCAGGTCCCGCACGGTATCCACGGCTAGCCGACGCGCGCGTCAGGGTAGGCGGGCACCGCCCCGCCCGGCAGCTCCGGCGAGGCCCCGTGTTACCGGCGCTTACCAGCGGAAATGCACGAAAAGCCGACCGAAGTTCTTCGAGTCCTTCTCGACTCGGTGGTACTTGGCCTTGATCTCATCTTGCTCGAGAAACCGGAGCACGCGCTTCTTGAGCTGTCCCGAGCCCTTGCCGGGGATGATCTCGACCAGGGGTGCCTTCTTGGCCTCGGCCTCCGCGATGATCTCCCGCAGCGCGCGGTCTATGTCCTGCCCCCGGTTGTAGATGTCGTGCAGGTCGAGCGTCAGTTTCATGTTCACCCCCAACGGGCCCTACCACCGCGATCATAACTGCGCTCCCGTCGGCCGGACCAGCACGATCACCGGGCACCTGACGATCGCGGGCACCGCCGTCACCGCCGCCACCTTCAGCGTGCCGATGGACACGATCCACAGTGACAAGAGCCAGCGCGACGCGCAGTTCGACGGGCGGATCATGGACGTGGCCCAGTACCCGACCGGGACGTTCACGCTGACCAGCCCGATCGACCTGGCCCCGCTGCCCGCCAGCGGCGCGATCAAGGACTACACCGCGCACGGCAAGCTGACCCTGCACGGCACCACCCGCGCGGTCACCTTCACCCTGACCGCCGAGCTCAAGGGCGGGTACATCGAGGCGGCGGGCGATATCCCTGTCCTGTTCTCCGACTACGGCATCCAGAACCCGAGCTTCGCGGGCTTCGTCACCACCCAGGACCACGGCCTGCTGGAGTTCCTGCTGATCCTCAACCGGTCGTAGGAGATAGTGGTACAAAAGCACTCGTAGGAGATACTGAGACAAAAGCACGCCGTGGCGAGGCGGAGGTGACCGGATGCCATGGGTACCCGCAGCTGGATCGGCTCCTGGCCGGTCTACCGGCAGCTGACCGGAACTGACCGGAGCGGCCTCGGTGCCGCGGCCAAGAGCGACCATCCACGCGAGGCGAGGACGTCCGCGGCGGACACCGTGGTCAAGTCGATCTGCCCGTACTGCGCGGTCGGCTGCGGACAGAACGTCTACGCCAAGGACGGCAAGGTCATCCAGATCGAGGGCGATCCGGACTCCCCGGTCAGCCGCGGCCGCCTGTGCCCGAAAGGCTCGGCCAGCCTCCAGCTCACCACGGGAGGCTCACGCCAGTACAAGATCAAGTACCGTCGGCCGTTCGGCACAGACTGGGAAGACCTCGACCTGGATACGGCGATGGACATGATCGCCGACCGGGTGATCGCCGCCCGTCGGCACGGCTGGCAGGACGAAGTGGACGGCCGGCGCACCAACCGGACCCTAGGCTTCGCCAGCCTGGGCGGCGCGACGCTGGACAACGAAGAGAACTACCTGATCAAGAAGCTGTTCACGGCGCTGGGCGCGCTCCAGATCGAGAACCAGGCCCGGATTTGACACTCCTCCACCGTCCCCGGTCTGGGGACTAGCTTCGGCCGCGGCGGCGCGACCACCTTCCAGCAGGACCTGCAGAATTCCGACTGCATCCTGATCCAGGGCTCCAACATGGCCGAATGCCACCCGGTCGGCTTCCAGTGGGTGGTCGAGGCCAAGGCCCGCGGCGCGACGGTGATCCACGTGGACCCCCGGTTCACCCGTACCAGCGCGCTGGCCGACCTGCACGTGCCGCTGCGGGCCGGCAGCGACATCGTGTTCCTGGGCGGGATCATCAACTACGTTCTGGCCAACGAGAAGTACTTCCGCGATTACGTGGTGGCCTATACCAACGCCGCTGTCATCCTGAACGAGGACTTCCAGGACACGGAGGACCTGGACGGGGTCTTCGCCGGGCTGGACGAGGAAGGCCACCGCTATGACAAGTCCGCCTGGAGCTACTCCGGTGCCATGCTGCGGGCCGCCGCCGGTTTCCGCGGGACGCCCCATGACCTAACGAGCGGTGGTGTCAGCCCCGCCACCCTCGGCGCGCCGCAGGTGGCCGAGTCCCTCGAACATCCGCGCTGCGTGTTCCAGATCCTCAAGCGGCACTTCGCGCGGTACACCCCGGAGGTCGTCGAGCAGGCCTGCGGCGTGCCGCCGGAGGTATTCACCCGGATCTGCGAGCTGCTCACCGCGAACTCCGGCCGGGACCGCACCACCGCGTTCGTGTACAGCGTCGGCTGGACCCAGCACACCGTGGGGGTGCAGTACGTCCGCACCGGTGCGATCCTGCAGGCCCTGCTGGGCAACATGGGCCGCCCGGGCGGCGGGATCCTGGCCCTGCGCGGGCACGCGTCCATCCAGGGCTCGACCGACATCCCCACCCTGTTCGACCTGCTGCCCGGTTACCTGCCGATGCCGCGCGCGCAGGCCCACCAGGACCTGGACGCCTACCTCGGCGACATCACGATGACCAAGGGCTTCTGGGCCAACAGCCGGGCTTACATGGTCAGCCTGCTCAAGGCGTACTGGGGAGAGGCCGCGACGGCGGAGAACGGCTTCTGCTTCGACTACCTGCCCCGGCTTACCGGCGATCACAGCACCTACGCGACCGTGCTTGAGCAGCTGAACGGCCGGTGCCCGGGGTACTTCCTGTTCGGCCAGAACCCGGCCGTCGGCTCGGCCAACGCTCGGATGCAGCGGCTGGGTATGGCCAACCTGGACTGGCTGGTCGTGCGGGATATGGTGATGATCGAGAGCGCGACCTGGTGGCAGAACGGACCCGAGATCGAGACCGGCGAGATGCGCACCGAAGACATCAAGACCGAGGTGTTCTTCCTGCCCGCCGCCGCGCACACCGAGAAGTCGGGCAGCTTCACTAACACCCAGCGGATGCTGCAGTGGCACCACGAGGCGGTAACCCCGGCCGAAGATGCGCGCAGTGACCTGTGGTTCATTTACCACCTGGGGCGCCGCATCCGCGAGAAGCTGGCGGCGTCGACTGACCAGCGGGACCGGCCGGTACTGGATCTGACTTGGGACTACCCGGTACACGGCCCGCTGTCCGAGCCGTCCGCAGAGGCCGTGCTGGCCGAGGTCAACGGCTGGGACGCCGAGGGTAAGCCGCTGTCCGGGTTCGCGCAGCTCAAGGACGACGGGTCGACGGCCTGCGGGTGCTGGATCTATAGCGGCGCGTACGCCGGCGGGGTCAACCAGACGGCCCGGCGCAAGCCCGGTTCCGAGCAGAGCTGGGTCGCGCCCGAGTGGGGCTGGGCCTGGCCAGCCAACCGGCGGATCCTGTACAACCGGGCCTCGGCCGACCCGGACGGCAAGCCGTGGAGCGAGCGTAAGGCGTACGTCTGGTGGGATCCCGAGGCGGAGAAGTGGACCGGGCACGACGTGCCGGACTTCCCGGCCACCCGGCCGCCGTCCTACCGGCCGCCGGATGGGGCGACCGGAGTCGACGCGCTCTCCGGGATCGACCCGTTCATCATGCAGAACGACGGCAAGGCGTGGCTGTTCGCCCCGGCCGGACTGGCCGACGGGCCGCTGCCAGCCCATTACGAGCCGCAGGAATCGCCGTTCCCCAACCCGCTGTACGGCCAGCAGCGCAACCCGATCCGGGAGATCATCAGGCACAAGGAAAACCCGCTGCAGCCCAGCGGCGCCGAACCTGGCTCCTCGGTCTTCCCCTACGTGGCCACCACCTACCGGCTGACCGAACATCACACAGCGGGTGGCATGTCCCGCACCCTGCCCTACCTGTCTGAGCTGCAGCCGGAGTTCTTCTGCGAGGTGTCGCCCGAGCTGGCCGCTGAGCGGAGCCTGGAGCACATGGGCTGGGCCACGATCATCACCGCCCGGACGGCGGTGGAGGCCCGGGTGCTGGTCACGTCCCGGGTGCGCACCCTGACCATCGGCGGACGGGCGCTGCACCAGGTCGGGCTGCCCTATCACTGGGGACCGAACGGGCTGGTCACGGGGGATGCGGCCAACGAGCTGGCCGCGCTATCCCTCGACCCGAACGTGCACATCCAGGAGGTCAAGGCGATGGCCTGCGACATCCGCCCCGGCCGCCGCCCGCGCGGCCCCGGCCTGCGCCGGCTGGTGCAGGAGTACAACGAGCGCGCCGGCATCACCAGCGAGACGGGGACGGAGGTCCGCGATGAGCCTTGATCCGGCCGCCCGGGCCGGCCACCTCGAGCATCCGCCGCGGATGGGCTTCTTCACCGACACCTCGGTCTGCATCGGCTGCAAGGCGTGCGAGGTCGCCTGCAAGGAGTGGAACGCCGTCCCCGAGGACGGCTTGCTCATGTCCGGCATGTCCTACGACAACACCGTCGGCCTGGGCGCATCGACCTGGCGGCACGTCGCGTTCATCGAGCAGCCGGTCACCGCGATCGGCGACGCCGCCGAGGGCGTGCGCTGGCTGATGGCCAGCGACGTGTGCAAGCACTGCACCGAATCGGCCTGCCTGGACGTGTGCCCGACCGGCGCGCTGTTCCGGACCGAGTTCGGCACCGTGGTGGTCCAGGACGACGTGTGCAACGGCTGCGGGTACTGCGTCCCGGCCTGCCCGTTCGGGGTAATCGCGCGGCGCGAGGAGGACGGGCAGGCGCACAAGTGCACGCTGTGCTACGATCGGCTCGGCGCGGGGATGGAGCCTGCCTGCGCGAAGGCCTGCCCGACCGATTCCATCCAGTTCGGCCCGCTGGACGAGTTGCGCGAGCGGGCCGCGCTGCGGGTGGCGGACCTGCACGCAGCCGGGCAGCCCAACGCCCAGCTCTACCTGGACAATCCGGACGACGGCATCGGCGGCGGCGGGGCGTTCTTCTTGCTCCTGGACGAGCCCGAGGTCTACGGCCTGCCGCCGGATCCGGTGGTCACGACCCGCGACCTGCCCCGCATGTGGAAGCACGTCGGCCTGGCCGCAGCCGGGCTGGTCGCGACCGGCATCGCGCTCGGCTTCGGCCGACGGAGGACTCCATGACACAGACCGAGCACGGTCATCCCGGCACCCCCTCCAGCGGCCCCGGCCGACCCGGCCGTCGGCGGCGACGGGCCGAGCAGCTCATGGTTCCTGACGTGGAGTTCACCTCGTACTACGGCCGCCCGGTGATCAAGGAACCGGTGTGGAAGGCTCCCGACGTGCCGGGCTACCTGTTCTTCGGCGGGCTCGCCGGCGCGTCGTCGGTACTGGCCGCCGGGGCCGGGCTGTCCGGCTACGGGGAGCTGGCCCGGGTGGCCAAGATCGGGGCCCTCGGCGGGATCGGCCTGTCCGCCGTGGCCCTGATCCACGACCTCGGTCGGCCGGACCGGTTCCTGAACATGCTCCGGGTGTTCAAGCCGAGCTCACCGATGAGCATGGGCTCCTGGCTGCTGATCGCCTACGGCCCGCTGGCCGGCGCGGCCGCGGTATCCGACGTGACCGGGATCCTGCCCGCCGCCGGGGGGGCGGCCACGGCCGGCGCGGCCCTGTTCGGCCCGGCCATCGCCACCTACACCGCCGCGCTGATCTGCGACACCGCGGTGCCGGGCTGGCACGAGGGCCACCGGGAGATGCCCTACCTGTTCGTCGGCTCGGCGTCCTGCGCGGCGGCTGGGCTCGGCCTGCTGACGATGCCGCCCGCCGCCGCCGCGCCCGCCCGCACCCTGGCCACGGTGGCTGCCCCGGCCGAGCTGGTGGCCAAGCGGCTGCTGCTGCGGCGCCTGGGCGATATCGCCGAGCCCTACGAGACCGGCCGGCCCGGCCGGCTGCTCCGCGCGGCCGAACTGCTCACCGTCGGCGGGCTGGCCGGCGCGGTGCTCGGCCGCCGCAACCGCGCCGTCTCGGCGCTGGCCGGCGCGTCGCTGCTGGCCGCCTCGGCGCTGACCCGGTTCGGCGTGTTCGAGGCGGGCATGGCCACGGCCCGGGACCCCAAGTACACGATCGTCCCGCAGCGCCGCCGCCGTGACCGTGCTGCTGACCGCGGAATGAACTAGTGCCAACCGGTGTTACCGGTTATAGTCACATTGTTAGGTGACGTTTTCCGGCTCCGTCAATCAGACGTCGAGCACCTTTTCCCAGCGGATTGCCGCTTCACCATGATGGCTCATCTGCCCAGGTAGCAGTCTTCCGCTTCTACGCCAGGCGCGCCGCGCCAGCCGCTCTTTTCAGCGTGCGCAGATTCGCCGTTCCCACCGAAAGGAAATCCATTTATGACCACGACAATCCAGCAATCCGATGCGCAGGCCCAGGGCGTCGAGGCGCCGGCCAACGTCCCGGTTTCCGGCCTGGTCGATCCCGGCGACGGGCACGCTCTCGTGCGCGTCTCCGGCTACCGGTCCAGCCCGGCCGACGTCTACGTGTCGGCCGGCCAGATCAAGCAGTACGGCCTCAGGAAGGGCGACCGGATCGACGGCGCCGCCCGGCCCTCGGTCGGCGGCCGGGCCAAGTACCGTCCGCTAGTCAGCGTGGCGGCCGTCAACGGGATGCCGCCCGAACTGGCCCGGGCGCGTCCGCACTTCAACGAGCTGACCCCGTTGTACCCCGACCAGCGCCTGCGGCTGGAGGACGGGAACCCGTCCGACACCGCGCGCATCATCGACCTGGTGGCGCCGATCGGCAAGGGCCAGCGAGGCCTCATCGTGTCCCCACCCAAGGCGGGCAAGACCATGGTCCTGCAGGCCATCGCCGCCTCGATCGCGGCCGCCCACCCCGAGGTCCAGCTCATGGTGGTCCTGGTCGGGGAGCGCCCCGAAGAGGTCACGGACCTGCGCAGGTCGATCCGCGGCGAGGTCGTCTTCTCCACGTTCGACCAGGCCCCCGAAGACCACATCCGGGTCGCCGAACTGGCTATCGAGCGGGCCAAGCGCCTGGTTGAGGCGGGCGGTGACGTGGTAGTCCTGCTCGACTCCCTGACCCGGCTGGGCCGCGCCTACAACCTGGCCGCCCCGGCCAGCAGCCGCACGTTGGCGGGCGGGGTCGCTGCGTCCGCCCTGCTGCCGCCCCGCCAGTTTCTGGGCGCCGCCCGGAACATCGAGGGCGGCGGCTCGCTCACCATTGTGTCCACCGCGCTGGTCGACAACGGCTCCCGGATGGACGACGTCCTGTTCGAGGAGTTCAAGGGCACCGGCAACATGGAACTGCGGCTCCGCCGCGAGCTGGCCGAGAAGCGTATCTACCCGGCCATCGACCCGTTGCCGTCCGGCACTCGCCGTGACGAGCTGCTGATGACGGCCGACGAATACCGCGCCTCCACCCAGCTCCGGCGCGCCCTCGGTGCGCTGGAGTCTCAGCAAGCCCTCGAGCTCTTGCTCGACAAGACCCACCAGACCGCCTCCAACGCGGAGTTCCTCAGTCAGGTCCAGCGCACCGTCCCACGGCCGACCGCCAGCGCCGCCGCGTAACGTCCGCTCCCGGCGGCCTCATCTTCTGGACGTACCATGACAAAGTGGCGGTTTGTGCGGGAGTGGTGCTGGTCGGCGGGCGATCATCCCGGATGGGCACGCCCAAGGCGGCGCTCGAGTGGCACGGTTCCACGCTGCTGGGCCGCACGGTCCGCATCCTGGCTCGCGCGACGAGAGGGCCGGTCGTCGTGGTCCGCGCCCTTGGCCAGGACCTCCCGGAGCTGCCGGACGGCACGGTGGTCGTCGACGACCCGCACGAGGGCAAAGGCCCGGTGCAAGGTATCGCCGCGGGGCTGGGGGCGCTGAACGGGTGCGCCGACGTCGCGTTCGTCAGCTCCACCGATATGCCTTTCCTGCACCCGGCCTTCATCCGACGGGTGCTCCGCGTCCTGGAAGATGACGAACGGACGGATGTCGCGCTGCCGGTGGCGCGCGGGTACAAACAGCCGCTGGCTGC
>JBOHCK010000182.1:0-11926 GCA_050698755.1 Streptosporangiaceae bacterium | reverse complement strand
AGAACGGGTCAGGACCTGGCTTGAAGGCGTAGGCGTGCGAGGTGCCCAGCTCGCCGAACACCTCCCAGAGCAGGTCGTTGAAGTCGTCGGCGCCGCGGATGCGGTCGAGCAGCGGCCGGTAGGCGTCGAGCACGCCGTCCCAGTCCACCCCGGACATGTCGGGCACCCAGTAGTCCCTGCGTATGAGGCGCCCGGCCTCGGCGTAGGCGTGCCGCCAGAGCGCGGCCGGGTCGGCCTGGAACCTGGCCCTGGACAGGTCTACCGTGACCGTGTCGCCAGAGCCGTGGTTGTCCTTGTGCACGGAGGGGACGACCCGCAGGTCGTCGCGGTCCTTGATCACCAGGCGGGTGCCGTCGCCGCTCACCGCGAACCAGTCCAGCTCGCCGGCCAGCTCGGTGACCTCCCGCTTGCGCAGGTCGAACCGCTCAAGCGCGGGCCGCGCCGGGTCCCCGTCCAGTTCCGTGCCGCCTTCCCCGAGCACCCCGGCGACGGGCTCGCGCAGCCACGCCAGGCCGTCCTTTACCGCGCGCAGTCCTGAGTACCTGGCCTCGGGTACGGGCACGCCGACCACGCGATCGGCGAGGCCGTCCGCGTGTAGCGTCACCACCGCTCGTTCGGCTGAATCGGTTTTCTCCGCAGCAGGCGCCGCATCCTGGCTCACCGGCCGGCCAGCAGGCAGCGGGCCGAACGGCGAGGGGGTCTCGGCGGCCAGCGCCACCAGGTAGGGGCGGCTGCCGTACGGGAACGTCATGTCGAAGGACTGCGCGTCGTACACCGGGTCGAAGCTGCGCCGCGACACGAACGCCAGGTAGAGCCCGTCCGCGGTGAAGGTCGGGTCGGTGTCCGCGAACCGGCCGTCGGTCACGTCGATCACCTCGCGGTCCGCGAGCCGCGCGACGCGGATCCGGCGCAGCGGCTGCGGGCCCGGCTGCGACCAGGCCAGCCAGGCCGAGTCCGGCGAGAAGCACAACCCGTCGATCGCGCCGTCGTCGCCGACGGCCAGCTCGCTGACCTGCCCCGAGGCCACGTCCACGGCCAGCAGCCTGCCGTCGTGCACCACCGCCGCCACCGCCGCCCCATCCGGGGAAGCAGCCAGGCTGAGCACCGAACCCAGGAGGCCTTCGGCGAGCCGAACGGACGATGTGTCACCGGCGACTGCTGCTACCTCTAGCGCGTCGACGCCTCCCGCGTCGGTGACCCAGACCACCCGGCCGGTGTCCCCCAGCACGTGCGGCAGCCGGGCGCGGGCCTGCGGGTTGACGTACAGCGCGCGGGCCGGGCCGTCCTTGTGGGTCAGCCAGTGCACCGTCCCGCGCACCTCGACCACGCTGGCCTGGCCCGTCTTGTCGCAGTCCAGGCTGCCCAGGTGATCCTTGGCGGAGACCAGGCGCGGGGCGCGGGCCGCGGCGGGCGAGCCGAGGGTGATCTCGATCCGGCGAGGTCCGGGGGCGTCGGGGCCGTCCAGCATCCAGAGGTCGCCGGTGACGTGGTAGACGATCCGCTGGCCGTCCGTCGAGGGGTTCCTGGCGTACATGCCGTCGTGATCGGTGTGCCGCCGGAGATCTCTGCCGTCCAGGGCGCAGGAGTAGATGTTCCCTGTGCCCTCGTGATCGGACAGGAAGAACAGCCGGTCGCCGATCAGCATCGGGCTGGCCAGCTGACCCGGCAGGTCCGCCAGCACCCGGGTGAACGGCCCCTGGCCTGCGCCGGCGACCCACATCTTGCCCGCGGTACCGCCCCGGTAGCGCTTCCAGTGCGCCGGGTCGCCGAACCGGCCGGTGAGCAGCGCGGTTCCCGCCTGTCCCAGGGCGAAGTCGAAGACCGGCCCGAACGGCAGCCGGCGCGGCGGGGTGCCCTCGAGCGGGATCGCGTAGGCCCAGGTGTACTGCGACTCGGGCTGGCCGACGGCGCTGACCGCGAGGACCTCGCCGGCGGGGGTCCAGCCGGTCACGGCCACCCGGTCGTCGCCCCAGTACGTGAGCCTGGCCGCGTCGCCGCCGTCCGGGTCGGCCGTGTACACCTCCGAGTTGCCGTCCCGCCAGCTCGTCCACGCGATGCGCGACCCGTCGGGCGAGAACCGCGGGGAACTTACCTGGGCAGCGTCGGCCGACAGCCGCCACGCGCGGCCCCCTCCGGCCGGGGCGAGCCAGACGTCGTCCTCGGCGACGAAGACGAGTAGCTCACCGTGAACATGCGGGTACCGAAGATAGCCAGCTGAAGTCACGCCGTTCATCTTATGATCTAGAGCCAGCCGCGTTCCGAGGCATTTTTCAGCGCTTCGGCCCGGTTTCTGGCCCCGGTCTTCTGGATGCACGCGGACAGGTAGTTCCGCACCGTGCCCTCGGACAGGAAGAGCTGGCCCGCGATCTGCGCGATCGTCCGGCCGTCCGCCGACGCCTCGAGCACGTCGCGTTCGCGCGGAGTGAGCGGGTTCAGGCCGTCGGCCAGCGCCGCGGCGGCCAGGTCCGGGTCGATTACGCGCTCGCCGGCCAGGACCCGGCGGATCGTCTGGGTGAGCTTGTCGGCCGGGGAGTCCTTGACCAGGAACGCGGACACGCCTGACTCCATCGCGCGGCGCAGGAACCCCGGCCTGCCGAACGTGGTCAAGATCACGATCTTGGTCTGCGGGAGGCGCTTGTTCAGCTCGGCGGCGGCGGTGAGGCCGTCCAGGCCGGGCATCTCGATGTCGAGCACGGCGACGTCCGGCCGGGTATTTTCCGCCGCGGTTACGACCTCGTCGCCCCGGCCGACCTGGGCAACCACCTCGAACTCACCCTCGAAGGACAGCAGCGCGGCCAGGGCTTCCCTGATCATGACCTGATCCTCGGCGAGCAGCAGCCGCACCGGGGGCGCAGGGTGCCCGGGGTCCGCGGCGTCCCGGGAACCGGGGTCAGGGGTCATAGCGGTCTACCGGAACCGTCGCGGTCAGCCGGAAGCCGTGGGCACGGCTTCCGGCCTCGGCCGGGCCGAGTGACAGCCGCCCGCCGAGCGCGGACAGGCGTTCGGACATGCCGCGCAGGCCGGCTCCCCGGGGTGCGTCCTGGGGCTGGTGGCCGCGGCCGTCGTCGGTGACCTCGAGGATGAGCTCCCCCGCGCCCCTGATCAGGCGGGCCCGGCAGGACCGGGCGCCGGAATGCCTGATCACGTTGGTCACGGCCTCGCGCAGGCACCAGGCCAGCGCGGCCTCCGCGTCGGCGTCGAACGTGCCCGACCTCAGCGTCAGCTGGGCGTCGTCGTCGAAGCGGAGGCCGGCCGCGTCCAGCGCGTTCCGCGCGGTGATCACCTCGATCGCGAGCGTCGGGCGGCGGTAGCCGCTGACCGCCTCCCTGATGTCGTGCAGGGTTTGCCTGCTGACCAGGCCGATGTCGCCGAGGTCGCCGAGCGCCGCGTCGCGCTCCGCCGAGGCGGGCAGCCTGGTCAGCCGCTTGACGGCCAGATCCGACTTCAGCGTGATCACAGAAAGCGACTGGCCCGTCAGGTCGTGCATGTCCCTGGCCAGCCGGAGCCGCTCCTCGTTGGCGGCCAGCTTCGCGACGGTCTCGCGGGCCTGGGCGAGTTCGCGCATGAGCGTGATCTGCCTCCGGAACCCGATCATGGCCAAGCCGACCAGCAGGACCGGCAGCAGCACGACCAGGTAATCCGAGATGCCGGTGTGCGAGAGCCAGGAGAACAACGTGTAGCAGGCGCCCACCCCCAGGATCGCGAGCCGGGACCGCCGCCGCCGGTTCGGTGCGTCCGACAGCACCATCCCGGTCGCGGCCGACACGTAGATCCACAGCACGGTCCAGGCCGCCCCGTACACCACACAGGCCAGGGCCGCGAGCCCGGCGAGCACGCCGAGTCCGAGCCGGGCCAGCCGCGGCCACTTGTTGGCCTGGGCCAGGGTGGGCGCGTAGACGACGCAGAACGCGACGGCGATGGCCAGCCCGCCCGTGATCCACGCCGCACCGTGCCGGTGACCGAACAGCCCGGAGACCGGCGCGACCATGTAGACCAGCCAGATGCTCGAGAAGAGCCAGCGCTGGGGGCCGCCGGTCCCAGGGACGTAGCGCGCCCGCGGGCCGGCCGCCATCACGCCCGGCGCGAGCCAGTCGGTCCCGGTCTCGCTCACCTTGACGGCCACCGCGACCTCACCTCCCGGGGTCCGCACCTCCATGCTGCCACGCACGGGCCTGGACCGGTCAGACGGTCTCCGCGGTCGCGCGGACCGCGACGGTGGCCAGCGCTACGAAGATCCCCAGCCAGATCACCAGGCCGATCGGGTAGCCGAACGGCACCGAGGCGCCCCCGATCACGTCGGTACCGATCTTCACCGCCTCGTAGGTAGGCGTGACCTGGCCGATCTTGCCCAGGACGCCGTTCAGCGGGAACCATATGCCGCCGAGGACGGCGAAGACGAAGTACAGCATCAGGGTGACCGGCTGCACCTGATCGGGAGGGAACCGGTAGCCGACGGCCACGGCCAGCGCCGCGAAGATGGTCGAACCGAACCAGACCGTCACCCCGATGGCCGGCCATTCCCAGCCGGGCAGGTGGACGTCGCCGTAGAAGTGGCCGAGCAGCAGGACGATGATGGTCGATGTCCCGGTCATGACCAGCGCCACGAGCACCTTGGCGATCACGTACGCGTTGGCGGGCAGCGGGGTCAGCCGCAGCTGGCGGATCCAGCCTTGCTTCTTCTCCTGTGAGATGCGCTGCGCGTTGCCGGTCAGCGCGCCGGCGAAGGCGCCGAACGTGGCCATCGAGACCATGTAGTAGGCGCCCCACTCCACTCCGTAGGCGGTCGCCTTCACCTGCTTCCCCACCAGCAGGTACAGGACGACAGGGAAGGCGATGGTGAGCACGAAGTAACGCCTGTTGCGGAACAGGCGCCGCAGCTCGGCTCGGGTCAGCGCCAGTGTGCCTGCCATGTCAGGACATCTCCTCTTCTGCTTCTTCTGCTCGGGCTTCTGCTCGTACGTCTCCGCTGGCCCGGTCGTCTTCGGCGGTGATGGTCAGGAAGGCCTGCTCCAGGCCGAGGCTGGCGACCTCGATCTCGCGCGGCCGGTAGCCTGCGTCCAGCAGCGCGTACAGCGTGGCGTCTGAGTCCATGGACTGGATCTGCACGACGTCGTGCCGGACGTCCAGGCTCACCAGGCCGGGCAGGCCGCGCAGGAACTGCTCGTCCACCTGGTCAAGGCGGAAGGACAGCCGCTTGGCCCCGGCGCGGGCCTTGATCTCGGCCGGCGTGCCGTCGGCCAGGAGCCGGCCCCGGTTGATGACCAGGATCCGGTCCGCGGCCTGGTCGGCCTCCTCCAGGTAGTGCGTGGCGAACAGCAGCGTCCGCCCCGAGGCGACCTCTTCCTTCATGCTGTTCCAGAACAGGCGGCGGGTTTCCACGTCCATCGCCGTGGTCGGCTCGTCCAGCACGATCAGCTCGGACTGGCCGCAGATGGCCAGCGCGAACCGGACCCGCTGGGTCTGGCCGCCGGACAGCCGGTCCACCCGCTGGTCGGCGAACTCGGCGATGCCGGCCCGCTTGAGCGTGGTCGCCACCGGTTCCGGCTTCGGGTGCAGGCTCGTGACCAGCGTCACGAGCTCGCGGACGGTCACCTCGGGCATCAGACCGCCGGACTGGAGCATGGCGCCCACCCGGCCGGACTTCACCGCGTGATACGGGTCCGAACCGAACATCCTGATCTGCCCGCTCGTCGGCTTGCGCAGCGCGAGGAGCATGTCCAGCGAGGTCGACTTGCCCGCGCCGTTCGGTCCCAGCAGCGCCACCGTCTCGCCGGGGCGCAGGTCCAGGGTCAGCCCGTCGACCGCGCGCAGGCTCCCGTAGTGCTTGGAGACGTTCTCGAACGAGACCACGGGAGCGCCGGACCCACCGAAGGCCTTGGCACTCCCGTAACTAGTGTCACTCCCGCCACTCCGGACAGCGTAGGAGCCTGTCCCATACTGGCTCATTCCTTGCCCCTGTCTTCCGGTTCCGCATGACTGGTTCCCCGCCTGTTCGCCGGTAGCGCCATACCATCACGGGGCGGACGACGTCCAGTAGTGCTGTCTCTCAGCAGCCGGCCATGACATCTGTCATCGCCGGCTTCGGCGCGGCCCGGGCCGGGGCGGCCCGGGCCGCGCTCAGCGGCCGACGGCGTAGCCCTGCATGCCGCGCGCGTTGGCCGCCGCGTACAGCAGGCCGTCGCGGCGGGCCACCGCGCTGACCCGGCCGAGCGACCAGGCGGGCCTGACGTTGACCAGGTGGCCGCGCCTGCGCAGTGCCTCGATCACGGCGGGGTCGGCGCGCGACTCGATGTCCACCACGCGCGACTGCGCCTGGCGCGGGTAGAACGACGACGGCATGTGCGCGGAGTGGAACGCCGGGAAGTCGATCGCCTGCTGCAGGTTCATCCCGGCCAGCACGTGGTTGAGGAAGAACAGCAGCGACCACTGGTCCTGCTGGTCGCCGCCGGGCGTGCCGAACGCCAGGTACGGCTCGTCGTCCCGCAGGGCCAGGCTCGGGGTCAGGGTGGTCCGCGGGCGCCTGCCCGGCGCGAGCGTGGCGGGCAGCCCCGGCGTCAGGGTGAACATCTGCGCCCGCGTCCCCAGGCAGAAGCCCAGACCGGGGATGACCGGCGAGGACTGCAGCCAGCCGCCGCTCGGCGTGGCCGACACCATGTTCCCGAACCGGTCGGCCACGTCCAGGTGGCAGGTGTCGCCCGGGCCGCTGGTGCGGAGGGTCGGCTCGCCGGTGCCCGGGTCCAGCGGGGGATCGGTGCTCGGCTCGCCGCTCCCGCTCACGTTGCTGAGGCCGAACGAGTCCGTTCTGAAGGCGGGCAGCCGGGGCGGCCTGCCCTCCGGGGCGCCCGGTATCAGGTCGGGCGACGCCTGCGGCCCGATCAGCGCGCGCCTTTCTTCGGCGTACCGGTGCGACAGCAGCGCCTTGACCGGCACGTCGGTGAAATCGGGGTCGCCGTACCAGGCCTCACGGTCGGCGAACGCGAGCTTGGCGCACTCGACCACGGTATGGATGAAATCGGCACTGTACGGACCCATGGCGGCCAGGTCGAACCCCCGCAGCAACGCGACCTGCTGGCCGAACACCGGGCCCTGGCCCCACGGCCCGGTCTTGCACACGGTCAGGCCGTACGCTTCGAAGGTCAGCGGCTCCTCCCGCCGCGGCCGCCAGCCCGACACGTCGGCCCCGGACAGCAGGCCCCGGTGCGGCCGGCCGGTCACGTCCATCACCTCGGCGAAGGCTAGGTACCCCGCGATCGCCTCGGCCACGAAGCCCTCGTAGAAGGCGCGCCTGGCCGCCTCGATCTGCTCGTCGCGATCGCCGCTGGCCGCCTCGGCCTCGGCCAGGATGCGCTGGTAGGTGGCGGCCAGCACGGGGTTGGCGAACCGCGCGCCGGGCCTGGGCACGGCGCCGCCCGGCAGGTAGACCTCGGCCGAGCTGGGCCAGTGGTCACGGAACAGGTCGGCCACGCTGGCGATGCCCAAGCTGATGCCGGGCACGAGCGGGTAGCCGCCCGCGGCGTAGCCGATCGCGTAGCCCAGCACGTCCCGCAGGCGGAGCGTGCCGTAGTCGCGCAGGAGCAGCATCCACGCCCCGAACGCCCCGGGTACGCAGGCCGCGAGCAGCCCGCTGCCCGGCACGAGATCCAGGCCGAGTTCGCCGAACGCCTCCAGCGTGGCCGCGGCGGGGGCCGTCCCCTGCCCGCAGAGGACGAACGTCTCCCCGCGCCCGGCGTCGTGGGCGATGATCGGCACCTCACCGCCCGGGCCGTTCAGGTGGGGTTCGGTGACCTGGAGCACTAGCCCGGTGGCAACCGCCGCGTCGAACGCGTTACCGCCCTGCTCGAGGACCGCCATGCCCGCCGCGGAGGCGAGCCAGTGGGTCGAGGCCACCATGCCGAACGTTCCCGCCAGCTCCGGCCGGGTCGTGAACTCAGGAAAATCGCCCATGGCCCGATCTTCTCACCGGCCCTCCTCAGCCAGTTTGCGTATCGGCTGCGCGACACCCGGAGCATGCCCGATGATTACTCATCGCGACTAATTAACCACTGTGAGGTACAGGCTGATGCTCACGATTTCCCCCGCCGGCCGGCGGGCCCGCGTACGGCGCGTGGCGCCGCTGGTCCTGACCGCGGTGGCCCTGGCGAGCCTGCTCGCCGGGTGCGGCACCACGAAAGCTCCCCAGTCGGCCCCCGCCCCGGCGGGCGGCAGCATCGCGTCGAGTCACTTCACGCAGCCGCCGGGCGCGGCCGGCTCCGCGTCGCCTGCGGTGTCCCCCGCCGTCTCGGTGAACGGCCTCGCGGTGTGCCAGTCGGGCTCGCTGCGCGTCACCGTGAACACCGCCGCGGCCGGCGCCGCGGCCGGCAGCACGTACTACCCGGTCGACTTCACCAACACCTCGGGCTCGGCCTGCGGGATGTACGGCTACCCGGGCGTCTCCTTCGTTACCGCCGGGAGCGGCACCGGGGCGCAGGTCGGCGCCGCGGCGCAGGAGAACCCGGCCTTCGGCAAGCTGGCCGTCCGCCTGGCCCCCGGCGGCGTCGCGCACGCCTGGCTCCAGGTCGCCGCGGCCGGCAACTTCCCGGCGCACGCGTGCCAGCCGCAGACGGTGGAATGGCTGAAGGTGTTCCCGCCGGACCAGACCGTGGCCGTCTACGTCAACCATTCGTTCGACGCCTGCGCCGCGATGGGCGCTCCGCTGCTGTTCGTCATGCCCGTCCGGACCGGCCTGGGGGTGCGCGGAGTCCAGCCCTGAGGCCAGGGTAACGTCTGCCGCATGGACCTATCCCCGCGGCTGCGCGCGGTGTGCGACCTCAACGTGGCCGAGGTGCGCGAGGGCGGCCGGCACGAGTACGACGGCAAGCTGCAGGATCTTTCTCCCGATGGCGTCCGCGCCGGGCTGGCCAGGCTCGCGGCGGCCCGCGCCGAGGGCGAGCGAGCCGGCGACCCGCACGACGAGGCGCAACTGGCCGCGGCGGAGGAGCGCCTGCGCGTTACCTTCGACGATCTCGAACTGCACCGGCGTAACCCGATCCTGCACCTAGCCGAGCTCGACCTGTCCTGCTACGACCGGGACTACGCCCCGGCGGCGGAGCGGGAGGCCGCGCGAGCCGAGCACCTGGCCGGGTGGCCGCGGGCCGTCGACGCGGCCGTTTCCTCGCTCGATCAGGTCAGCTTCCCGGTCGCGCAGGCGCTGCTCGGCGCGGTAAGCGGGCTCGCCGCCGGGCTGGACGCAGACTCCGGGTTCGACGAGACGGTACTTGGGGCGGCACTGGCCGCGCACGCGCGCCTGGTGGCGCACGTGGAGCAGGCCGCGGCGCACGGCGATCCGGACCCCGCGCTCGGCTGGGCCGGGCTCACCGCGCTGATGGGCAGCGCCGAGGCCCTGCCGGTCGACCTGGGCGCGCTGGCCCGGCAGGCCGACGCGGAACGCGACCGGCTGCACGCCCTGCTGGCCGAAGGCTGCGCGCGCCTCGCGCCGGGCCGGCCCGCCCTCGAGGTGGCCAGGGAACTGGTCCGCGATCACCCCGACGGGGCCGGCGTGATCGACGCGGCCCGGCTCTGGACGCAGCGGGTCATTGAGTTCACCCGCGACCACGACCTGGTCCCCTACCACGACGGCGTATGCCTGGTCGGCCCGGCGCCGCCGTCGCGGCGGTGGGCGATGGCGATGATGTCATCGGCCGCGCCCGGCGAGCCCGAGGGCCCCTCGTGGTACCACATAACGCCGCCGGACGAGTCCTGGCCCGAGCGGGAGCAGGAGGAGTGGCTGGAGGTCTTCAGCGACACGACGCTCCCTGGAATCACCGTGCACGAGGTCGCGCCTGGGCACTTCTCGCACGGCCGCGCCATGCGCCGCCTGACCTCGCCGGTCCGCAGCTTCGTGGTGTCCAGCGCGTTCGTCGAGGGCTGGGCGCACTACGCGGAGGAAATGGCCGTCGAGGAGGGCTTCGGGGCCGACGACGAGAGGATCGCCATCGGCGTCTGGCTGGAGGCACTGGTCCGGGTGACCAGGCTGGCCTGCGCCATCGGCGTCCACACCGCGGGCATGACGGTCGAGCAGGCGGCGCAGCGGTTCGAGGCGGACACCCACCTGTCTGGTCCCGCGGCGCTCTCGGAGGCCAGGCGCGCCACCTTCGACCCGACCTACGGCCGGTACACCTGGGGCAAGCTGGAGATCCTCAAGCTGCGCGAGCGGGCCAGGAAGGAGTGGGGCGCCGGCTTCACGCTGCAGCGCTTTCACAAGGCCCTGATGGACCTCGGCTCGCCCCCGCTCGGCCTGCTGGGCACCGCTATAGACCGCGGCTGATGGCCGAGGCCGAAGGCGCACCGCGGGGTACCCTGACGACATGCGCAGACTGACGTCCCTGGCGAGCATCGCGAGCGCGGTGCTCGTGGCGGCGATCGCGCTGACCGGGTGCGCGTCGTCGAGGTCGACGATCGGCATCACCAGCGCGTACGTGCCGCAGCCGACGACCCAGGGGACCACTGTCGCGTACCTGGACATCAGGAACAACGGCCACGCCGACCGCCTGGTCTCGGTGCGCACCAGCGTGGGCGGAACGGTGCAGCTGCGGGCCCGCGTCGAGAGCTCTACGGGTGCCCTGGTCATGCGCCCCGTGCCGGATATCCCCATCCCGGCGGACTCGCTGGTGCGGCTGAACCCGGACAGCTTCCAGTTGCTGATCACCGGCGCCGGGCCGATGCACGATGGTAAGGACATCTGGCTGCAGCTCACCTTCGCCGACGCCGGCACGATCCAGGTCCTCGCGCAGGTGACCAACCCGCAGACCGGCGGCAGCAGCTACTTCCTCAACTGACCCACAGCTGGGACCGGAGTCCGGCGGGTCAGCGGCAGCCTGGCCCGGGTGTCTTCGTCGGCCGGGGTGTAGACGGAGATGCGCGCCTCGGGCATCTCCGGGACGTTAAGCTCGCTGAGCACCAGCCGCAGCGGCCCGGCCACGGGGTGCAGGTAGGTCAGCGCCCGGGGCTCCGGGTCGGCGACCTCGTGCCGCGCCCACAACTCGGCGAACTCGCGGCTCAGGCTGGCGAGCCTGCGGATGTCCTCTTCCCAGTCCGGGTCGCCGACGTGCCTGCCGTAGGCCGAGCGCAGCCGCGCCACCATGTAGCGGATCTGGCTCTCGTACTCGGGTAGCTTGGCGCGCGCGCTCGGCTCGGTGACGCAGCACCACAGGGTGTTCTTGTGGATGCACGGCATCGTGTGCCACTCCCAGAACAGCTCCTCCGACGCATCGTTCGACATCAGGACGTCGTACCGGCTATTGATCACGCTCGCCGGGAGCGGGTCGAGGGAGTACACGATCTCGCGGATAGCGTCCGGCACCGATGCGCGGCTGCACTCCGCGCGCAACGGCGTTGCCTCGGCCAGCCGGTACAGGTGTTCCCGCTCGGCCCGGTCCAGCCGCAGCGTACGAGCCACGGCGTCAAGGACCTGCATGCTGGCGTTAATCTGGCGGCCCTGCTCCAGCCAGGTGTACCAGGTCACGCCCACCCCGGCGAGCAGGGCGACCTCCTCGCGGCGCAGCCCAGGCGTCCGCCGGCGCGAACCCGGCGGCATGCCGAAGTCGCCCGGGCTCAGCCGGGCCCGCCGGGCCTTCAGGAACTCGCCAAGCTCCGCCCTTCGCCGCTGGCCCGCTCGCCGCGAAAGCCGGTCTGGCGCCTCATAGGTAACCAAGAGCTCTTCCAATCGCCCGCTGCCCCACACCAACCCTAGCCGGGCCCACCGACATTCCGCCCGGGGTGTAGTCGCCACGGGTGCACGTCAATTTTGTGGGGAGCAAGATCGTTTAGAGGGGCGGGTCAGGCGGGGCGTGTCTGGTTGTGACGTGCGTGCCAGATCCGGTCTTCGGGGCGGCTGGCCTGCTGGCAGCGCAGCGTGGCGATGGCGTCGGCGCCGGGGATGGTCCAGTGC
>JBOHCK010000181.1:0-11979 GCA_050698755.1 Streptosporangiaceae bacterium | reverse complement strand
TAGTGTCTAGTCGAGATCAATAAGAACGAGACGCTTGTGGCGACTCGTGGTGGCTTGCGGGGGCCCGCCGGGCCGTGCCGAGGACCGCAGCCCCGGCCGGGCCGGGGTTTCATGCCTCAGGCCGGCCCGTGCCCAGCGCCGGGCTGGCCTGCGCTGATGCGCCCGGTCAGCGCGCCCGGCGGCCGATAATTGTCGTCAGGAAATCCGCATTGAAAGATATTGGGCACATTGAGGCACGTTGAGGCGCGGGCGAAGATCGCGGCGAGTGGCGGACGCTAATCAGTTGCGGACATGTCAGGATCGGGGTGAATTTATCGCCACGGGGAAGCTCGCCGCCCCGGCCGGCAGAACGGCAGGAAAAGGGACTACGGCCATTTACCGAATTAAGGCAGGGCCGCTTGAATGGACCGCGCCTCCTCCCGAGCACCGTCTGCTACCGGCCCGTCTCCTGCAGGAACGAGGCCAGGCACATGATCGACTTCGCTGACTCCGCCGGCGAACGGTGCGACAGGCGTCGACGGGGGACCGGTAGCGCATTGCCGGCGGATAACCACCGTTCGTCCCGACACAATGGTCGGCGTAGGGAGCCGGGCCGGTGTCCATATGATGCGTTCATGCGTTATAGGCCGCTTGGTGATTCGGGACTGCTGGTGTCGGTGCTGGGGCTCGGCTGCAACAACTTCGGCGCCCGCCTCGACGTGGACGGGGCACGGGCGGTGGTGGACGCGGCCATCGACGCTGGTGTCACCTTGTTCGATACCTCGGACACATATGGCGGGGGCGGCGGCTCTGAGCGCGCGCTCGGCGAGATCCTCGGCAGCCGCCGGGATCAGGTCGTGCTGGCCACGAAGTTCGGCCACCAGAACGCGGACATGGGTTACGGCCCGGCCGCCGGGGCCAAGGGTGGCCGGGCCTACATCAGGCGGGCCGTCACGAAATCGCTGCGGCGGCTGCGTACCGACTACATCGACCTGTACCAGCTGCACACACCGGATCCGGTGACGCCGGTGGCCGAGACGCTCGCGGCGCTGGACGAGCTGGTGGCCGAGGGCAAGGTCAGGTACCTTGGCCATTCGAACTTCTCCGGCTGGCAGCTGGCCGATGCCGCGCACATCGCAGTCAGGGACGGCCGTACCCCATTCATCTCGGCCCAGAATCACTGGTCCCTGCTCGAGCGGGAGGCGGAGGCGGAGGTCGTTCCCGCGGCCAGGCACTTCGGTCTGGGCGTGCTGCCCTACTTCCCGCTGGCCAACGGGCTGCTGACCGGGAAGATCAGGAGGGGCGAGCCCGTGCCGGAGGGCAGCAGGCTGGCTGGCCGGCCGGCTTACGTGACCGAGGCGAAGCTGGACCGGGTCGAGGAGCTGATCGCTTGGGGCCAGGAGCGCGGGGTCACGATCCTCCAGGCGGCGATCGGCGCCCTGGCGGCCCAGCCGGGCTGCTCGTCGGTCATCGCGGGCGCGATGAACCCCGAGCAGGTCAAGGCGAACGTGGCTGCGTCGGAGTGGATACCGTCCGCGGCCGAGCTGGCGGAGATCGACCAGGTCGTCCCGCCGCCGGCCAGGAGGTAGCCGGGTTCGACCGGCCAGTCAGCTCCCGGCCACGGCCACCTGGTACAGGGCCATGACGTTCGCGCCGAACATGGCCGAGTAGGAGACCTGGGGCGTCAGGCCGCCCTGCTCGTAGCCGCCGATGACCCCGATCACCGTCCCGCGCCCGGTCCGCGGGTCCACGCCGGACAGGAAGGGCCCCCCGCTCGTCCCATCGGTGTAGCCACCGCAGTCGAACTCGAGCTGATCCATCATGGGCTCCGTGGTCCAGTTCCGGCAGGAGATGGCCTGATCGGCCGAGTCCGGGTAGCCGATGACCTCGACGAGCTGGCGGGCGGGCGCGCCGGTCCTGAGCCGTTCCGCTCCGGTCACGTCCTCGATGGGCACGGTGGAGTCCACCTGGCTGACGCGCAGGAAAGCGACGTCGTCGTCAGGGTCGGACGAGGCGCTCCACGAGGCGTCCACGTAGATCCGGGTGACGATCCAGATCCCGTACGGGGCGGCGCCGGCGTTGTACCCGGGCACGAACGCGACTTCGGCGACGGTCTGCGACACGCAGTGCGCCGCGGTGATGACCAGGTCACCGTTGGGGCTGTGGACCACGCTCGCGGTGCAGAAATGCGACCCGAGCCTGCCTCCCGACATCGTGAACAGCGCCCCGACCGCGGGGGTGCCCTCGAAGTCCTGCCCGGTGTGCGAGACCGACACTGGATTGAGCAGCACCCGGAGGAAGCTGGGGCTGAGGTTGTCGGACGCGCCGCGGGCCGGGGCGATGGTGAAGCCGACTACGACGGCCAGGGCAATGACGAGCGCCACCCAGGTCGGCGGCCGCGAAAGCCACCGGGTCCAGCCCGGAGAGGCCTCAGTGCCCGAAGGCCCGCCGTCCACCTGATCGTCTCACCGCCTCGCCGTGGTCGCTTTTTGGTGACTTCTGACGACGTTCGATACTCAAGTGTGATCGACAAGGCGGGCCCGGGTCACCTCGGGTCGGGCCGGTCGATGTTCCAGTGCCTGCTGACTGACGCAAACCACCCGTCCGCGGAATCCCGGCGAGGCAGCATGGTGAACCTGCTGACCACCCGCTGCCCGCCTTCGTGATCGCCGTACAGCAGTTCCACCGTCCACGGCTCGCGGGCCTCGATGACGCTCCGCGCGGCCTCGTACTGCGGATCGTCCGTGTCACGGAACGCGCCCTGCCAGAACCCGACATCACCGATTGGTATGTACAGGTCGCGGGCCTGCCGGCGGAACTCCTCCAGCGGAGCGTGCTGCTCGCCCCGCTGCCAGTCCGGGTAGAAGCGCCAGCCGTGCAGCACCGCGATGCCGTTGCCCGCGTTGCGGAGCCCGACCGCGAGGTAGACCACCGTGGTCTCCTCACCCATCGACCCGTCCCCGCCGCCGACCTCGCCCGCCGCTCCGCCCCCCGGGACCTGCACGAACTTCCGGTCGCCGAAGTTGACCTTGAGCGGCGCGTCGTCACGCCTCGACGGCATCAGGACCGGCCGCATGGCCTCAAGCAGGGCTCGCTGCGCGATCCGGGCCGACAGGTTGGCGGACCTGATCGCCGAGAACGTGGCGACCGCGAGGACCAGCGTGCCCAGCGCGGTGGCCAGGTCGGCGACCGTCGTCCAGGTCTGCGCGGTCACCGGTGGACCCAGGTCTGCGGGTCGGGCCCGGCGGCCCGGTAGGCGCCGGGGGTGATCCCGTAGTAGCGGTGGAACCAGCGCGTCAGGTGCGCCTGGTCGGCGAACCCGGCCTCGGCCGCGGCCCGGGCGGGCGTGGCGCCCTGGATGAGGAGCCGGCGCGCCGCCCGCACCCTGAGCTGGCGCCGGTAGTCGCTGGGCGCCATCCCGTACGCCTTCGTGAACGCCCGGTAGGCCGCGTACCTGCTGCATCCGGCGGCCGCCCCCAGGTCGTCGGCGGTCAGGTCCGCCGTCGCGGAGGCGTCGTGGATGAGCTCCCTGATGCGCGCCGCGGCCCCGCCGCGGGCCGGGGGCCGGAGCCGGGGGGAGGCGTGGCGGAGGAGGAGCCGGGCCGTCTGGGAGAGCCGCTCGTACCGTTCCAGCTCGCTGGCGGGTGTGGTCAGCGCGACGTGCAGCCGGAGCAGCGACCCCGCGACCGCCGGGTCGTCGATCACCGGCGAGCGGAACAGCGGCAGCGGGAGCGGCGCGTCGCTAATCAACGTCGTGAAGAACTCCGGCCAGATGTGCACCATCCGGTAGGTAAACCCGCCCTCGCCCGCGGCGTGCCCGTCGTGCGGGTCGTCGGGGTTGAAGGTCATCACCATGCCGGCGCCGCTCACGTGACGGCCCCGACGGCAGGTAAACGCCTGCGCGCCGGTCTCGGTCAGGCCGAACGAGTAGCTCTCGTGGCTGTGCCGGTGGTACACGTGCGCGGTGAAGTGCGCGTGCATCGCCTCCACGGGCACCCCGTCCACGCGCCAGTACCGGGCCCAGTCCTGGCCCAACGGTTCCCGGACGACCGCCATGCCCTGATTATTCCAGGCCGGGGATCCGCCCCGCGCTCCAGCGTTCAAGACCCGCTGCCCTGGATCGGCCACGCTGGTGAGGTATGGATCACCTGGAGCTGTGCCGCAGGTTCGCGACGCTGACCACCGCCCACCTGGCCGACGCCTGCCTGCGCGCCCAGGTGCCCGTGCGGTGTGCCCGCGTGCACTCCGTGGTGCCGGGCAGCCGGCTGGCCGGCCGGGTGGCCCCGGCCCGGCACGCGGGGAGCGTCGACATCTTCCTCGAGGCGTTCGAGTCCGCCGAGCCCGGTGACGTGCTGGTCGTCGACAACGGCGGCCGGCTGGACGAGGCTTGCGTCGGCGACCTGGTCGTGCTCGAGGCGCAGGCGGCCGGGCTGGCCGGCGTCGTGATCTGGGGACTGCACCGCGACACGGCCGACATCCGGGCGATCGGCCTGCCGGTGTTCAGCCTGGGCGCGACCCCGGCGGGCCCGTTGAGCCCGCGGGCCCGCCCCGACGACGCACTGGGGTCTGCCGTGGCCGGGGACTGGACGGTGGACGCGTCCGATCTGGTCCTCGGGGACGACGACGGCGTGCTGTTCGTGCCGGCCGACCGCGCAGGCGAGGTGTTCGCGCTGGCCGAGACGATCCGCGATAACGAACGCCGCCAGGCCGACCAGATCCGGGCCGGGGTATCGCTCCGCGACCAGGTCCGGTTCGGCGCCTACCTGGCCCGGCGGCAGCAGGAGCCCGCCCTGACGTTCCGCGACCATCTGCGCGCCGTCGGCGGGGCCATCGAGGTCTAAGGAAACCCAATGACCATCCGGTTCGACACCAAGGTCGCCATCGCCGTGCGCGAGGACCTTGAGCCGTGGCAGAAGCTGAACGTCACAGCGTTCCTGGCTAGCGGCATCGCCGCCAGCGTCGACGGCATCATGGGCAAGCCCTACGAGGACGCGTCGGGGAACACCTACCTGGAACTGTTCCGCCAGCCCGTCCTGGTCTACTCTGCCGACGGCCCGACGCTCAGCCAGGTGCACCAGCGCGCGCTGGCCCGGGACATGCCCATGGCGGTATACACCATGGACATGTTCGCGACCGGCCACGACGACGACAACCGGGCGGTTGTTCGCGCCGTGGCCGCCGCCGACCTCGAGTTCGCCGGGCTCGCCCTCCACGGGCCGCGCAACGCCGTCGACAAGGTGTTCAAAGGGATTACGCTCCACCCATGAGGGCAGCCATCTACACCAGGACCGGGCCGGCGGCGGAGGTACTGAGCGTCGAAGAGGTTGACCGGCCCCAGGCGGGGCCCGGCGAGGTGCTGGTCCGGGTGCGCGCGTCGGGCATCAACCCCACCGACTTCAAGATCCGCGCGGGCGTGACGCCCCGGCCCATCGACGGCTTCCAGGTCCCGCACCAGGACGGCGCGGGCATCATCGAGGCGGTCGGGGCCGGAGTTGACCCCGGGCGCGTGGGCCAGCGGGTCTGGCTGTGGCTCGCGGCGGCCGGACGACGGTGGGGGACGGCCGCCAAGTGGACGGTGCTGCCCGCCAGGCAGGCCGCGCCGCTGCCCGACGGCGCCTCGTTCGACCTGGGGGCCACGCTGGGCGTGCCCGCCATGACCGCGCATTACTGCCTGTTCTCCGACGGACCCATAACCGGCCAGACCGTGCTCGTGGCCGGAGGTGCCGGGGCCGTGGGTCACTTCGCCATTGAATTGGCCAAACGAGCGGGGGCGCGGGTCATCGCGACCGTGAGTAGCCCCGAGAAGGCGGCGCTGGCGGAGAAGGCGGGCGCGGACCTGGTCGTGAACTACCGCACCGCGGACGTGGCCGACCAGGTGCGCGCGTTCGCCCCGGCCGTCGACCGGGTCATTGAGGTCGCGCTCGGCGCCAACCTGGCGCTCGACCTCGCGCTGGCCCGGGCGGGGACCACGGTGGTGACCTACGCGGCCGAGCCCGCCGATCCCGTCCTGCCCGTGCGGGCCTGCATGACCGCCAACGTGATGCTCAAGTTCATCCTGCTCTACGGGGTGGCGCCGGCCGCGCTCGATCGGGCGGCCGAGGACATCACGGCGGCGCTCGCCGCGGGCGACCTCACCGGCCTGCCCGTGCACAAGTTCGGCCTGGAGGACATCGTGGCCGCGCAGGAGGCCGCCGAGGCCGGCCCCGTCGGCAAGGTCCTGGTCACTCCCTAGCGGTACGCGCTGAGGCCGAGCTTGGTCGCCAGGCCCAGGCCGCACACGGCGACGAAGACGCGGAACGCCTGGACGGGCACCCGGCGGGCGATCGCGGGCCCGATCCACCCGCCGATCAGGAAGCCCGCCGCGAGCGGGATCACCAGCTTCCACCTGACGTCGCCGAACAGCGCGAAGCACACCGCGGCCATGGCGTTCGCCGCGCCGGAGACCGCGTTCTTGATGGCGTTGACCCTGACCAGCGGTTCGTCGATCATGCCGGACAAGACCACGAGCAGCATGATGCCGGCGGCCGCGCCGAAGTACCCGACGTACATGGCGACCGCGAACAACGCCACGCGGCGGGCCAGCCCCGGTTTTGGAGATGGCTCTCCGGCCCGTTTCCTGAAGACGGGCTGGACCAGGAGCACGACCGACGCGCCGGCGATCAGCATGGGCACCACGAGCACGAAGCTGCCCGCCGGCGCGGCCAGCAGGACCGCCGCCCCGGCCGCGCCGCCCAGCGCGGTGATCGCGGCGAGCCTGAGCACGCGCCGGCCCTGGCCCGCCAGTTCGGGCCGGGACCCGGCCACCGAGCCCGCCCCGGTGAGCACGAGCGAGACGGTGTTGGTCATGTTGGCGCTCAGCGGCGGCACCCCGAGCGCGAGCAGCACCGGGTAGGTCACCAGCGACGCCACGCTCACCACCGTGCTGAAGATGCCGCCGAGGGTCCCGGCGGCCAGCAGCAGGAGCACATCAGAGATCTTCATCCGATGTCAGGATTGCGCAGTTCAGTGGCTATGGGCAGCTCTGGGCGGGCTCCGGCGCGTGTGATCCCTATCGCATTGGTCAGCGGGCGGGTCGTCTGGTGTCCGGCCTGACGGATAGGCGTCCCCTGGCCATGACGGCGACGCGCTGGGCGCGGCGGGCGATCGAGCTGTCGTGGGTGACCACGACCAGGGTGAGACCCAGGTCGCGCCACAGGGTCTCCAGCAGGGTGATGATCTCGTCGCGGGTGTACTCGTCGAGGTTGCCGGTCGGCTCGTCGGCCAGCAGCACCCTGGGCTGCTTGACCAGGGCGCGGGCGATCGCGACCCGCTGCTGCTGGCCTCCGGACAGCTCGGAGGGAAGGTGGCGGCCACGGTCGGCCAGGCCCACGGCCTCCAGCGCCGCGGTCACGCGGCGGCGGCGTTCGGGCGATCTCGTGCCGAGCGGATGAGGGCAGCTTCCACGTTCTCCGTGGCGGACAGCGTGGGGATCAGGTTGAAGGTCTCGAAGATGAACCCGATCGCGGCGGCGCGGATCCCGGTGACCTCTGCTTCGCGGGCTGTGGCGAGGTCGCGGCCTTCGAGTTCGATGACGCCGCTGGTGGGCCGGTCCAGGCCGCCGAGGAGTTGCAGCAGCGTGGTCTTGCCGTGCCCCGTGCGGCCCTGGACGGCCAGCCACTCGCCGTCGCCGATCTCCAGGCTGACGTCCTGCACGGCGGCGACGGAGCGGCGCCCGGAGTAGTAGGTCTTGGTGAGGTTGGTCAGGGTGTACACCGCGGCCGTCCTCACGCCACCCGGGCCAGCGCGGCGGCCGGCCTCAGCCGGGCGATCCGCCAACTCCCGAACGATCCGCTCAGCAGCCCTCCGGCCACCGCGAGGGCCACGGCCACGATGATGACGCTCGCGGGGACCGGCGCGGTCAGGTGCACAGGGACGGTATGCGGGGCGGTCGCCCCGGAGGAGTGGCCGCCGAGGAACGGGGCACCATCCTGGCTGGCCGCTGAGGCGGGGGCGCCCACCGTGGCCGACAGGCTGGGGGCGATCGCGGTGATCACGCGGGCGGCGCCGTAGCCCAGCCCGACGCCGAGGGCACCGCCGAGGACGCCGATGGCCAGGGACTCGCCCAGCACCTGGGCGATGATCCGCCGACTCCGCCAGCCCAGGGCCTTGAGCGTGCCGAACTCCCTGGCGCGGCGCGCCACCGCGCCCAGGGTGAGCAGGCAGGCCACGGCGAACGCGGCGATGAGGACCACGACGGCCAGCCACCGGCCCAGGTCGCCCGCCAGGCTGGCGGTGCTGGCCAGCGACCCGGTGACCTGGCCGGCCAGGCTGGCCGCGCTGGTCACCGTCACAGACGGCAGGAGCCTGCCGATCCCGCCCCCGACGCCCGCGACGTCCGCGGCGGTAGCGGTGCTCACGTAGATCGTATTGATCAGGTCGCCAGCCGCGTGGTTGCTGGCGGCGTACAGGGCCTGGGCGCGGGCCAGCGGGATGTACACCTGCGGCGGGTTGCTGCCCTGCGGCTGGGCCACGATCCCGGTCACGGTGAACCGCTGCCCGGTGATCGTGAGCACCGAGCCGACCCGCAACCCGTGCGCGGTAGCTCATGATCCCGCTGTTCTCGCCCAGATCCTAATTGTTTTGAGGTCAAATGATTTGACATGGAAGTAGCTGGTCACGAGACTGGCGGGGTGAGCAAGGCGTGGGCGCTGCCGATGGCGGAAGAAGAGGCGCAGTCGGAACAGGCGTCTCCCGTAGACCGGACGTGCGCCGGGGGCGTGGCGAGACCGGGGCACGGCGACAGCGCGGGCTGGATCTGGGGTGACGCCGAGGCCGGGATTCCCGCCGACGCGCCGCTGCACCTGCTGATGCTGGCCGCGTCCAGGGTCATGACCGCGTACTACGTAAGCACGCTGGCCCAGGCGGGCGTGCAGGTCAGCCCCGCGGGCCTCGGCGTGCTGCGGATCCTGCTGAACGGGGACGGGCTCAAGTCGAGCGACGTGGCGGCGCGGGGGTGGTCCTCGCCCGGGACCCTGACGTCCGTGGTCAACACGCTGGTCCGCGAGGGCTACGTGGAGCGGCGTAGTGACGCCGGGGACCGGCGGGTCGTCAGGTTGTACCTGACCGACCAGGGTCGCCGCACCTGCGAGGACTATTACGCGCTGGCCGGGCCGGCTTGGCGGGACGCGTTCGACTTCGTGAACGACGCCGACGAGCCCGTGGTCCGCAAGTTCTTTACTGACATGATCTACCAGTTCAGCGAGTTGGCCAGGAAGGAGCGAACCCGGTGATGGTGAACGGGGACGGGGGACGGATTTGTCAACTGAAGTTGACATCCCTGGTTTGTCAACATAGGTTGACGTCATGACGGCTGACATTAGGACGGGGGAAACCGGGTTCGCGATCCGCACCGAGGACTTGCGCAAGACCTACACGGCCAAAGGCGGGGACGTGCCCGCCGTTCGGGGCATCGACCTGTCGGTCAGCACAGGCCAGTTCTTCGGCCTGCTCGGGCCGAACGGCGCAGGTAAGTCCACGACAATCGGCATGCTGACCACGCTCGTCCTGCCCACCGGCGGCCAGGCATGGGTGGCCGGCCTGGACGTCGTCGCCGACCCGGTCGGGGTCAAGCGCAGAATCGGAGTGGTCACCCAGAACAACACGCTGGACATGCAGCTGACCGTGGCGGAGAACCTGGAGTTCCGTAGCAGGTTCTTCGGCCTCAGCCCGCGCGAGGCATCGCGCCGGGCCGCGCAGCTGCTCGAGGCGTTCGGGATGTCGGACAAACGCAAGTCGATGTCCACCGACCTGTCCGGCGGGCAGGCCAAGCGGCTGCTGATCGCGCGCGCCCTCGTGCACCGGCCCGAGGTGCTGTTCCTCGACGAGCCGACCGCCGGGCTCGACCCGCAGACCCGGGTCAACCTGTGGGACATCCTCCGCGTGCTGCACGCCGAGGGCCAGACGATCCTGCTGACCACGCACTACATGGAAGAAGCCGAGGCGCTCTGCGAGCAGGTCTCGGTGATGGACCACGGCCAGATCCTGGCGTCGGGCACCGTGAACGAGCTCAAGGAGGGCGTGGGCGCCGAGACGGTCATCACGGTCAGATACGAGGACCTGGTGCCCGACGACGTGACGGCCTGGGCCGGGCTGGCCGACCGGCCCGGCGTCAGCAAGGTGGAATCCGAGGGAGACCACGTGCGGGTCTTCACCCGTGAGCCCGAGGGCGTGCTCGGCGAGCTGGTTACCGCTGGCTCGGCCGCCGGGCTGACCGTCCGCGACGCCACCCAGCTCAAGCCCAGCTTGGAGACCGTCTTTCTCACCCTGACCGGACGGGAGTACCGCGAATAATGACCACGACCACGAGAAACGCACCGGCCGAGGTATCGGAGCACGGGGTCCCCGCCGCCTCAGAGGTCGCCGCGCTGATCAGCAATGCGCCGGAGCCGCGGCCCACCCTGCTCAGGACGTTCAACGCCATGATGGCGCGCGAGTTCCGGGTGCTGCGGCGCAACTCCATCTCCCTGTTCACCCGGGCGGTCATGCAGCCGCTGCTCTTCGTCTTCGTCTTCGCGTACGTGTTCCCGAAGATCGGCGGCGGCTTCATGCTGAGCGGCGCGGCGAGCGCGTCCGCCGCCTCCCGGGCGGCCGCGGCGGGCGCGGCGGGCAGCATCAACTTCGCCACCATCCTGGTACCGGGCCTGATGGCCTCCATGCTGCTCATGCAGGGGATCATGGCCGTGACGTTCCCGCTGGTGATGGAGTTCTCCTGGCAGCGCACGATCGAGGACCGGGCGCTCGCCCCGGTGCCCATCCGGGTGCTGGCGATCCAGAAGATCGTGGCCGGCGCGGTCCAGTCGTTCATCGGCGCGTGCATCGTGTTCCCGATCGTCCTGCTCGTCCACGCAGCGGGGCAGGCCCCGCACGTACACGTGACCAACTGGGCCCTGTTCGCCCTGATCCTGGTCTTCGCGTCGCTGCTGACCGCCTCCCTCGGGCTGCTGCTCGGCACGTTGATGGACCCGCGCAAGATGCAGATGCTGTTCGCGGTGATCCTGCTGCCCGCCACGATGCTCGGCTGTGTCTACTACCCGTGGTCGGCGCTGCACCACATCCGCTGGCTGCAGATCGCGGTCCTGGTCAACCCGATGGTGTACATGTCCGAAGGACTGCGGGCCGTGCTGACCCCGGTGCTCGGGCATATACCCATGTGGGGCGTCCTCGCCGCGCTCATCGGCGGCACGGTCATCTTCGGCTACCTAGGCACCCGCACCTTCACCAAGCGCGTCCTCAACTAGCCACGCGACAGTCAATTGCTCTTAGTAGTCATGCTGCTACTTTCCGATAGCTAGGATCGGGCTCTAGCGATCAACTAGGGAGACCAGCATGACCAGGTTGGGAATTTGCCTATCCGCTGTCCGGAGCCACTCACGCGGCCTAAGGGCAGCGGCCGGAGCGATCGGCGCCGTGGCCTTGGCGCTGGCCGCGCCGGCGGCTGCCTCGGCTGCCCCGGAATCACTGGCCGTCACCGCCACCGTTACGGTTGGCAGCCAGCCGTGGGGGGTAGCGGTCAACCCGATAACCGGCACGGTCTACACCGAGGACAACTCCGGCGACACCGCGTCCGTAATCTCCCGCTGACCACACAAGCGCCCGATCCGGAAATCCCCTAGACGAACGCCGGGCACACCTGGCCCCGCTAGACGGTGTGGAAATGGGTGCTGGGGGCCCCGACACCCGATAGAGCAGTAAGCACACGAACGCCAACGTCGCACGCGCGTGACTGGAGGGACTGGCGCAACCGCAGTGTCAGGCGCGGCGAGCCCGGCGGCCCGGGATGCGGAGTGTGGCCGGTCGGGAATACCGTTTAGCGGCCGAGTGCTGTTAGGCTTGGTCGCTGACCAGCTCGGTGCTCAGGTGCCGGGCGCGCAAAGCGGAGGACCACCTCCCACCCAGTCGGCCTGGTTTACACCGAGGCAGGCGGGTCTGGCCGGACGTCCCGGCGGCGTGTGCGCGCGTAAG
>JBOHCK010000180.1:0-12055 GCA_050698755.1 Streptosporangiaceae bacterium | reverse complement strand
CAAACACGATCAGCAGCCGCAAATCACGCACCGCACATCAGCGAGTCACAGCCCACGGCGGCCAGCGGCGGCCAGCGCCGTCCATTGACACCAACGCCCCCCGCCACGCGATTTCCGAGTACTTACGCCTGCGCACCCCCGGCCTGGCCCGACAAGAAGCGGAGATAGCGTCGATGCTCGGCTCCGTGCGAATAACGAACGGCTATTAGCGCCGCCACTTTTCCATTAGTCGGGACGCCGGGATTTGAACCCGGGGCCTTCGGTCCCCCAGACCGACACGCTAACCAAACTGCGCCACGTCCCGTCGCGCCGCGGCGTCGCTTCCGTCGGCGCGCCCGCCATCTTCGGCGGGCTCAGTTAGCTTAGCGCAAGCCCGCCGTCGGCCGGAACGAAGTTCCGTCCCGGCCGAGCCAGGCCCCGCCGCGGCCGGACACTAGCCCCCGGCCGCCCGGGCGAGTTCGGGGACGAACAGGTCGGCGTTGACCGTTCCGATCCCCGAGGCCAGGTCGTAGCCGCGGCCCGCGCTGTAGCCCTTGACCGTATACATGGTGTTGTTCTGGGTGAAAGACACCGTGTTGTTTCCCTGGGTGACGTCGACTATCCCGCGCGCGTGCTCGCCGTACAGGGCGTACAGCGCCGGGTTGATCAGGCCGAGGGAATGCCCGGCCACCTGGTCGGCCAGCGCCACGATCCCGGCGAACAGCGGGGTCGCCTCGCTGGTGCCGCAGGCCGCGTACCAGCCAGCCTGCTCGCCGCCGAAGCTGTTGTAGGTCAGGACCAACCCGGAGCAGGCCGCGCTCATGGAGATGTCCGGGATGCCCCGGTGATCGCTGACGACGCGGGCCACGCCGTTCTGGTACGACGGCCGGCCGAAGACCCCCGACTTGCCGCCGCCGGCCGCGATGCCGGTGGGGTCGGGGCTGCCCTCGAAGGCATTGAGCAGGGCATCGTTATTGCCGTCGTTCCACACCGCGTCCGCCGCGGTCCGCTGGCCGTTGATGTCGAGCGCCAACTGCGTGCCCCCCACCGCTGTGACCAGCGGGTCGCTGGCGGGCCACAGGACCGCCCGGTGGGTGAACAGGAGCGTCCCCGCGTTGTTGGACTGGTCGGATGCGCCGTCGTCGCCAGCCGCGGCCAGGACCGTCACGCCGTTCTGCTGGGCATTGACGTAGGCGCTGCGCAGGCCCTCGATGGAGGCGGCGCTCGGGAACGTGGCCTCGGCCGCGCCGAAGCTCTGGCTGATCACCTGGCCGAGGTGATGGTCGATTACGTAGTTCTCGGCCTCGACGATCTGCGGGACGCCATCCAGCCCTGTGCTCTCCGGGACCGGCGTTTCGACCAGCAGGATGTTCGCGCCGGGGGCCATGGAGTGCGCCCAGTCCACGTCGAGGGTGGTCTCTCCGGCCCAGCCGCGTACGGTGCCGTTGTTGCCGTCATACCGAGGCACCCGCCCGGCTGGCTGGATGATCCGGAAGGACGGCGGGGCCGGCAGGCCGAACGCGCCGTCGAAGGTCCGCAGGTCCGACCGGATCGTCGGGGACCCAAACGAGTCGACAATCACGATGGTCTGGCCCTTGCCGGTGATTCCGCGGTTGAACAGGGGCTGCTCGTCGTAGGCCGCCTGCAGCTGGGCTGGCTGGTAGCAGGGCTCGGTGAACTGCAGCACGCAGTCCTGGTTGGAGGGCGCCTGGGTCGCCGACGCGAACCTGGTGATCAGCATCGGCTGGACCACGATGCCGGCCGCCGCCGCGATGGGGGCGCCGCCAGCGAACAGGGATCCGCTGACCAGCGTCAGCGCCCCGGCGGTCCGCAGATACCGAAGGGCTCGATGCAGCAACGCTGCCTCCTCAGGTCGTTGGGGGAGGCACCCAGCGGCCCCCGAGCCAAGTTGTCCGAGCACCCGCAGACGTCCCCCGCCAAGGCATGCCCGGCTGGCGCGGAAACCATCTGCGATGACACATAACTGAACAGCAACGTACGGCAGCGGACGTGATCAGGCGGCTCAAGTACTTTTACTGACTTATAACGATTTAGCCGGATTCGACCTGTGCTCCGCCCGCCGCACCGTCGATCAAACGCCGGTGAGGAAGCTGTGACCAGGCCGGGCATGGTGGAGACGCCGCGCTCGTTGTAGCTTGCAGGACCGCATCTCTAGGTACGGAGGGCTGGGCAGTTGAGAGTACTCGGCACTCGCCGCTCAGCTTCCGGCGACCAGGACGCCGTCGGGGAAGGGCGGCGGCCGAGCAGGCGGGTCAGGCTGGCCTTCTGGATCGTCAAGGTGGTCTTCATCCTGATCGTCGTGCTTGCCGCGGGGCTCGGCCTGCTCTTCGTGCTTACCCCTTCGGCGAGCCAGGCGACGGCGCTGGCCCGCGCCCAGGCGGCGGAGCATCACATCTCCTACCCCGGCTCGCCGGTCCCTCCGTACTTCGCGCAGGCCCTGGTGGCCACCGAGGACCACCGGTTCTACAGCGACCCGGGCGTGGACCCCCTCGCGCTGATCCGGGTGGCGGCATCCTGGATCAGCGGCCACACCGACGGCGGCGGCAGCACCATCGACCAGCAGCTGGCCAAGAACCTGTACACCTCTGGTCACAGCAGTTTCCTGCAGATCATCGAGCAGGTAGTGGTCGCGCTCAAGCTCAACCACGCGTACAGCCGGGCCGAGATCCTGCGCCTGTACGCGGAGATCGCGTACTACGGTCACGGCTACTACGGCCTGGACGCCGCCAGCTGCGGGTACTTCGGGCGGCTCCCGGCCCGGCTGACGCTGGTGCAGGCGGCCATGCTCGCCGGGATCGTGAACGCGCCGACCTACGACGACCCGCTGGTCTACCCGGCCCAGGCCAGGGCGCGCCTGGTGCACGTCATCGGGCGGATGGCCGCCGTGGGCTACCTGACCAAGGCGCAGGAGACGGTGGCGCTCAAGGCCCCGCTCGACCTGTCCGCCGTCCGCGGCTGCCCATAACCCGGCCCACACCGAAACCCGGCTCACACCGAAACCCGGCTCACACCGAAACCGGGCCAGGCCTCAGGTGCCCGAGGTCTCGGGCTCCAGCTGCTCCGCGGCGGGCGCCTCTCCGTCGGCGTATAGGAACACCCAGCGGCGGTAGCAGTACAGCCGGAACAGCGTGGCCAGGCCGATCCCGATGACGTTGGCCACGTTCTCGGAGAAGGTGCCCTTCAGTCCGAGCCCGTACCCCGCCGCCGCGACGACCCCGTCGGTGATGAGGATCCCGACGCCATTGAAGAAGAAGAACAGGATGGTCTCGCGGGCCGGGCGGTTCCCCTTGCGGTGCCGGAACGCCCAGAACTTGTTGCCGAGGAAGGCGAACACGGTGGCCAGGAGGTTGGCCAGCGTCGTGGCGGGGATCTCGCCCAGCCCGGCACCGGAGCGGAAGGCGTTGAACAGGACGATGGTGAGCACGAACGCCAGGCCGCCGACGACCCCGAACTTCGCGACTTCGTGGATAAGCACCCGGAAACGCGCGTAGAGGCTGCGGATAATCCTCACGGTGCTTCGTCCCTTACCTGGTCCATCCCGGTATAGGCCGACACTATCGTGCCACCTGGTGTGGTGTGCGTGGGGAGGTAAAACCGTTCGGGGAATGTCATAACCTCCCGGTAGCCTGGATCAGGTGCTGAGAGCTTCCGGAACCGAGGTACTCGTCCGGGCCCGGGGCCTGACTAAGAAGTTCGGCAGCTTCACCGCAGTGGACGGGATCGACTTCGACCTGTACCGGGGGGAGGCGTTCGGCTTCCTCGGGCCGAACGGCGCAGGCAAGTCCTCCACGATGCGGATGATCGGCTGCGTCTCACCGCCGACCAGCGGGGAGCTGACCATCCTCGGCGCCGACCCGGTCCGGGACGGGTCCGCGATCAGGGCCCGGCTCGGCGTCGTGCCGCAGGAGGACACCCTCGACGTCGAGCTGACCGTGCGGGAGAACCTGCTCGTCTACGGCAGGTACTTCGGCCTCCCGCGCCGCGTCATCAGGGAGCGAGCCGAGGCGCTGCTGGAGTTCGTGCAGCTCACGGACCGGGCCAAGGACAAGGTGGACCCGCTGTCCGGCGGCCTGAAACGGCGGCTGACGATCGCCCGCTCGCTGATCAACGAGCCGGAGATCCTGCTCCTAGACGAGCCCACCACCGGCCTGGACCCGCAGGCCAGGCACGTGGTGTGGGACCGGCTGTTCCGGCTCAAGCAGCGCGGCGTCACGCTGATCCTGACCACCCACTACATGGACGAAGCCGAGCAGCTCTGCGACCGCCTGGCCGTGATGGACCACGGCAAGTTCGCGGCCGAGGGCTCGCCTCGCGACCTGATCACCCAGTACTGCTCGCCGGAGGTCCTCGAGCTGCGCTTCGACCCCGAGCTGCACGAGACGGCCGCGGACAAACTCAAAGATTTTCCTGCCGAACGAGCAGAAGTGCTGGCTGACCGCATACTTCTCTACGTCACCGACGGTGACTCGGCCCTGGCCTCGGTCCGGGCCAGCGGGCTGGACCCGCTCACCTCGCTGGTCCGCCGCGGCACGCTGGAGGACGTCTTCCTCCGGCTCACCGGGCGGAGGCTGGAGGACTAGTTGGTAGCACTCGCGCCGTCCTGGCCATCTTCGTCGATGGCGTTCCGGGCGTTCCGGTGCTGGCTGACGGTGTACCGGCGGATCTGGCGCTCCAGCGTCTGGTCCAGCGTGCTCGGGCCGGTGTTCTACCTGGGCGCGATGGGCCTCGGGCTCGGCTCGCTCGTCAACAAGCACGGTACGGCGAGCCTCGGCGGGGTCAGCTACCTCGCGTTCGTGGCCCCGGCCATCCTGGCCTCCGGCGCGATGAACACCGGGATGTCCGAGGCGAGCTGGCCGGTGTTCGGCTCGCTCAAGTGGAACAGGATCTATTTCGGGGCGCAAGCCTCCCCGCTGCGGCCCGCGGACATCTTCCGCGGGCACCTGATGTTCATGACCATGCGGCTCGCGATGAACGCCGCGGTGACCATCGTGTTCATGTGGGCGTTCGGCGCGGTCAGGTCCGCCTGGGTGATCCTGGCCTGGCCGGTCGCGGTGCTGACCGGGGTCGCGTTCGCCGCGCCGATCGCGGCCTGGGCCGTGCTCGCTAAGAACGAGCTGTCGTTCGTGTACATCTTCAGGTTCGGCATCATGCCGCTGATGCTTTTCTCCGGCACGTTCTTCCCGCTGTCCCAGCTGCCGGGGTGGCTGCGCCCGGTGGCCTACGCCACCCCCCTGTGGCACGGCGTCGCGCTGTGCCGCGCGCTCAGCCTGGGGACCGGCCTCGGCCTGCTCGGGGCGCTGGGGCACGTCGCCTACCTGGTCGTACTCGCGGCGATCGGGATCTGGGCCGCCGGGCGCACCTACCGCAGGCGCCTGTATGTCTAGGGCGGCGCTGTATGTCCAGGGGAGCACGGCATGACTAGCGTGCCGCTGCGGATGCTTCCGCCCACCGGGCGGCTGGGCCAGCTACGGCGGGTCGGCCGCGACGCGGGCAGCCTGCACCTGATCGAGCGGCACGCACGCGCCTACGGGCACGCCTGGCTCGTGTTCGCGTCCGGGGTCTTCGAGCCGCTGTTCTACCTCTTGTCGGTGGGGATCGGGCTGGGCGTGCTGATCGGGAAGGTGCCGGGTCCCGGCGGCCACCTCATCCCGTACCGGGACTTCGTCGCGCCCGGCCTGCTGGCGGTGTCCTCGATGAACGGCGCGATGTTCGACTCGACGTTCAACATCTTCTTCAGGCTCAAGTACGCCAAGCTGTACGACGCCGTCCTGTCGACCCCGATGCGGCCGGCCCAGGTCGCGCTGGGCGAGATCGGCTGGGCGCTGCTCCGCGGCACCATCTACGCCATCGCCTTCACCCTGGTCATGCTGGCGCTGGGGCTGGTGCACTCCCTGTGGGCGGTGCTGGACGTCCCGGTCGCGGTGCTGATCGGCTTCGCCTTCGCCGCCCTCGGCATGACCGGGACCACGTACATGAAGAGCTGGCAGGACTTCGACTACGTCGTGCTGATCAGCGTGCCGATCTTCCTGTTCTCGGCGACGTTCTACCCGATCACCATCTACCCGCGCGCGGTTCAGGTGGTGATCGAGTGGACGCCGCTCTACCAGGGCGTCGTCCTGCTGCGCGACCTCACTGTCGGCGTGGTCGGGCCCGGCCTGCTCTGGCGGGCCGCCTACCTGGCCGTCCTCGGGCTGGCCGGCCTGTACGCGTCGGGCCGCCGGATCGGCAAGTTGCTGCTCGTCTGACCCGTCGGCACGTCTAGGGAAAATGCCTGCTCGGCACCCATTTGCCGCGCCCCCAGGACCGGGTAGGCTGCGCGCGATGCTGGATGAGGAAGGGGCTGGGACCGGGTCCGGCGCCGAGCCGGTCCTGCGGGAAGACGCTGCGCCATCGTCCGCGGCGCCTTCGACTGTCGCGCCTTCGACCGTCGCGCCCCCGTCCGTGGCCTCGCTCGGTGCGGCGCCTCCGTCCGTGGCCTCGCCGGGTGCGGCGCCGCGGCCCGCCCTGGTCAGGCTGCCTGCGCTGTGGCGCGCGGTGTTGCGCCGGGCGCGCGCCCTGCCGGGAGTGTACCGAGACCCGTTCATGTGGGCGACCGTGTGCGCCGCCTTCGGCGCGTACTGCGTTATCTCGCTGTTCCGCCTGCTCCAGCTCCACCCGACATCGTGGGACCTCGGCATCTTCACCGAGTACGTGAAGCAGTACGCCAATCTCCACGCGCCCATCGTGGACATCCGCGCGGCGGGCTTCAACCTCCTCGGTGATCACTTCTCACCCGCGGTCGCCGCTCTGGCCCCGTTCTTCCGCGTCTTCCCCTCACCGGCGACGCTGCTCGTGGCGCAGGCCGCGCTGGTCGCGGCGTCGGTATTCGCCGTGGGCCGGGCCGCGCGCGAGAGGCTGGGCGTCGGCCAGGGCCGGGTGGTCGCGGTCGCGTACGGGTTCTCCTGGGGCCTTCAGCAGCTGATCGACTTCGACTTCCACGAGATCGCGCTCGCGATCCCGCTGCTGGCCTTCTCGCTTTCGGCGCTGGCCCGCGGGCGGGTCAAGGCGGTGACCTGGTGGGCGCTGCCGCTGGTCTTCGTCAAAGAAGACCAGGGCTTCACGGTGGCCGCTATCGGCCTCTACCTGATCATCTCCGGCCTGCGCGCTGCGGGCCCGGTGCCGGGTCCCGCCTGGCTGAAGCGTCTGACGAGGCCCGTGCGCGCAGGAGCCGGCGTATTCGACGACCCCGAAGGGAGGCGCCGGACCACCGCCGGGCAAGTCCTCCTGGTCTGGGGCTTCGTCTGGTCGTTCCTGGCCATCGCCGTGATCATCCCGCACTTCAACCCGGCCCATCATTACCAATACTGGAGCGACGGCGGTGCCTTCGCCCCCGGCGGGCACCTGTCCGTGACCGCCGTGCTGAACCAGCTCGGGCACGCCTGGCCGGACAAGCTCCAGACCGTCGTCACGCTCCTGCTGCCGACCGCGTTCATCGCGCTCCGATCGCCGCTGGCCCTGATCGCGGTGCCGAGCCTGCTGCTGCGCTTCTTCTCTACCAACAGCGCCTTCTGGGGGACGTACTGGCACTACAACGCGACCCTCATGCCGGTCCTGTTCATCGCGGCCATCGACGCCCTGGGCCGGATCGAATCCTCGGCGCGCGCCCAGGGCGGCCTGACCGGCCTGGCGGAGTGGGCAAGCGGGCGGAAAGGGCCACGGCGCGCGGTCCTGGCCGGAGCCCGGCGCTACGGCGCCGCGATGATGCTTGCGATCACGGTCCCGCTCGCCTTCCAGTACCCGCTGAGCGACCTGTGGAACGTGGGGACCTACACGATCAGCCCGAGCGCCGCCTCGGCCTGGGCGGCCATGGCGAAGGTCCCGAGCGGTGCGACCGTCCTGACCACACTGGACCTGCTAGCCCCGCTGGCCGCGCGGACCGACACCTTCTGGATCGGCAACTCAGGCAACCCCGAGACCGAGTACATCGTCGTCGACGGCAACGACTCGGACTACTCCCCGCCGATCAGCAACGTCCCCGCCTGGGTCGACGGCTTCTACCCGCCCAACACGTACACCGTGATCTTCTCCTCCGGCAACGTCTACGTCTTCCGCCTGGCCCATCCGACCCCTCGCCCTCCGATCCCCTGACCCCGGACCCCTGACCCCGGACCCCGACCCCGATCCAGGACCCCGACCCCGGACCCCCGAGCCTACGATGTTACTTGAGCAATGTTCAAGTTTGGTTCACGACCGGGGGTCACCATGAACGCGATTAAGGTCAGCGGGCTGCGGAAGTCTTTCGGCGATCACGTCGTCCTCGATGGAATCGACCTGTCCGTCCCCGAGGGTTCGGTCTTCGCGCTGCTTGGCCCGAACGGCGCGGGCAAGACGACGCTAGTGCGGATCCTGGCCACGCTGTCCGCCGCCGACGCGGGCGAGGCCCGGATCGCGGGCCACGACGTCGCCCGCGAGCCGATGGCGGTGCGCTCGGTGATCGGCGTCACGGGCCAGTTCTCGGCCACGGACACCTACCTGAGCGCCGAGGAGAACCTGCTGCTCATGGCCGATCTCTGGCACCTGACCAGGCCGCAGGGGCGGCAGCGGAGCGCGGAACTCCTGAAGCTCTTCGACCTGGCCGGCACCGGCCGCAAGCCGGTGTTCACCTTTTCCGGCGGTATGCAGCGCCGCCTGGATTTGGCCATGACCCTGATGGGCTCACCGCGGATCATCTTCCTCGACGAGCCGACCACGGGCCTCGACCCGCGCGGCCGGCGCATGATGTGGGACCTGATCCGCGGCCTGGTACGCGACGAGGCGGTCACCATCTTCCTCACCTGGCCTTCGGCCTGGCCGCCAAGACCGTCGCTTCGGCGAGCAACGGGCCGTTCCCGCTGATCCTGCTCCCGCTGGTCGGATCGGGCATCGTCCCCACCTCGACCATGCCGGCCGGACTGCGCTACTTCGCCGAATACCAGCCCTTCAGCCCGATGATCAACACGCTGCGCGGCCTGCTGCTCGGCACGCCCATCGGCTGGAACTGGCTCATCGCCCTCGCCTGGTGCGCCGGGCTCGGCCTGCTCGGACTCGCCTGGTCGGTCAGCGTGTTCAACCGCAGGGACCGCAAAGACGGCGTCCCTGGTCCCGGTTTCCAGGGAACCCAAAACCCGGGGTAACAAAGCCGACAAAAGGGCTTCCAGGCCGTCGAGGATGGCCCGCAGGCCGAACTCGAACGAGCCCTCGGGGGCCGCCCCGTAGTCGGTGGCGGCCTCGTCGGCGACACGGGCGGCCAGCCGCGGGAACTGCGCGGCGATCGCCACCGCCTGCGCCAAGTGCTCATTGAGAAGTTCCTGCGCATTACGACCGCCCCGGCTGAGCCTGCGGGTCAGCGACGCCTCGGCGGCGGTACCCAGGGCGTTGCCGAGCACGAAGGTGAAGACGGTGGCCGCGGCCTGGTCGGCCTGCGCGCCGCTGAATCCTGCTGCCTCGTAGATGGCGAGGGTGTGGTCATCGTGACGGGCCTTGCCTGGCCCGAACACCAGGAAGGACCCGAAGGCCTGCATCAGCCAGGGGTGCCGGGTCAGCATCGCGTGCAGGCCGGTGGCCATCGCGGTCGCCGCGTCCCGCCACCCGGCCGCGCCCAAGCCGGCCGAGGCCGCCGAGCCGGCCAAGCCTGCCGAGCCGGCCAGGTCGGGCAGGGTGATCTCGTTCCACGCCTGGTCGGCGGCCAGGGCGATGAGGTTGTCCTTGCTGCCGACGTGCCAGTAGATCGCGGTGGCCGCCGAGCCCAGCCGGCTGCCCAGCGCGCGGATGTTGAACCCTTCGAGGCCGTCGCTGTCCAGCAGGTCGATGGCCGCCCCGACGATCTTCTCGCGGGTCAGCGTGTCACGCGGCATGGCGCCACGATAAGGGGCGGCCGCACCCAGATCAACAATGCTCAAGTCAAGCGCGGGGCGCGCAAAACCGCGGCGGCCGGCCTTACTGGTGGGGCGTACCGGCGAGTAGATAGGCTGGTGCGCGACTCAACTGGAGGTTATGCGCCATGGATTTCGCTTTCGACGACAGGACGCATGAGCTCCGCGAGCGGCTGCTGGCGTTCATGGACGAGCACGTCCACCCGGCCGAGGCGACCTTCAGGGAGCAAGAAGAGGCCGCCGCGGCCGCCGGCCGAGAGTGGGAGCGCGTCCCGGTCACCGCGGAACTCAAGGCCGAGGCGCGCCGCCGCGGGCTGTGGAACCTGTTCCTGACCGGCAAGTCGGCCGAGGCGGTCCGCAAATGGGAAGCGGCCACCGGTGCGACGCACTCGCACCTGCCCGACCCGCCGCTGACCAACCTGCAGTACGCGCCCCTGGCCGAGATCACCGGGTGGAGTCCCGGACTGGCGCCCGAGGCGCTGAACTGCGCGGCGCCCGACACGGGCAACATGGAGGTGCTGGCCGAGTTCGGCTCTTCGGAGCAGCAGGAACGCTGGCTCCATCCGCTGCTCGACGGCAAGATCAGGTCGGCGTTCTGCATGACCGAGCCGGCCGTCGCCTCCAGCGACGCGTCCAACATCGCCACCACGATCACGCGGGACGGCGACGGCTACGTGATCAACGGACGCAAGTGGTGGTCCTCGGGCGCGCTGAGCTCGGACTGCAAGATCTTCATCGTGATGGGCGTGATGCCCAAAGCCGGCGAGGCCGTCGATGGGCACGGCAGGCACTCCATGATCCTGGTCCCGCCCGACTCGCCAGGCCTAACGATCAAGCGCGGCATGCACGTCTTCGGGTACACCGACGGGACGCACGGCGGTCACGCCGAGATCGTGTTCGACCAGGTCAGGGTGCCCAAGGAAAACCTTGTCGCGGGTGAGGGCGAGGGCTTCGCGATCGCGCAGGCCAGGCTCGGCCCCGGCCGCATCCACCACTGCATGCGGCTGATCGGCGCGGCGGAGCGCGCGCTCCAGCTGATGTGCACCCGGGTGGTCAGCCGCACGGCGTGGGGCAAGCCCCTGGCCGAACAGGGAGTCATCCAGGACTGGATCGCCGAGTCCAGGGTCAGGATCGAGCAGGCGCGGCTGCTGGTACTGAAGACTGCCTGGCTGATGGACACCGTGGGCAACAAGGGCGCGCACACCGAGATCCAGGCGATCAAGATCGCGACCCCGGCCATGGCCGAGTGGGTCATCGACCGCGCGATCCAGGCGCACGGCGGCGGCGGCATGAGCCAGGACTTCCCGCTCGCCCAGATGTTCGCGAGTGCCCGCTCGCTACGGTTCGCCGACGGCCCTGACGAGGTGCACAAGCGCTCCATGGCCCGCCGCGAGCTGAGGAAATACACCGGGAGCTAGCAGCAGACCGGGCGCGCACCACCGCCGTTCAGGATTAAATTCCCCACCGCTCGTCCGGTGTAGAAGAAAGAGGAGAAACCCTAGTGACAGACAGAGTCGCGATCGTGACCGGCTCGGCCCGCGGCATCGGGGCCGCGACGGCGCGCAGGCTGGCGGAGGACGGGATGGCCGTGGCGGTCCTCGACCTGGACGAGGCCGCGTGCGCCGGGACGGTGAAGGAGATCGCCGACGCCGGCGGCCGGGCGCTCGCGGTGGGCGCCGACGTGAGCAAGACCGACCAGGTCGCGGCCGCGGTCGACCGGGTGGCCGCCGAGCTTGGCGGACCGACGGTGCTGGTCAACAACGCGGGCGTGATTCGCGACAACCTGCTGTTCAAGATGACCGACGACGACTGGGACGCGGTACTCGGGGTGCACCTGCGCGGTGCGTTCCTGATGAGCCGGGCGGTGCAGAAGTACATGGTCGAGCAGCGGTGGGGCCGGATCGTCAACCTGTCATCCTCCTCGGCGCTCGGCAACCGCGGCCAGGTCAACTACTCCGCCGCGAAGGCGGGCATGCAGGGCTTCACCAAGACGCTGGCCATCGAACTCGGGCAGTTCGGGGTCACCGCGAACGCCGTTGCGCCCGGCTTCATCGCCACCGACATGACCGCGGCCACCGCCGCGCGCGTGGGCGTGGCGTTCGAGGACTTCCAGAAGCTCGCCGCGGACCGGATCCCCGTCCGGCGTGTGGGGCAGCCCTCCGACG
>JBOHCK010000179.1:0-12066 GCA_050698755.1 Streptosporangiaceae bacterium | reverse complement strand
ACCGCCGCACCGTCCGCGACTACGAACGCCTCCCGGCCAGCCACGAAGCCATGATCTTGTGGGCCATGACCGCCCTCATGGCCTGCCGCCTGGCCCAGCCCGCCCATTTATCAAACACTCACTTAGACCGACCTGCTTGACCAGGATGTCTCGGACCACACCCGGTGACAAGCTCACACTGTCATGAAACGCGAATGTGAGCGGCGGCCTTCCCTCAGCAACAAGGCGGCGATGGGATCCGCTCTGCCTCTCGATCTCATACCCGAGCTTGCCCTGCAGCACGGCCAGCATCGCGCGCGCTCGCAAGGAAGGAAACGGGTTCGGCACGTCGCCAGCTTAGACCGAGACGTACCCATAGTCTCCGAAACGTGACGCTCCGTTATCAAATGTCCATATCTCGGTCCCGCCTCGCCGGTGCTTCATGGTGGGTAGACGCATCCACGTCCCCGCCAAAGGCAATCACAGGTTTACCGTGGCGTCGAAGGTCAACGGGCGGGTAGGCCAGGCGTTGGCATAATTGGCACGTCCCGCTCTATCGGTGCTCGTGGCCCACGAGCCCCGATTCCGCCCTACCCCGGTCGGCCCGGCTCCGCGAGGCCGGCCCAGGGCGGGGCGTCCGCTTCGGCGCCGCCCGCGTTGGCGGCCAGACGGTCGAGCAGGTCGCCCAGGTGATCTAGTTCGGGCTCGGACAGCCCGGCCCTGAGCCGGGCGTCGAAGGCGGCGGCTGCCTGCTGCAGCCGGGTGAACGCGGCCTCGCCGGCCTCGGTCAGCTCGACCACGTGGATCCTTCGGTTGGTCGCATTCCGCGTGCGGGTGATCAGCCCGCGGGCGTCCAGCGCGTTGAGGTGGTGCGTCAGGGTCGCCTCGCGGATCCCGATCGCCTCGGCCAGGTCGTGCTGGTTGGGTGGCCGATGGATCTTCAGGTTCAGCAGGATCAGCCAGGTCGGCAGGGTGCCGCCCGCCTCCTCGAGGGCATCGTCGAAGGCGCGGCCGACCGTGCGGGCCGCCTGGCTGAGCCGCAGCCCGATCGGGACGCGGAACGCTTCTGGCACGCCGCCAGCGTACCACGAGATGTCGATGTCTAAGTGTTTGACATCTAACTCTTAGATATCTAATGTACCGCTGTGGTGCCCGTCCGAGGGAGAGGAACCGCGATGAACCGCCCCGCCATCGAAGCCGACGGCCTGAGCAAGGCCTTCGGCCAGGTCACGGCCTTGGACGGCCTCAGCTTCGAGGTCCCTGTCGGCTCCGTCCTGGGCCTGCTCGGGCCGAACGGGTCAGGCAAGACCACCACCGTCTCCATCCTGTCGACCGCGCTGCGGCCGGACGCCGGGCGCGCCGCCGTCTGCGGCCTGGACGTGGTGGCCGAAGCCTCCGCGGTCCGCGGCGTGATCGGCTTCGCCGGCCAGTTCGCGGCCGTGGACCCGAACCTTACCGGGCGGGAGAACCTCGTGCTGATCGGGCGCCTGTCCCGGGTCGGCCGTAGGCAGGCCAGGGCCCGGGCCGACGAACTGCTTGACCGATTTGGGCTCAGCGCCGCCGTGAACGCCCTGGTCAACGCCGAACGCGGCCTGATCCTGGGCGGTCCCGCCGCGCACGACGTCCTGGTCTGCCTAACCTGGAGCGCAGGTCTCCTGCTCGTCTTCGCCGCCCTCTCTGCCCGCACCTACGCCCGTATGGGCCGCTAAACCGAAGGAGCCACGATGACCATCGAGCTGAATCACACCATCGTCCCCGCGCGCGACCCGCAGGTCTCGGCGCAGTTCCTGGCCGGCCTCCTGGGCCTAGAGGTCGACCCGCCGGTGGCGCATTTCACGCCCATCACGCTGGCCAATGGGGTCACCCTGGACTACGACAGGGCCGACGCCTTCGAGTCTCACCATTACGCTTTCCTAGTCAGCGAGGAGGACTTCGACGCCGCCTTCGCTCGTATCCAACAGCAGGGCGTCACCCACTACGCCGATCCCGCCTGCCGGCAGGTCGGCCAGATTTACCAGAGCCGGGGCCGCCGTGGCACCTACTTCCGCGACCCGGACGGCCACCTGATGGAGATCCTCACCCCGTACGCGTGACCGCTCGCCTCACGGGGCCGCCTGCCTCCGTTCGTCGAGGCGACGCAGGGCGCATTCGAGCGCGTCGGTGAGCCGCTTGCGGTGACCGGTGGCCAGCAGGTCAAGTACGAGGCCGGTAAACGTCGCCTTGACCAGCGATGCCTCGCGTTCGGCGTCCTCGGGCTTGATGCCGTCAGCGATCAGGCCGGCGGCGATGTCCTCGCGCCAGATCGAGATCTGCTCCGCACGCACATCACCGGGCAGACCGCTGACCGTGGCGTCCAGCGTGGCGGCTTCGAGACCCAGTCGCACCAGCGCCAAATGCTCCGGGCTCCGGTTGATCCACCGCCACCAGCGCCGCTGCAGCTCCGCCGTGGAGAGGTGAGGTACCTGCTGCCGCCACCGCTCTTCGACTCCCCGCTGAATCTCAGCGGCCCGGCGCAATGCGGCAACCACCAGTTCGTCCTTGCTGCCGAAGTGGTGCACCAGCGCGTTGACCGACACACCCAGTGCGCGGGCAACTGGCCGCAGTGACACTCCGGCGAGCCCGTTTCGGCCGAGGTAGCCGACCACCTCGTCCAGCAGCTCGGCCCGTCGTTCGAGGTCAGGATGGCGTCCCATCGGTGTCGTCCCTTTAGGCGCGCATGCGCTGACCCGCCGGGTCGAGCACCGGCTCGGACAGCAGTCTCGCCGGACGGCGCTGGCCGATGATCTCTACCTCGAACATCGCGCCGGGCACCGCGAGCTCGCTCGGCACGTAGCCGAACGCTAGCGAGCGCCGGCTGTAGTGCGCATACGCGCCGGACGTCACCCAGCCCACCACCGCCCCGCCGTGCCAGATCGGCTCGTCGCCGAGGACGTCGGCCGGTTCCGCCGGGTCGGGGGTGATGTCGAAGTAGCCGAGCGTCCGCGCCGGGCCGCGCGCCAGCTCCGCCTCCACCGCGGCGCGGCCGATGAAGTCATGATCGAGCTTGAGCGATCGCATCTGGGCTTCCACCGGCGTGTAGATCGGACGGTACTCGCGCGCCCACGTACCGAACATCTTCTCCATGCGCAGCGACATCAGCGCCCGGAACCCGAACAGGCCGATCCCGTACGGCTGACCGGCCTGCCACAGCAGATCGAACAGGGCCCGCTGGTACTCGGGCGCGACCCAGATCTCGTAGCCAAGATCCCCGGTGTAGGTCATCCGGCCGACGTAGGCGGGGATCATCCCGACGTCGATCCGGCGGAACGTCATGAACGGGTAATCCTCGGTGGCCAGCGAAACGCCGGTAACCGATTGCAGCACATCGCGGGCGCGCGGACCGGCCAGCGAGAGGCCCACCAGGGACAAGGCCAGCACGTCGAACCGCACTCCGTCAGCGAGGTGGCCACGGAACCAGCGCGAGTGATGCGCCTCGGCGATCTGCGAGCCGAACAGGAAAAAGTCATCGGTACGGACCCGCGCCACGGAAAACTCCCCGACGATGTGACCGCCCGGCTCCAGGGCGGCGGTGAGGTTGATCCGGCCGGGTCGCGGCAGCCGGTTGGTGAACAGCCGCTGCAGCCAGTCGGCGCTGCCGGCGCCGGTCACGCGGTACTTGGCGAAGTTGGAGCACTCGGTGAGCCCGACGCGTTCGCGCACCGTGGTGCATTCGTCCGCGACGACCGGGTGGGCGTTGGAGCGCCGGAACGTCACGTCCTCGCGCGGCTCTTCCCCCGGCCGCTGGAACCACAGGGGATGCTCGAGCCCGAAACCCGCGCCCCAGACCGCGTTGTGGGCGGTGAGCCGGTCATAGACGGGCGTGGTGTGCAGGGGCCGGCCGGCCGGGAGCTCCTCGTTGGGGAAGGTGATGCGGAACCGGCGGCTGTAGTTCTCCCGCACCTTGGCGTTGGTGTAGGCCAGGCCCGCCCAGGTGCCGAAGCGGGCCACGTCCATCGCCCAGATGTCTTCACCAGGATCGCCGTCCACCATCCAGCGCGCGAGGGTGAGGCCGACCCCGCCACCCTGCGAGAAACCGGCCATCACCGCGCAGGCCACCCAGCAGTTGCGCACGCCGGGCACCGGGCCGACCAGCGGATTGCCGTCCGGCGCGAACGTGAACGGCCCGTTGATCACGTTCTTGATCCCCGCGCTGGCCAGCGCCGGATAGTGCTTGAACGCGACCTCAAGCGACGGGGCGATCCGGTCGAGATCGGGGGTCAGCAACTGCTGGTCGAAGGTCCACGGCGTCTCGCGGGGCGACCAGGGCACGCACGCCTGCTCGTACGTGCCGAGCAGCATTCCGCCGCCCTCCTGGCGGATGTAGAGCTCACCGTCGAAGTCCATGCCCATCGGCAACTCGTGCCCGGTGGCCGCCTTGAACTCGGCCACCTCAGCCATGTCTTCGGTGATCAGGTACATGTGCTCCATCGCGAGCACGGGCAGTTCCAGGCCGATCATCCGGCCCACCTCACGGGCCCACAGCCCGCCGGCGTTGACGATGTGCTCGGCGCGGATATCGCCGGCGTCGGTGATGACGTCCCAGGTGCCGTCGGGGCGCTGACGAAGGTCGCTCACCCAGGTGTGCTGGTAGACCTCGGCGCCGGCCTGCCGCGCGCAGGCGGCGTACGCCCGGGTGACCCCGCTCGGGTCGACGTGACCCTCGTCCCGGTCGAAGAGCGCACCGATGAAGTACTGCTCCTCAAGCAGCGGGAACATCTGCTTGGCCTCGGCCGGCGAGATGATCTCCATATCCATGCCGAGGTAGCGGCCGCGGGCCTGGGCCATCCGCAGCCAGTCCATCCGCTCCCGGTCGCCGGCCAGCGTCAGTCCGCCATTCATGTGTATGCCGCAGTCCTGGCCGGAGCGCCGCTCGATCTCGCGGTACAGCCCGACCGTGTACTGCTGCAGCTTCGCGACGTTGGGGTCGCCGTTGAGCGTGTGCATGCCGCCCGCGGCGTGCCAGGTCGAGCCGGCGGTGAGCTCCTTGCGCTCGACGAGCACGACATCCGTCCAGCCCAGCTCGGTGAGGTGGAACAGGACCGAGGCGCCGACCACCCCGCCGCCAATGACGACTACCTGCGCGGAAGATTTCATTCCAGGCATCCCTGCGTCTAACTTTTCCCGGTACAGTCGTTCCGACTATAAGACCCTGGAGGTGTCGTGCATGGGTAGGCTTCTCGATCGGCTCGCGGCCGGACCGGTGATCTGCGCCGAGGGGTATCTATTCGAGTTCGAGCGCCGCGGCTACCTGCAGGCCGGGGCGTTCGTACCTGAGGTGGTGCTCGAAGAGCCCGATATGGTAGCCGGGCTGCACCGGGAGTACGTGCATGCCGGATCTGACGTGGTTGAGGCGTTCACCTACTACGCCCACCGCGAGAAGCTGGCCGTGATCGGCCGCGAGGGCGACCTCGAGCCGATGAACCGGCAGGCGCTGCGTATCGCCAAGGAAGTCGGCGCCGAGCACGGCTCCCTGGTGGCCGGCAACATCTGCAACACCAACGTCTACCACCCGGACGATCCCGCGACGCATGAGGCCGTCCGCAGCATGTTCGCCGAGCAGGTCGGGTGGGCCGCCGAGGCCGGCGTCGACTTCGTGATCGCCGAGACCATCGACTATTTCGGCGAGGCATTGCTCGCGCTGGAAGCGATCAAGGCGCATGGCCTCGACGCGGTGGTCACACTCAGTGTTCACCAGCAGCCCGTCGTCCTCGGGGGCGGCCCGGTCGGTGAGGCATGCCGTCGCCTGCAAGACGCCGGGGCCGACGTGATCGGGCTGAACTGCCAGCGCGGGCCCGCCACCATGTTGCCGCTGCTCGGTGAGATCCGCGCCGCGTGCGACGGCTACATCGCCGGCTTGCCGGTCCCGTACCGCACGACAGAGGCCGAGCCGACGTTCCAGAAGCTCACCGACCCGGATTGCGACCTGATCCCGGACGGGCGGCCGTTCCCGACCGCGCTGGACCCGTTCCTGGCCAACCGCTACGAGATCGGCGCGTTCACGACGGCGGCGGCCGCGCTCGGAGTCAACTACTTCGGCATCTGTTGCGGCTGCGCACCCCACCACGTCCGCGCGATGGCCGAGGCACTCGGCCGCACGCCGCCGGCGAGCCGGTTCAGCGCGGACATGAGCCGGCACGCCTTCTACGGCACCAACGAACGGATCAGCCGGCATTACCAGGAGCTCGCCAAAGAGCTCTAGGAACCGGGCGAACGACGGATGGACACCGGCAGCGACGCCAGCTGCCCGAACTCCTCGGCGCCGCAGAGTCTGTGGCCGTCCTTCTTCGTCCGGGCCGATGGCATCACCGTCGGCCGGCTCCGCCGTAACGTCGCGGGCGTCCTGGTGACGACGGTGGACACCGAGCAGGAGCTGTACGACTCCACGGCCGCCTGGCGCGGCCGGGCCATGGCGGGCGTGCTGCACAGCGGCACGCTGGTCAGCGATCCAAGGTCCGCGGACCGCACGACGCTCTAGGCCGGATCCCCGGCCAGGCGGCCCTCAGCCGCTCTTGAGGCCGACGCCCACCAGGTGCCACGCCGTCCCGCGATCGTCCTCGGCCGGCCCGGAGGCACCGGGCTTGAGCACCGGTTCGTCGTCGCCCGCGGGGGAGCGGAGCGGGTCGTCCAGGTCGGGTCTCCATTGCGCGGGGCGCACCAGGCCGGGCTCAACCAGCGTGAACCCGTCGAAGAACCGGGCGATGCCGGCGCGGTTGCGCGAGATGAGCGGCGTGTTCCAGTGCAGGTCCTGGGTCATCCGGAACAGTCCCTCGGCCGCCTCAGGGTGGGCCTCGTCGGTCATGTGGCTGAGGGCCACGTAGCTGCCCGGCGCCACCGCGTCGCGGAACTGCCCGACGACCGCCCACGGGTCTTCGGAGTCCCACAGGCAGTGCAGCACGCACATGAACATGACCCCGACCGGCTGGGCGAAGTCGAACAGCTCGCGCACGCGCGCGTCGCCGAGCACCCGCTGCTGCAGATGGCGGCTCTCGACGGCGGTGTTGGCCCCGGATGGCACCCCCATCGCCCGGACCATCGCGTTGGCCGCCTCGGACGCCTCCCGGTCGACTGCGAAGTTGTCCGTCCCGCCGAGTTGGTAGTTCCAGATCCGGGCCGTGTTCGGATAGCGGACCTCGATCGGATTGTCGCGGTCCGGCGACTGGGCGGGCATCGGCATCTTCCTCCGCGAGTCGGGACGGGCACCTTGATGATAAGAAGACCCCGTGGCGCATCCCGACAGCACGCTGATCACGCACATCGGTGAACTGGTCACCAACGACGACGGCGACGGGGTGTTCGCCGCGAGGAACGACGCGGCGCTGGTCATCGCCGGAGGCCGGGTGGCCTGGACCGGGCCCGCCTCTGCGGCCCCGGCCGCGGATGCCGCCGTGGACGCGGACGGCCGGGCCGTGCTGCCCGGGTTCGTCGACTCCCACGCGCACCTGGTCTTCGCCGGGGAGCGCAGTGCGGAGTTCGCCGCCCGGATGACGGGCCGCCCCTACCAGGCGGGCGGGATCCTGACCACGGTGAAGGCGACCCGCGCGGCCAGCGACGACGCGCTGCGCGCCAACCTGGCCCGGCTGACCCTCGAGATGGCCAGGCAGGGCACGACCACGCTGGAGTGCAAGTCCGGGTACGGGCTGACCGTGGCCGACGAGGCCCGGGCGCTCGCGCTGGCCGGCGAGGTCACCCCTGAGGTGACCTACCTCGGCGCGCACGTGGTCCCGCCCGAGTTCGCCGGCGACCCGGCCGGCTACGTGGACCTGGTGTGCGGCCCGATGCTGACGGCCTGCGCGCCGCGCGCCCGGTGGATCGACGTGTTCTGCGAGACCGGCGCGTTCGGCGCCGACGCGGCCGCCGCGATCCTCGCCGCGGGCCGGGAAGCGGGGCTCGGCGCCCGGATTCACGCCAACCAGCTGGGGCCAGGACCGGGGGTCAGGGTGGCCGCCGAGGCGGGCGCCGCGTCGGCCGACCACTGCACGTACCTGACCGACGCCGACGTCGACGCGCTGGTATCCGCGCGGGTTGTCGCGACGCTGCTGCCCGGCGCGGAGTTCGGCACCAGGCACCCGTACCCGGATGCACGCCGGCTGCTCGACGCCGGCGCCACCGTGGCCCTGGCCACCGACTGCAACCCCGGTTCGTCCTTCACGTCCAGCATGCCGTTCTGCATCGCGCTGGCGGTCCGCGACATGGGGATGACCACGCAGGAGGCCGTCTGGGCCGCCACGGCCGGCGGGGCCGCAGCCTTGCGCCGGGATGACGTCGGCCACCTGGGCGTGGGCGCGCGGGCCGACCTGATCATGCTGGACGCCCCATCGCACGTCTACCTCGCCTACCGCCCCGGCGTCCCGCAGATCGCCGCCGTCTGGCAGGCCGGCCGCCTAGTCGCAGGCTAGGGCACAGGTTGTGTTCATGATCATGGGCAGAAATGGGCGCTATTTACCCGAAACTACCCATGATCATAGGTAGTGACGGCGGAACCGGACGAGCGGCTCGCCTGACTCGGCCACGTAGGGGACGCCGGTGACCCGCGCGATGACCACCAGGTGGTCCCCAACCGAGAGCACCTGCGAGGCGGAACACTCCAGCGCCGCCAGGCCCTCCTCGACGATCAGCGCCCCGGAGTCGGGGCCGCGCCGGTGCGGCACGTCGTCGAGCATCAGCCGCGCCCCGGGCCGGCCCGCCGCGGCGAACCGGCCTGACAGCACCCGCTGCCCGGCCGCCAGCAGCACGACGGCGAACCGCGCGACCGGACCCTCGGGACGGCCGAACACCTCCGCCAGGTATGACCCGGCCATAAGCGACACCAGGACCAGCGGCGGGTCCTCGGAGACCGGGCAGAACGCGCTGACCGTCGCGCCGACGTCGTCGCGTCCGTCGGCCACGGTCACCAGCGCGACGCCCGCCGTCCACGAATTGAGGGCCGCAGGCACCAGGGGGTGCACCACCGCCCGTTCGGTCAAGTGATCGTCCAGGTGCCGGGGAGCATCAGCGGTCCGTACGGCGGCAGGCCGGCGCTGGCCGCCAGGCGCCACGCCGGGCCCCAGCCGTCGGCGAAGCTCAGCCCGAGCGCGGCGGCCGCCGCGGGGCGGGCCTCGCTGGACCCGGGCGGGCGAAGCTGGTCAAGCGGGGTCAGCCGGGGGTAGACGCGCAGCCGCGCGGTGGCGGGCAGGCCGGCCCGGCGGCGGGCGATCTCGGCCGCGGCCGTCATCCCGCCCAGCTCGTCGACCAGGCCGTTCTCCGCGGCGTCGGCCCCGGTCCAGACCCGGCCGCGGGCTAGCTCGTGGACCCGGTCGACCGGCATCCTGCGGCCCTGGGCCACCTTCTGCGTGAAGTCACGGTAGACCGCGTCCAGCCACGTGTTGATCCGGTCCCACTCGTCCTGCGTGAACGGGTGCGTGGGCGCGAACATCGTCGCCCGCGCCCCCTCGGCCACCGAGTCGGTGGCGACCCCGGCTCGGTCCAGGGCGTCGGCGAGCACCGGCTTACCCAGGATCACGCCGATCGAGCCGGTCAGCGTGCCCGGCTGCGCGACGATGACGTCGGCGGCCATCGAGATGAAGTACCCGCCGGAGGCGGCCACGTCTCCCATCGACACCACGACCGGCTTGCCCGCGGTGCGGATCCTGACCACTTCCCGCCAGATCGTGTCGGACGCGGTGTAGGACCCGCCGGGACTGTTGACGCGGAGCAGGACGGCGCGCACCCGGTCGTCCGCGCGGGCCTGCCGCAGTGCGGCCGATACGGTGTCCGAGCCCATGGCCCCGCTGCCGACCGGGCCGCGGCTGCTGCGCCCCTGCCTGATCGGGCCGGACGCGTAGACCACGGCGACGAACCGGTCCCGCGGGTTCGGCAGCTGGCGGGCCCGCTGGGCCAGCGCGTGCGCCCGCTGGTACCGCCCCACGTACTGCAGGATCGCGTCCTGGCCCGCGTGCTTGCGGACGTCGGCGTACACCTCGTCCCGGTAACCAAGCGCGTCGACCAGGCCCTCGGCCAGGGCGTCGTCGGCCAGGAACGGGCCGCGGTCCAGCAGAGCGCGGGCGTCTTCTGCGGTCTTGCCGCGGCGTTCGGCGATGGCCGCGGACAGTTGCTCGACGACCGAGACGGCCAGGCGCTCGGCGGCCTCGCGGGCGGGCCCGGTGAACCCCTGCTCGGTGAGCTGGTCGGCGGCCGACTTGTACTCGTAGCGCTTCGCGCTCTGGAAACCGATGCCTACCCTGGCCAGCGCGTCGCGCAGGAACAGCTGCTCGACCGCCACGCCGGTGAGCCCGACGGAGCCCGAAGGCTGCAGGTAAATGCGGTCGAACGCGGTGGCCAGGTAGTAGGGCAGGTTCCCCCCGGTGAACTCGCCGAAGCTCTCGGCCCAGGCCACGGCGAGCTTGCCCGAGCCGCGGAACTCGGCCACCGCCTCGCGGATCTCCTGCATCCGGGCCAGGCCGATCCGGCTGCCGCCCACCTTCGCCACCAGCGCACGCACCCGGTCGTCGTCGCGTGCGCGGCGCAGGCCCGCGATTAGGTCGGGCAGCCTGACCTTGCGCACGGACACGACCGCCGATACCGGATCGGTGGCCGGGCCCTCTGCGATCCCGTCGGTCAGGTCCAGCTCGAGGATCAGGGGTGCCGTCTGGCGCTGCCGTAGCCTGGATACCTGCCCGGCGAGCGGCCAGGCGAGTTTCGCGTCTGCCATGCGGTTAGCTTACGAGGGCATTCCGGGTGGGAGGGGATGAGCATCAGCGAGCAGAAGGCCACGATCGTCGTGGACGTCGCGAACGTGATGGGCGCCCGCCCCGACGGCTGGTGGCGGGACCGGGCCGGAGCGGCGGTCCGCCTGCACGCCGAAGTCGCCGCCCTGGTGGCGAGCGGGAGGGCCATCCTGCCCGGCGAAACCGGGGAGGCCGGCGAGGCCGGCGAGGTCGGCGAGACCGGGGAGGCCGGCGAGACCGGGGAGGCCGGAGAAACTCGTGAAACCGGCCCGCCCGAGTTCGTCATGGTGCTCGAGGGCGCGGCCAACGCGGCGGGTCCCCGCATCAAAAGCGCTCCAGTGGACCGAGTGCGAGTGGTGCACGCGCCTGGGCACGGGGACGACACGATCGTGGCCGTGGTCAGGGACCTGCCGGGCCGCCGGGTCGTCGTCACCGCGGACCGCGAGCTGCGGGACCGCTGCGCGGCGGCCGGCGCCGAGGTCCGGTCCCCGGGCTGGCTCCTCGGCCTGCTGCGGCCATGAAATAGCGCCATTAATCATGAAAGGCGCCACTGGCTATGAAAAAGGGACAGATCGGGCCGCCCGGCCCGTTCAACCGGGCGGCCCACTTCCCCTCTCGCCTCCGGCGCACAGAGTCGCCGGACGAGGCATCGTAGCAGGTTGAAGCCCGTGTCCGCCTGACTTACCCGATAAGTGCAATTCGGATTTTGCGTGTCCGATCGGCTGCATTGCGGATTGGCGGGGCAGTATGAATTCGTGCGCGTCGTAGTGCTGTCCGACACCCACGCCCCGCGGCGCTGGCGGGCCTGCCCGCCGCGGGTGGCGGAGCATTTGCGCGGGGCGGACCTCATCCTGCACGCGGGCGACGTCTGCACCGCCCTGGTCCTCCAAGAGCTGGCCGAGTACGCGCCCGTGACCGCCGTGCTCGGAAACAACGACGCCCCGGACGTGGCGCGCTGGGGCGCGGCCGAGACCGCCGAACTCGACCTGGACGGGCTGAGCGTGGCGATGGTGCACGACACCGGTCCGGCCGTCGGCCGGCTCACCCGGATGCGCCGCAGGTTCCCCCGCGCGGACCTGGTGGTGTTCGGGCATTCGCACATCCCGCTGGACGAGTCCGCCTACGGCCTGCGCATCTTCAACCCTGGTTCGCCGACCGACCGCAGGCGGCAGCCGCACGGCACCCTCGGCGTGCTGGGCATCGACTCCGGGCGCCTGGTGGAGGCCACGATCGTGCCGGTGACCTGAGCACACCGGAAGGCAGACCGGACGGCAGACCGGACGGCAGACCAGCAGGCACACCGGAAGGCACGCCAAAAGGCCGCGCCGCCGCTCCGGATCAGAGC
>JBOHCK010000178.1:0-12074 GCA_050698755.1 Streptosporangiaceae bacterium | reverse complement strand
GCGCCCGTTCGGCGATCTTGACCTGTTTGCCCAGTTCCTGGCGGCCAACGAGACCGGCGCCCACCTGGAGGTGCTGGCGCTCCGGGGTGAACTGACCCGCGAGGTCTCACCCGAAGGCGTCGACCTCTACCAACTTGCCGCGGCGGGTTAGCCCTGGTACGCGCGCTCAGATCCAGCCGTGGCCAATCCGGTACCAGATGTGGCTCCACCAGTCCTGGTAGGTGATGACCTTGGCCGCGAGGATCGGGTAGAAGTACCAGAACATCAGGAGCACGCACAGCAAGTACGCCCCCACCAGCCCGGCCCCGACCGCCCGCCGGACCGCGCTGGCCCTGGCCGGGCCGAGGATCAGGCCCAGGCACAGCACCAGGGACAAGATGAGGAACGGCTCGAACTCCAGCGCGTAGTAATAGAACTTGGTCCTGCTCACAAGCGGGAACCAGGGCGCCCATCCGGCGACGACGCCGAGCAGTACCGCGCCGGCCCGCCAGTCTCGGTGCAGCAGCCACCAGCCCAGGCAGAACAGCAGGGCCAGGATCGACGCCCACCAGATCGCCGGGGTCCCGAGCGTCAGCACCTCTTGCTCCCACGCCACCGTGCCCTTCGGGCACACCTGGTAGTTCGCGGGGCCGGTGTAGCACTGCGCGTAGAAGGCGACCGGCCGGGTGATCAGCAGCCAGTCCCACGGCTGGGACTGGTACAGGTGCGGGACGTTCAGGCCCAGGCCGAAGCCGATGGCCTGCAGGTGGTACTCAAAAAGCGAGTACAGCGGCGAGATGACCGGGATGTTCACCCCGTGCTGCTGGGCGTAGTCGCGGTCAAAGCCGGTGCCGGTCGCGAACCAGCCGCTCCAGCTGGCCAGGTACACCGCTAGCGGGACGACCACGAACGTCAGCGGGAGCCACACCGTCTCGCGTAGCGCCCCGCGCACGTACGAACCAAGCCCGGCCGACCTGCGGGCCCCGATCTCCCACGCCAGGAACAGCCCGGCGAACGCGACGATGTACCAGGCCGCGATCCACTTCGTGCCCACGGCCAGGCCCAGCAGCACCCCGCAGGCCAGCTGCCACCGGCGCAGCCCCAGCCGCGGACCGCCTCCGGTAACGGCGCCTCCTGCCCCGCCCGCCACCAGCGCGGCCAGCCGGTCCCGTGACACGTCACGGTCGATCACCATGCAGCCGAACGCCGCCAGCACGAACGTCATCAGGAAGATGTCCAGGATCCCGGTCCTGGACAGCACGAACTCCAGCCCGTCCAGTGACATCAGCAGGCCCGCGATGCAGCCGAGCAGCGTGGACCGGGTCATCCGCCGGGCGATCCGGCACACCAGCAAGATCGCGACGGTGCCGAACACCGCGCTGGAGAACCGCCAGCCGAGCGAATTCAGCCCGAACAGCGCCTCGCCCACCGCGATCATCAGCTTGCCTACCTCCGGTTGCACCACGTACTCACCGCATGAAGTGCCGCTGCAGGGCGCGAACAGGCCGGTAGTGTGCCCGGCCATGATCAGCTGGTTAGCCAGGTTGGGATTGCTGGGAGTTCTGATGTATTGCCACTCGACCCCGTGCTGCAGGATGCTCCACGCATCCTTGGCGTAATAGGTCTCGTCGAACGAGATGGCGCGGGGGATCTGCAGCCGGTTGAAGCGCAGGAACCCGCCGAACGCCGTCACCAGCAGCGGGCCCAGCCACCCCCACGGCCGGTCGTCGGGCATCGGCGACGCCAGCCGATGGCGCAGCGCTTCGGACCCGGATTCGGACTCGGGCTCAGATTCGGTCACGCCCGTCGCTGTTACTGAGGCCGTCACGACCGCATGGTAGCCCGGAAAGCTGAGTGCCGAGCCCGGCGGGAGGTCGGGCCCGGCACTCAGCTTTGCGGTCGGGAGGCGAGTACTAAAGAACGGTTAGCTGGCGAAGTCGAGCAGCGGCTGCGCGCGGCTCGGGTGGCGCAGCTTGGACAGCGACTGCTTCTCGAGCTGCCTGATCCGCTCGCGGGTCAGGCCGAGCGCGCGGCCGATCTCGTCCAGCGTGTGCGGGTTGCCGTCGTAAAGACCGAACCGCATCGCCATGATCGTCGCCTCGCGCGGCGTCAGCGCGTCCAGCGCCGAACGCAGCTGCTCGGCCATCAGCTGACGGTCGACGAGCTCGGAGGCCTCGGGAGCGTCGATGTCCTCGATCAGGTCACCGATGCTGGTCTCGCCGTCCTCGCCGATGGTGGAGTCCAGGCTGATCGGCTGGCGGCTGGTCCGCAGCAGCTCCTCGATCTGGTCCGGCGTCCGGTCCAGCTCGACGGCCAGCTCCTCCGGGGTCGGCTCGCGGCCCAGCTTCTGGTGCATGTCCCGCTCGACCCGGCTCAGCTTGCTGAGCATCTCGAGCACGTGCACCGGGAGCCGGATGGTCCGCGCCGAGTCCGCGAAGCCGCGCTGGATGGCCTGCCGGATCCACCACATCGCGTAGGTGGAGAACTTGTAGCCCTTGGAGTAGTCGAACTTCTCGACCGCCCGGATCAGGCCCAGGTTCCCTTCCTGCACGACGTCGAGCAGCGAGAGCCCGCGGTCGCTGTACTTCTTGGCCACGGAAACGACCAGGCGCAGGTTCGCCTCGAGCATGTGCGCCTTGGCCCGGCGGCCGTCCTCGGCAACTAGCTCGAGGTCGTGCCGGTAAGCCTCGTCAAGACCGGTGGCGGTCTCGAGCTTGTGCTCGGCGAACAGCCCGGCCTCGATCCGCTTGGCCAGGTCGACCTCCTGCTCGGCAGTGAGCAGGCTGGTACGCCCGATGGACTTCAGGTAGGTGTGCACCGAGTCGCCCATCGCGGGCGTCTGGTCGTCAAGGTCAGCCTCGCTCAGGCGCTCCGTGTAGGTGAGCGCCGCCGCCTCCGCCTCCAGGCTGGCCACTTCTGCGTCGGCCGCGTCAATCTCGGCGTCGTCTAGGCCGGACTCGCCGTCGGCGTCGTCCGTGTCCTTGCCCACCCGGGCCGCCGGAGCCGCGCGCACCGGGCGCGCCTTCGCCGACTCGCCCAGTTCGTTGGCCAGCCGGACCCCCGACTCGCTCAGCTCACGCAGAATGGACCGGCCCTCGGCAGGCGTCATGCCTGCCTGGTCAAAGGCGGTCCTCAGCTCAGAAAGAGACAGGTGACCCTGGCTACGCCCGCGCTGGACCAGGTCATCCACACGGGTCGTGCTCGCCTCCTCATCAGGTTCGGCGACTGTCGTCGCCATGGCGCTCCGCGGCATGAGGCACCTCCCTCCTTTTCAATACGCACGCAATACAAACAACGTTCACGGGGTTCCCGCCAAGTACCCTCTGTGGCCCCGCGTAGTCCTCAGCAGAGCACATTGTCCGGGCACTAATAAGTAACGCTCTCCGCCTCAGTTTGTTCCCGCCGTAGCAGTTCGCCTGAGCCCGGCGATGTCGTGCTTTCCGCTGGGAAGCAGCGGGACGGCATCGACGAACACGACCCTGCTCGGAGCAGCGTAACGCGGCAAACGCCGCTGTACATGCAGACGGAGCAAATCGAGCCCCGGCGGGTCGGCCGGGTCGGCGGGCACCACGACCGCGATGACCCGTTCGCCCCATTCGGGGTCGGGCTGGCCGACGACGGCCACGTCGCTGACGCCCGGGCAGGTCCGCAGCGCCTCCTCCACCTCGCCGGGGACCACCTTGAACCCGCCGGTATTGATCACGTCGTCCGCGCGGCCGTGCACGACCAGCCCAGAACGGTCGATGTGGCCGAGATCACCCGTCCGGAACCACCCGTCATCGGGTCCCGGCCGCCCATCGACGTACCCGGAGAACAGCACGGGCCCCCCGAGCCAGATCCTCCCGCTCCCGTCCTGCGCCTCATCGCGGATCTCCACCCTGACCCCGTCCAGGGGAATCCCGTCGTAGACACAGCCGCCGCAGGTCTCGGTCATGCCGTACGTCGTCACCACCCGGACCCCCGCGGCCCGCGCGGCGTCCAGCAGGTCGGCAGGCGCGGCCGCCCCGCCGAGCAGCACCGACCGGAACGAAGCCAGGGGTGTCGATATGTCGACATCCGGGCCGAGCAGCCGACGAAGTTGCGTCGGCACGAGCGAGACGTGCGCGCAGCCGCTGGCGGCGACCGTCTCGGCGTCGGCCCGGTCGGCCAGCACCGGGTCGGTTCCGCTGACCAGCGAGCGCACCAGGACTTGCAGGGCGGGGACGTAGGCGCCCGGCAGGCAGCACAGCCACCGCTCGCCGGGCCGGGCGCCGAGCCTGGCCAGCGAGGCCCGGGCCGAGTGCAGCAGCGCGGCAGCGCTGAGCTCGACCCCCTTCGGCACCCCGGAGGACCCAGAGGTGCTCACGATCACCGCCGTACTCTCGGCGACGCCCCCTCTTTCGGCGACGGCCCCTCTTTTGGCCGAACGAGCGGTGGTGACGCCCCCGGAATCCTCCACCGTGTCCGGGGCGAGCGCGGCCAGCAGTTCGTCCAGCCGGGCCGCGGGCAGGGTGGCGTCCAGCGGTGCCAGCGCCGGCCCGGTGCCGTCGAGCGCCGCGGCGAGCAGTTCGGTCAGGCGAGGAGTAGCCCGCTCGACCAGGACCGCGTGAATGGGACGCTTCGTCACGAACGTAAGGTTAGAACCCTGACGCTGGGAGGTTACGAGTGGTCGAATGGCAGCGGTCTGGACCGGAACCGGGAAAGGACTACTCCGGCGTCCTGTACGACTGCGCTGAGAGCATCGCGAAGATCACCGTCAACCGGTCAGAAGTGCGCAACGCGTTCCGCCCCGCCGCCCCGTTCGAGCTCTCGCACCCCTTCAACGTCGCGTGCGACGACCCCAAGACCGGTGTGACCATTATCACCGGCCCGGAGAAGATGGCGTCCTGCCCCCCGTGACCCTCTCAGCCCGCTCCCCTTCAGCCGGCTCCCGCCCAGCGCCAGCCCGCCCAGCCCGCTCCCTTTCATTCGGCTTCCGCCCAGCCGGCTCCCGCCCAGCCGGCTCCCGCCCAGCCGGCTCCCGCCCAACCGGCTCCCGCCCGGCCTTCGCCGACCCAGCCCGCGCCCGCCTGGCCGCCGCCAGCCCAGCCCGCTCCCGGCCAGCCCGCGCCCGCCCGGCCTCCGCCGGCCCGACCGGCTCCCGGGATCGACACCGCAGGCCACACCGGAAGTCCCAACCGTCCCGCCAACCACAGGATTCGCTCAAGATTTCGCTAGCTATGGGGTTCCCACTCAATGGTTGTGACACCCTAACGAGAAGAGTCGTTAGGGTGTCACAACCATTGAGTAAAACGGCCCAGGATCATGAAAGCCACCCATGATCGAGAGGCTCAGGGCGTTCGCGATCCCGATGACCGTGGGATTCCGGGGGATCGTGGTGCGGGAGGGGGCACTGATCGAGGGGCCTGCGGGCTGGGGCGAGTTCTCGCCGTTCGCCGAATACGGGCCGAAGGAGTGCGCTCGGTGGCTGGCCAGCGCGCTGGAGTCCGCGACTCAGGGGTGGCCCGCGCCGGTGCGGGACCGGGTTCCCGTGAACGTCACCGTCCCCGCGGTGGGGCCGGAGCAAGCGATCGAGATCGTTACCGCGTCGGGGTGCCGGACGGCGAAGGTCAAGGTGGCCGAACGCGGCCAGGCCGAGGCCCAGGACATCGAGCGGGTTGAGGCCGTCCGCGAGGCGCTCGGGCCGGGCGGCGCGATCAGGGTCGACGCGAACGGCGGGTGGGAGGTCGGGCAGGCGGCCCGGATGCTCCGCCGGCTGGCTGCGTTCGGGCTCGAGTACGCCGAGCAGCCCTGCGCCACCCTGGACGAGCTCGCCGAGCTACGTCGACTTATCGACATACCGGTCGCCGCTGACGAGTCCATCAGGAAGGCCGAGGACCCGCTGCGGGTCCGGGCGTCGGACGCGGCCGACATCGTGGTGCTCAAGGTCCAGCCGCTGGGCGGCGTCCGGGCGGCACTACAGGTCGCGGAGGCCTGCGGCCTGCCGGTCGTGGTATCAAGCGCGGTCGACACCTCCGTCGGGCTCGCCGCGGGCGTGGCGCTGGCCGCCGCGCTACCCGAACTCCCTTACGCCTGCGGTCTGGGCACGATGTCGTTGCTGTCGGGGGACGTCACCGCCGACCCCCTGATACCCGACGGGGGAGCGCTACCGGTCCGCCGGCCCGGCGTCGACCCCATGCAGCTGGCTCGCTTCGAGACCGACCCGGCCCCGTGGCGGAACCGGGCGGCCGCGGCAGCGCGGTATCTGCCGGACCTGACGCCCGCGCCGGAGCGCGCGTGAACCCGGCGGCCGCCTTCGGCGCGACGTTTACCGACGAGCTGATCCGGTGCGGGCTGCGCGAGGTGGTGCTGGCGCCCGGATCGCGGAGCACGCCGCTGGCCATGGCCTTCTTCGATGCCGAGCGGCAGGGCCGGATCCGGCTGCACGTCAGGATCGACGAGCGCTCGGCGTCGTTCACCGCGCTCGGCCTGGCCAAGGCGAGCAGGCGCCCGGTGGCGGTGCTGTGCACGTCGGGCACGGCGGCAGCCAACTTCCACCCGGCCGTGATCGAGTCCGACGAGTCCGGCGTCCCGCTGCTGGTCCTCACGGCCGACCGGCCGCCCGAGCTGAGGGGCGTCGGAGCCAACCAAGCCATCGACCAGATCAAGCTGTACGGGAACGCGGTCCGCTGGTTCTGCGAGGTCGGGGTACCCGAGCGGCATCCGGGGGCAGCCGCGTACTGGCGCTCGATGGCCTGTCATGCGTGGACGCACGCGGCGGGCGCCGCCGGCGGGCTGCCCGGCCCGGTCCACCTCAACCTCCCCTTCCGCGACCCGCTCACCCCCGGTCCGGCCGGGCCGGCCTGGCCCGATTCCCTCGAAGGACGCCCAGACGGTTCCCCCTGGACCCGCCTTCAGGGGCCAGGGTCGGGAGGGTACGGGAGGGCGGACAGCCCTCCCGTGATCGGGGGGGTCACCGGGGGGGTCGCCCCCCCGGGGGAGACATCTCTGCCCTGGACCGAACGCGGGGTGGTCATCTGTGGCGACGGGGACTACGACGCGGCCGAACTGGTCGAGCTGGCCGAGCAGGCCGGGTGGCCGGTGCTCGCGGAGCCCTCCTCCGGCGCCAGGCGCGGCCCGAATGCGCTGCCGGCCTACCAGTACCTGCTCGGCACCCCGGAGTTCGCGGTCGCCCGACGGCCCGACGTGATCGTGTCGGCCGGCCGGCCAGGGCTATCCCGCCCGCAGATGGCCTTCCTCGGCGGGTCGGCGGGCAGGCACGTCGTGATCGCGCAGGGCCCCGGGCGCTGGGCCGACCCGCAGCGGTCCGCCACCGACGTCGCGACGGGGATCCGGCTCAGCGGTACGCCGGCCGGGACCACGGCCTGGCTGGATGGATGGCGCAGGGCCGACGAGGCGGCGCGGCTGGCGGTGGATGCCGTCCTCGACGAGGAGGAGAGCCTGACCGAACCTCGCCTGGCCAGGGACCTCGTCCGGGGATTGCCGGAAGGCGCGATGCTGTGGATCGGATCCAGCCTGCCCGTCCGGGACATCGACTGCCAGGGTGTGCCACGCGCCGACCTCCGCATCCTGGCCAGCCGGGGAGCGAGCGGTATCGACGGGACCACCTCGGCCGCCATCGGCGCCGCGCTGGCCCATGGTGGCCCGGCGTTTGCCCTGGTCGGCGATCTGGCCTTCCTGCACGATGCGCCCGGCCTGGTGCTGGGGCCGGACGAGCCGCGCCCCGATCTGTGCCTGATCGTGGTCAACAACGATGGCGGAGGCATCTTCTCCGCCCTGGAGCAGGCCGCCTTTACCGGCTCGTTCGAGCGGCTGTTCGGCACCCCGCACGGCGCGGGCCTGCATCACCTGGCGGCCGCGTTCGGCCTGCCCTATCAGCGCCTCGACGTGCCGGAAGACCTAGGCCAGGCGCTGCCGGGCGCGGGCCTGCGGATCGTCGAGGCACAGACCGACCGCGCGGCGGGCAGCGCGCTTCGTGACCGGCTGCGCAAGGTCGCGACAGCGGCCGTCCGGTCCGTCTCGTAAGCCGGGGTCAGTCAGAGAAGACCAGTTGCTCGGCTTCCGCCGTGATCTGGCCGGGAGTCGGCGGTGAGAGCAGCAGGCCTTCGATCTTCTCGGCACCGGGATCGCCGGAACTGGCACCTGCCGCTACGGCCGCGGTGACGTCGTAACGCGTCTGGCGTAGCGTCACGTCCGGCCCGAGCAGCGCCCAGTACGCAGTGCCCGGCTCGCCCTCGTGGTAAGGAAGGCCGACGCTGCCCGGATTGACGGAACGGCGGCCAGCCACCCGGCGGTCGAACTGCAGATGGGTGTGCCCGGTGACGAGGATCTGCTCATCGACGCCGGCGCACAGTTCGGCAAAGCGCTGGCCCGGGGTGGCGGGAGTCACCACCTCGGTGTCGCTTCGCGGGGAGCCGTGACAGAACCGCACCCGGCCGAGGCCCGTGATCTCTATGACCACGCTGAACGGGATCCCGGCGACGAAGTCCAGCGAACTCGCGCAGTGCTGCGCTGGCACCCAGGCCTCGCGCGGGGTCTCGGCCGTCCGCTGCCCGCCCGAGATCTCCAGTACCGCGCGCTCGCCGTTCCCGCGCACGAAGAGCGCCCTGGCCCCGAGGCCACGCATCAGCGCGACGGTCTCGTCAGGGTGGCTGCCCCAGGTGAGATCACCGCACGAGACGATGAGATCAACGCCCGCCGCCTCGATATCGGCTAGAACAGCGGTCAGGGCCGCGACGTTCGCGTGCACATCGGACACCGCCGCCACCCGGCCCACCGGGCCGTACCGCTGGGGCTCCGCGTCTTCCCAAGCGGCCGGGCCATGCCAGACAGCGCTCATGTCACCAAAGGATAGGAGCGGGCTGCGCCTGGCGGTTATCTCGCGCGGGTGCGTGATAATTGGCAGTGCCATGACGCTTACCCAGCTGAACGCGTTCGTCCTGGTGGCCCGGCTCGGCTCGGTGACCGCCGCCGCCAACGCGCTCGGCGTCAGCGAGTCCGCCGTCTCGCAGGCGCTGTCGGCGCTGCGCCTGCACCTAGGCGATCAGCTGGTTACCCGTGGTCCGGTCGGCATGACGCTGACCGCGGGCGGGTCCAGGCTGCTGGCTACCGCCTCGCAGATCGTGGTGCTCGGCGCCGAGGCGCACGCCGCCGTCCGGGCCGCGCAGGGCGCGCCGGAACAGCTGCGAGTCGTCTCCACGTCCACCATCGCCGAGTTCGTTATCAGCCCGCTCACGGAGGCGTTCACCAAGCGCTTCGCCGGCGTGGTCGAGATCTCCGCAGGCGTGGCGGCGAGCAGCGAGATGAGCGTCCTGGTCGCCAACCGGCTCGCGGACGTCGCCATCGGGTCCACCGTCCCCGACGACCCGGCCCTGGCCCTGGTGACCGAGCCCATTTTCCGGTACCGCCTCGTCGTCGTGACCGCGGGCCAGCCCCGGCTGCGAGGTAACCCCCGCCAGTGGCTGTGGCACGTCGACCCCTCCGGCGCCGACCCCGGGAGCGAGACCGGCCAGATGCTGGCCAGCCTGGGCATTCCCGAGGACCAGATCCGGGTGTTCCCCAACCAGACCGCCGCCTGGGCGGCCGCGGCCGACGGGACCGGCGTGGCGCCTGCGGTCGAGCACCTGGTCGCGCAGCAGCTGCGGCGCGGCGAGCTCTCCCTGGTCGACTGGCCCGGCTGCCGGATGGACGCGTGCTGGCACGTCACCCTGATGGAGCGGCAGCACCAGAGCACCGCGGCCAGCTCGTTCCGCCGCTACCTGAGCACGCCGGAGGCCATGCACCTGATGCGCGCGCCGACCGGCGGGGTCCCTCCCTCAAGGTTCCGTCCGCCGGTTTATGTCACGATCTGGAGCTAGTACCAGTGTGAATACCCGAAGGCCCGGATTTCCAGCCCCTTAAGCAAGCACTTATTCGCGTGTTGCGGGGCCATCCGGCCCAGTGGATCATGGGGGACGCGCCACTAGTGACGGCGGCTTGTCAATACTGTCCAGCGGCAGGAGCATGCGGCATGCGAATTGAATCCGACGGCCATAGCCGCGGAAATCCGCGGCTATACGAGCTGATCGAGCACGCTCCGAAGACCGGGAAAAGCCCCACGGTCTGGGCCTGGCCCGAGCTGATCGATTATCTCAAGGTCGCAGGCCAGCCCGTGGCAGGACCGTGGCCGCCCCACCAGGAGCCGAGGCCGGATCCCGATTACGAGTCCCTCCCCGTGGCGGTGCCCGACCCGGAATCGGAGCAGTAGCCCGGCCCTCATTTCTCCTGCGACACCTGGAGGATCCCATGTATCCGTCGCGCTTCCGTTACGAGGCGCCGCGTTCACTGGCCGAGGCGATCGGCCTGCTGCACGACAACGGGGACGACGCGAAGGTCCTGGCCGGCGGCCAGAGCCTGGTCCCGCTGATGAAGCTGCGCTTCGCCTCGCCGAGCCTCATCGTGGACATCAACAACATCCCGGGCCTCGACTACCACCGGACCGACCCGGACGGCACCCTGCGCATCGGCGCCCTGTGCCGGCACGCCTACCTGGAGCACTCGGACCTGCTAAAGACCAGCCAGCCGACCATGGCCGCGGCGGCGCCCCTAATCGCCGACCCCATCGTCCGCAACCGGGGCACGCTCGTGGGCTCGCTGTGCCACGCCGACCCGCAGGGCGACTGGGCGTCGGTGGTGCTGGCGCTCGGCGGCTCCGTCGTGGCGCGCGGGCCGGGCGGCATGCGCGCGATTCCGCTCGGCGATTTCGTCACCGGCCCCTTCCAGAACGTCCTGGCCCCGGACGAGATCGCCGTGGAGGCGGTAATCCCGGCCGCGCAGGGGACCAGGGCGGGCGGCTACCTCAAGCTTGAGCGCCGCGTCGGGGACTTCGCGACCGTCGGGGTCGCGGTCGCGCTCGAGATGAGCGGCGAGACCGTGACCAGGGCAGGCATCGCGCTGACCGGCGTAGGCGGCTCGACGATCGCGGCCCGGGCGGCCAGCGACGCGCTGACCGGCCGGCCACTGACCGCCGAGAGCATCGCCCAGGCCGCGGACCTCGCGGCCGAGGCGGCGCGGCCTAGGACCGACCATCGCGGCAGCGCCGAGTACAAGCGGCACATGGTGCGCACCTTCGTCACGCGCCTGCTGAGGCGCGCCGAACCAGCGGCGGAAAGGGCAGCCTGACCATGATCATCATCGAGGAGGAGCCCGCGGGCTCCGGGGTCGAGATCCCGGTACGCCGGATCACCTTCACGATCAACGGCGTGAAGAAGACCGCCGAGGTGGAGCCGCGGCTGCTGCTGTCCCACCTGATCCGCCGCGGGCTCGGGCTGACCGGGACGCACATGGGCTGCGACACGACCAACTGCGGCGCGTGCACCGTGCTGGTCGACGGCCGCCCGGCGAAGTCCTGCACCATGCTGGCCGTGCAGGCCGACGGGCACGAGATCGGCACCGTCGAGGGCATGGCCACCGCCAGCGAACTGCACCCGCTCCAGGAGGGCTTCAAGGAGGAGCACGGGCTGCAGTGCGGGTTCTGTACCCCCGGCATGATGCTGGCCGCCAAGGCCCTGCTCGACGTCAATCCCGACCCGACCGAGGAAGAGGTGCGGTGGGCGCTGTCCGGCAATCTGTGCCGGTGCACCGGCTACCAGAACATCGTCAAATCGGTGCTGTGGGCGGCCGCCAAGCTCAGGTCCCAGGGGGCATGACATGTCACAGGCACTCGACGAGATCAAGATCGGCGGGCTGGGCGCGAGCCGCAAGCGGGTCGAGGACAACCGGTTCATCCGCGGCAAGGGCAACTACACCGACGACATCACCCTGCCCGGCATGCTGCACATGGAGATCCTGCGCAGCCCGATGGCCCACGCGCGGATCAAGTCCATCGACGCCACCAAGGCGTGGGACATCCCGGGCGTGCACTTGGTCCTGACCGGCGACATGATGGCCACCAGGAACCTCGCCTGGATGCCGACGCTGTCGTACGACACCCAGGCCGTGCTGGCCACGGACAAGGTCCGGTTCCAGGGCCAGGAAGTAGCCTGCGTCATCGCCGATGACCCGTACATCGCCAAGGACGCGTGCGAGGCCATCGAGGTCGAGTACGAGCCGCTGCCGGTGATCGTCAACCCCGAGCA
>JBOHCK010000177.1:0-12127 GCA_050698755.1 Streptosporangiaceae bacterium | reverse complement strand
GACGGATGTCGCGCTGCCGGTGGCGCGCGGGTACAAACAGCCGCTGGCTGCCGCATACCGCGTCTCGCTCGCGGGAGCGGCCGAGCGCCTGGTCAGGGAGGACCGGCTCCGATTTGCCTTCCTCTTCAGCGAGTGCCGAGTGGTAGAGCTCGGTGATACGGCGCTGAAGCGAGATCCCGTGCTTGCTGCGCTCGACCCGGACCTGGACTCGGTGGTGAACGTCAATACCCCCGCGGACTATGCGGCGGCGCGCACCCGCCCAGCCCCCGAGGTGGCGGTCCAGCTCTCCGCGGACCTCGCCAGACACGTTGAATCCGGCGGACCGCTCGTGATCCGCGCCGCCACGGTGGGCGGTGCGGCCGACGCTGTGGCCGTCTTGTTCGACGGGTATGTCACGGCAGCGCTGAATGGCGTCCAGGTCACTCAGGACCGGGCGACACCGCTCGCGGCGGGCGACACCGTCTTCTTCCTGTCGGCCGACGTAGGGAGTGAACGACATGCCGCCTGGCCGTCACTTCGGCCTGCTACCGCAGGATAAGCGTGCTCTCGCGGCGCGAGACAAGTTCTCCGATCACTTGCGCTCCTGACAGTTCTCCGGCGACCAGCAGGCCGCCGGATGTCTGGGCGTCCGCGAGCAACAGCAGGTCTTCCTCGTCCATCGCGTCTGCGTCGGTATGTGGGAGCACCCACTCGAGGTTTCTCCTGCTCCCGCCGGAGATATACCCGGCCTTTGCCGCCGCCCGCGCACCCTCGATTAGCGGCACCGCCGCGTGGTCGACTACCGCCGAGACCCCGCTGGCCCTCGCCAGCTTGAACAGGTGGCCGAGCAGGCCGAATCCGGTCACGTCGGTAGCGCACGTGATTCCGGCGGCCAGCGCCTGCCGGCTTGCGTCGGCGTTCAGCGTGGTCATCACGTCGACCGCAGCCTCGCTGACCTGGCCCGTTGCCTTGTGCCAGGAATTGAGGACGCCCGTGCCGATTGGCTTGGTCAGGCTGAGCGGCAGGCCGGGCTGCCCGGCATCGATCCTCAGCAACCTGGCCGGATCCGCGGTGCCCGTCACCGCCATGCCGTACTTCGGCTCGGGGTCATCGATGCTGTGCCCGCCGGCTACGTGACAACGCGCCGCCAAACCCACATCCTGGCCGCCGCGCAGGACTTCGGCCGCAAGCTCGGCCGGGAGCTTGTCGCGTGGCCAGCCGAGCAGGTTCAGTGCGACCATCGGTTCGCCGCCCATCGCGTAGATGTCGGACAGGGCGTTGGTCGCGGCGATCCGACCGAAGGTATAGGCGTCGTCTACGACTGGGGTGAAGAAGTCGGCCGTCACCACGACTGCCAACCCTGGGCCGACCCGCACTACGGCGCCGTCATCACCGTTTTCGACCCCCACGATCAAGTCGGTGCCCGTGGCAGCGGGCATGAGCCTGCCTACCGTTTCCTCCAGCTCGCCTGGTGGGATCTTGCACGCGCAGCCGCCGCCGCGTGCGTACTGAGTGAGTCTGAAGGCGCCCGGATTGATCACACGGCTGAATCTATTCCCTCCGGACATGCCCGGCTAGGGCCGGTCCTGGCCTCGGCCGCGGATCGGATAGCCACACGACCCGGGCACGGGTAACCTCCGCTGTGGAGGCGTCTGGGTGCCTGGTGGCCCTCCCGGTCTTCAAAACCGGTGGGCGGCGTGCTGCGTCGCTGGCGGGTTCGATTCCCGTCCGCCTCCGCATCGTGTCACCCGGAGGTTCCCGGCTGCGTTCGCGCGGCGCTTTAATGGCTGCCATCCGCAGCGGCCGTTAGTGTGGCGGTTGTGGATCCGCGCCGTCATGTGCCCAGGACTGACGCGGTGCTCGCCGACCCCCGGTTGGCGGCGGCGCGAGAGCGGCTCGGCGGGGCGCTGGTCAAGGCGGCGGTCGCCGGTGCCCAGGAGCTGGCCCGCTCCGGGGTCATCAGCCCGGCGAGTGTCGCCGATACGGCGGTGGCCTCGCTGCCGCCGACCGCCAGCACTCTGACTCCGGTGATTAACGCGACGGGGGTCCTCGTGCACACCAACCTCGGCCGCGCGCCGCTGTCGGCGGCCGCGATCGAGGCTGTGCGGGCCGCGGCAGGCTGCACGGACGTGGAGTTCGACCTTGGATCGGGCCAGCGCGGCCGCCGTGGCGCGGGCGCGCTCACCGCTCTGGCCAGAGCGGTCCCGGCGGCCGGGGCGGTGCACGTGGTCAACAACAACGCCGCCGCCCTGGTGCTGGCGGCCACCGCGCTGGCCGCGGGGCGGGAGATCATCGTCAGCCGCGGCGAGCTGATCGAGATCGGCGACGGGTTCCGGCTTCCTGACCTGCTGCAATCCACAGGCGCCAGGATTCGTGAGGTAGGTACCACCAACCGGACGTCGGTTAATGACTACCAGCGGGCGATCTGCGCTGACACGGCATTCATTCTGAAGGTGCACCCGTCCAACTACCTCATCACGGGTTTCACAGCGGCGGTGAGCGTCCGGGATCTCGCAGGCCTCGGAGTCACGGTGGTCGGCGACATCGGATCGGGGTTGCTCCGCCCAAGCCCGGTGCTGCCCGATGAGCCGGACGCCGATTCCTGGCTGCGGGCTGGTGCCGGGCTAGTCACGGCGAGCGGCGACAAGCTGCTCGGCGGGCCACAGGCGGGCCTGCTGCTGGGCCGGACGGAGACGGTTACCCGCCTCGCCCGTCACCCGCTGGCCCGGGCGCTGCGGGTGGACAAGCTGACCCTGGCCGCGCTAGAGGCGACCCTCACCGGCCCGGCCGCTCCGGTCTCGGAGGCTTTGACGGCAACCCTGGAGTCAATCACAGAGCGTGCTGAGGGTCTTGCCGACCGGCTGGTCGGCGCGGGCGTCGATTGTCGGGTGGTTCCGGCTGTTGCGGCGGTCGGCGGCGGCGGCGGCCCGGGCGTGCGGTTGCCGAGCGCCGCGCTGTCCCTATCGCAGCAACTGGCACCCGTCCTTCGGTCGGGCGAGGCGGTGCGCCGCGGCGAGGTACCGGCAGTCGTCGGCAGGATGGAGGAGGGTCGGCTCCTGCTCGACTTGCGCGCCGTCCCGCCCGGCGCCGACGAACGGCTGGCCGCGGCCGTGCTTGCCGCAGCAGGTGACCATGCCCAGCTGCCTGCCGACCCTCCCACTGCAGCCTTGGTGTCTGCCGATGGCGGACCACCCCCCGGCCGGGAGTAGTCATGCATGTCATCGCGACCGCCGGCCATGTCGATCACGGCAAGTCGATGCTGGTGCGCGCGCTCACCGGGATGGAGCCGGACCGGTGGGAGGCAGAGCAGCGCCGGGGCATGACGATCGACCTCGGCTTTGCGTGGATGACGCTGCCGTCCGGTGATGAGATCGCGTTCGTCGACGTGCCCGGGCACGAGCGGTTCATCACCAACATGCTCGCCGGCGCGGGCCCGGCACCTGCCGTGATGTTTGTGGTGGCCGCCGATGAGGGCTGGATGCCTCAGTCCGCCGAGCACCTTGCGGCGATCGACGCCCTCGGTGTGCGCCACGGGGTGCTGGTGGTCACTCGGGCCGACCTGGCCGACCCGGCACCGGCGTTGCGGCAGGCCGCGGCAAAGATTGCCGCCAGCAGCCTCGGCAGCCTTGAAGCCGTCGCGGTCAGTGCGCTGACCGGCCGCGGCCTTTCCGAGCTGACCGCCGCGCTCGGCAGGCTCGCCGTCCGGCTCCCGCAGCCCGATCCGCACGGCGGCGTCCGGCTATGGCTGGACCGGGTGTTCGCGATCAAGGGCCACGGGACCGTGGTCACCGGGACCTTGCAGGCAGGGACCGTCCGCGCGGAGGACGAGCTGACGGTGACCCCTTCCATGCGCACGGTGCGGGTAAGGGGCATGCAGTCGCTCGGCGCGCCGGCAGCGCAGGTCAGCGGTGTTGCGCGGGTCGCGCTGAACCTGCGGGGAATCAGTAGGCGGGAGCTGGGCCGGGGCATGGCGCTCATCCACGCCAGCCGCTGGACGGTAGCCAGCGTGATCGATGTCCGCCTGGCACCGCCCCCACCGGGATACCGGCAGCCGCCTGGCGCCATCCGTCTGCCGCCGCAGCTCACCTTGCACATCGGCGCGGCACGTGCCCGTACCCGGGTCCGGATGCTGGGCAACCGCTTCGCCAGGCTGAGCCTGGAACACCCGCTGCCGCTGCACGTCGGCGACCGGTTGCTGCTCCGCGATCCTGGCACCGCCCCGGGGCGCTCAGATGACCGGCCGGTATTCGGCGCGACGGTGCTCGATGTCTCGCCGCCGAGGCTGCGCGGCAACGGCGCCGCTGCGGCCGCGGAGCGGGAACTGGCATCTTGGCCGGACCTTCCCGCGGCGTCAGACCTGCTGCGACGGCACCGGCTGCTGCAGGCTAGCTCGGCATCGGCCATGGGGCTTCGCGACCTGCCGCCACCGGTCAGCGGGGAATGGCTGATTGACCCGGCGCACTGGCATCGGCTGCGCCAGGATCTGGCTTCTGCGGTCGCCGCGCACGCAGAGCGCGATCCGCTGGCGCCCGGCCTCCCGGTAGACGCGGCCCGGGCCGCACTAGGCCTGCCCGTCCGCGATCTGGTCGAGGCCCTGGCCGCCTGGCGCCCGCCTAGCGGCGCCGACGGACCTCTCGAGGTGAGCGGCGGGTACCTGCGCCGTGCCAGCGGCGGCGCGAGCGAGCAGCCGGAGGATGCTGAATCTGCTCCTGTGCCGAGACAAGGCCTAGCCGCTGACGGTAGCGCCGCGCGGGCCTCCCATCCGGGCCTTCCGGCTGCGGTAGCTGACGCGGTCCGGGTGCTGCTCGACGACCTGGCGAACGCGCCGTTCAGCGCACCAGACGCGGAGCGGATGCGCGAGCTTCGGCTCGACCCGCGGGCGGCGGCGGCGGCCGAGCGCGCCGGCTTGCTGCGCCGCCTGCCCGGCAACATCGTGCTGGCACACGACGCGCCCAGCAGGGCGGCGCAGATCCTAGCGAGCCTGCCGCAGCCGTTCACGACGGCCGAGGCAAGACAGGCGCTAGGCACGACGCGGCGGGTGGTGATCCCGCTGCTGGAATGGCTCGACTGGCAGGGAGTTACCCGGCGGCTAGCTGACGATCGCAGGACCATGCGTGAGCCGCTAGGCTTTCCGAATCCGAAAGGAGAGCGATGAGCACGCTGGACGACTGGACCGACGCGCTATGCGCCGAGCTCGGCCTGGACCCGAAGGACGTCGATCAGAAGGCAGTGCTCAACCTGGCTAGGGTCGCGGCTCACGCGGTGGACCGGCCGGCCGCGCCACTGACCACCTACGTTCTGGGCATCGCGGTCGGCCGCGGGGAACCGCTGGCGGAAACCGCCGCGAAAATCCAGCAGCTAACCCGCGGATGGTCGGCTGACCACTGACCTGCGCTGGTCACAGCGCACCGCCAGGTGCCGGCTGGACGTCTATGCGGTCGCCGCGTGCGAACTTCCCCTGCCCGATCGGAATCGGCCACCAAGCATGGGCGCGCAGCAATCGGCTGATCGATCCTGAGCCGCGCCTGCTCGGCGTGGCCACGACGAGGCAATCTGCGGGCCGGCCAGCCGGGACCGGAGCCAGAGAAACCGGGACCCAGTCCTCGACAGCGGGCGGGGAAGTCCAGTCGCACGCCAGTTCCGCACGCTGCCGCACGCTATCTTCGGGCTGACTGCCCTGGAGTGCGGCGAGCAGGGGAACGGCAAACAACTCAAAGATCACGGCGGCGGCCAGCGGGTAGCCAGGAATCCCGATGACGGGGATGGCCGCGGTACTGTGCCCGGCTCGCCCCAGGTCCGGCTGGGCGTAGCCGAGCAGAACGGGGTGGCCGGGACGGACCGCGACGCCCTTGACGGCCAGGCCACCGGTCCCGGCGATTACGGCGGCGCTGTGATCGCTGTGCCCGGTACTGGAACCCGCGATGACCAGCACGATGTCCGCAGCGAGCGCGGCGCGGCGGATCTCGCTGGCGATCGCGTCCGGGTCATCAGGCTGCACCTCGCTGACGAGGGGCCGGGCGCCGGTCTCCCCGGCGCGGGAGGCCAGCAGGAGGGAATTCGTGTCGGTGACGTCTCCCGGCCCGAGCTCCGCTCCGACCGGCCGGATCTCATCCCCGGTTGGGATGATCGCGACCACAGGCCGCCGGGCGACCTGCAGCGTGGTATGCCCCGCCGCGGCGGCAGCCGCCAGATCGGCCGGCCGCAGGCGGTGGCCTGCCGGGATGAGCAGCTCGCCGGCCGGGAAGTCCTCGCCGACCACGCGCACGTTTAGCCCGCGCGGCGCCGGACCTGTGATCTCGGCGCTGCCGTCGGCGCGGAGCCTGATCCGCTCACGCTCCACCACCGTGTCCAGGCCAGCTGGCATCAGATCGCCGGTATCGACCCAGGCAAACGAGGCGGCGGTCAGCGGCCATACGCCGACGGTGTCGGCGGGGCCAGCCTTGAACGCGATGCCATCCATCGCGGCGCAGGCGGAACGGGGTGCGGGCCAGCGGGCCAGGACCGGGGCGGCCGATACCCGGCCGAGCCCGTCCCGGACCGGCACCTCCTCCGCCGTAGGCGTGCCGTGCCAGCCAGCGTCCGCGCATGCCTTTATCCATTGCGAGTAAGCGGCCGCCGGGCTGGGCCTGGGGCCGGGTGCGACTGTGCGCGGCATGCTCAACAACTAGCACGTTCAGGTCGATAGCCGGTGAGCTCCGGTGTAGACGTTCATCGATGGGTCGCGTAGGAAGCCGACCAGAGTGAGGTCCGCCTGCTCGGCCAGGTCGACGGCGAGCGAGGACGGTGCGGAGACTGCAGCGAGCACCGGGATGCCCGCCAGGATGGCCTTCTGTGCCAACTCGAACGAGGCGCGGCCGCTGACGAGCAGGACGCAGCCGGCCAGCGGCAGGCGGCCGCCGAACAGTGCCCACCCCACCACCTTGTCCACCGCGTTGTGCCGACCCACGTCCTCGCGGGCGACGATCAGCTCACCGTCGGCGGTGAATAGCCCGGCGGCGTGCAGCCCGCCGGTGCGAGAGAACAACCGCTGGGCGTCGCGCAGCCGGTCTGGCAGCGCGGCCAGCATTTCTGGCGCGAAGCGTGTCGTGTCTGCAGCCAGCGATGCGCGCGGCAGGACGCAGATGTCTGCGACACTCGTCTTCCCGCATATCCCGCACGCGCTAGTGGTCAAGAAGCTGCGCCGGGCACCCGGTTTTACCGTAACGCCCGGAGCGAGGGTCACGTCAGCGATGTTGCCCATCCCGGCATGGCCGGCATGGCCACAGGCGGTCCCGTCGCAGAGCTTGATCTCGGCGATGTCCGCCGGTGAGCGGATCACCGCCTCACTCACCAGGAACCCGGCGGCAAGTTCGAGGTCTTCACCGGGGGTGCGCATGGTCATGGTCAGCGCGGTGCCGTCCACCCTGATCCCGAGGGGCTCCTCGCCCGCGAGGAAGTCTGCCCGCGGCGTGGTGACACCTGGCCGACCGTCGCCGGACAGCGTAACTCGCAGCACACGCCGCCGCGCCGTCCGCCCGGACAACGATCCGCCTTCCGTTTGCTGTCTCTTCCGAAAGGGTACGCGTGCGGCAGAATTAGAATTACGCCGCGGCGCGAGCAGGCGCTTGAGCTTTTCCTGGAGAGGACCGCCAGACCACCTCCAACGCGTAGTTCCTCCGCCAGGTCCAGCGGTCCGCGTAAGCGGGGCTCGCGGCGCCGCGCGACGTGCAGGACCGCGCCCCAGGCCCGCCGCACCGGCCGGTCCCGGCGCTGCGCCAGGCGGCGGCGAATCTCGCCGAACAGCCTGTCCCGCTGCCAGTCCGCCATGGTCAGGTGCCCGGAGAAGGTGCCAAGCAGCTCGATGTACTCCTCGGCGGTGTAGACGACTTCCCAGTCGTACTGACGGACCGCGACCACCTCGAACAGCCCGCTCGCCTCGATCCCGGCTCGCTCGTCGGGGAGTTCTCCCGGCCTGGGCCAGACCGTGTCCGCGGGCAGCCCCTCGCCGATCTCGTCGTACACGTCCTGGAGCTCACGGAAGAAGGGGTCGCCCCCGTCAGGGAACACGTGCCCCTGCGCCCAGATGACCAGGTGACCGCCGGGGCGCAGCGCGCGCCAGGCCTGCCCGTACCTGACGGCGGGGTCGATCCAGTGCCAGGCGGTGGCCGCGAACACGCAGCTGACCGGCTCCCGCGGCCGCCACTCCTCGAACCGGCCCTCGATGACCTCCACCGGGAAACCGGCCAGGTTCCTGCGGGCGACGGCGGCCAGCTCGGGGCCCAGCTCGATACAGGTGATGCGGAAGCCCCGCCGGGCCAGCGGAAGGGTGGCCTGGCCCGTGGCGCAGCCCACCTCGAGCAGCTGGTCGCCGGGCTTGAGTCCCGTCAGGGCGACCAGGTCCGCAAACAGGGTTTCCGGATACTCCGGCCTGATCCGGTCGTAGCTCTCCGCAACCTGATTGAACGTCTGCCCGAGCCGATCGCGCTCACCGTCGCCAGGCACCGCGCCAGTATCCAACGGCGGCTGCGGCTGCTACAACTTTGCTGTTCGCGCGGACGAAGGACAGGACCAGTAAGGCGGTGGCAGCTGAGAACGTGGCGGGCCGATGTCGTCCGGCGTTTCGCGCACCCCGGGCGCGGCTTCACGCAGGGGCTGATCGCCGAGGACGGGTGGGTGTGGGAGTCCACCGGGCTGTACGGCGCCTCGGCACTGTGCCGGTACCCGCTGGGGGGCGGCCAGGTCGAGCAGCGGGCGCCGCTCCCCGAGGAACTGTTCGCCGAGGGCATCTGCCGCGCGGGCGAGGTCATCTGGCAGCTCACCTGGCAGGACCGGGTCGCGCTTGCGTGGGACGCCCGCACCATGGAACTGGCCGAGCGGGTGCCTTACAACCGGGAGGGCTGGGGGCTGTGCGCCGCTGACGGGTACCTCGTGAGCAGCGACGGAAGCAGCGAGCTGGTCCGCCGCGACCCGCAGACCCTCGCCCCGCTCGCCGTCATCCACGTCCGCTGCGATGGCCGGCGGGTCCAGGGCCTGAACGACCTGGCCTGGTCTGCGGGGACGATCTGGGCCAACGTGGCGGGTACGTCGTACCTAGCCGGGATCGACCCGGAGGGCGGGGAGGTCACCGACGTCGTCAACGCGCGCCCGGCGCGGGAACGGCACCTGGAGGACCCGCAGGCCATCATGAACGGGATCGCGGAGCTACCGGGGGAGCGTGAGTTCCTGCTTACCGGGAAGGGCTGGCGCTCGATCCGTCACGTGCGCCTGCGGCCGGCCCGGGATCCGGCCGCCCGGGAGCGCGTGCTCGCCGGCTGGAGCCGCTGACCCGGCGCAGGGCCGCGCGCAGCGGCGTGTCGGCGTAGCCGCCATCGGCCAGGCCGGCCAGCCGCTCGAACACGTTGCGGGCGCCGAAGTCGCCGGTAAGCGCCCAGGACGCCCCCGCCGCCGCGAGGTAGAGCGGGATCATGATCACCCCGCCGCACCAGGCGAACTGCGTGGCGTGCCGGGCCTCGTGCCGGAACAGGCGCGAACCGGGGTCAATCGCGTCCTGCCTGGTCACGATCACGCTGCCCACGCAGAACGCCGACGCGGGCGGCACGGGCAGCCGGTATCCCGTGCCGGTGATCAGGCCGTCTGCGGTGCGCGCGAGCGCGGCGCCGCCGAGCGCGGCGACCCCGAGACCGGCGAGGGTAGACCCGTTGACCACGTTGACCACCTGCCGCAACCGCAGCCACGCACGCACCGGCGCGCGGCTGGCGTCAGGACCGGTCAGGTGGCATCACGGCTGGTCAGGGTTGGCCAGGGTCGGATCGGGGTTATGCCCGTTCAGGCCCGGCGCCTCCGGCTCGGCCACGACCACCGGCATCGTCCAGGGCTGGCTGTTAACGGGCACCGGCAGGCTCATCTGCTCCGGGCTGTGATCGCGGTGCGCCCGGGCCGCGCTCAGGTGGTAGTCGCCGAGCTGGGCGATGAACGCCGGGTCCGCGTAGGCCGTCCCGTCCACCAGCGGGCCACGCGTGTGCTCCAGGACGGCGACGACGTCCTCGCCGCTGAGCGTCTTGTGGCTCTCCAGGGCGTGCGCGAGGGCCAGGACGTCGTTCCGGTTGTCCCTGATGATCTCCTCGGTGCGGTCGAGCAGGGTCTTCAGATTGTTCTCGATCCGGTCGGCGAGCGCCGTCCGGACCTGAGTCTCGGTGTCCTGGCCCTTTTTCAGCCTGCCGCCCGAGCCGCCGCCTGGTGACCCGACCTCGAGGCGCTTGGCCATGGAGTAGGAGGACACCGTGGTCCCCATGCCCCAGAAGCCCTCCATGAAGGAGGCGACCGCGGTCGCGGACTCCAGGTCCCCCGACACCCCGGAGGAGCTGTCCTGCTCGAAGAACATCCGCTCCCCGGCCAGCGAGGCGAGGGAGACCAGGATGTCGGTCTCGTACTCGCTGCGCCACCTGGTGAACTGGTCCTCCGGCGGGATGCTCGCCACCATCCCCAGGTAGTCGCCGCCCTTCTCGATCGTCGCGATGTCGATCTCCATGTGGTGGCGGGTACGGAAGGCGACCAGCGCGTGGCAGGCCTCGTGCACCGCGACCGCGTGCCGCTCGCGCTCGATGTACTCCACGTCCTCAGGCGGGCCTAGTTCCTTGAGCTGCTTGGCTTTGATCACGTCCGGCCAGGTGATGACGTCGCGGCCGTTCCTGATCGCGGTGATGAGCGATTCGTTAACCAGGTCCTTGATGGTCGCGCCCGTGGCGTAGGGCGTGATGGTGGCCAGCTTGTCCAGGTTCTCAGCGGTGAGCTCGTGCCGCACCTTGGCGAAGTACCCCTCGTAGGTGCGGATCCGGCCCGCCTTCGACGGGTAGCCGACCTTGTATATGCGGTCGATGCGCCCGGGGCGCAGCAGCGCCTCGTCCAGCGCCGACGGCATGTTGGTCGCCATCATGACCAGGATCCGGTACTTGGGCGGCGGCTTCGGCCGCATCCCGAAGATCCGCCGTACGTAGCGGTTGACCAGGCCGCGCGGCTTCTTCAGCCCGGACAGCTCGGTCAGCAGCGCCTGCAGCGTGCCCATGCCGCCGCCGCCCCCGCCCATCATGCCGCCCATGATCTGCTTGTTGCGGCGGGTGCCCGGCTCATCCGGGATATCTGACGCCATAGCCTCACGGGTCAGGCGCCATTGGGTATCGTCCGACAGGTAGGAGAATCCGTGGCAGCCCGCGTGCGCGAACGGCGCGGGCGCGGCGCGGCCCGGCCCGCCGATGCCGCCGCCCTGGGCGAGCTGGCCGCGGTTGCCCAGCGAGTCGGCCTCGTCGAAGAAGACGATCACGCCGCCGTAGCGCAGCGCGAGCTTGCGCAGCTTGCGGAACAGCGACTTCACCTTGAGGATGCCGACGCCCATGAACATTTGGATGAACGCGCCGGGGTCGACGAACACGTACGGCTTGCCGGTCTCGCCCGCGACGGCCTCTGCCATCAGCGTCTTGCCGGTCCCCGGCGGACCCCACAGCAGGAGGCCGCCCGGCACGTAGCCGCCCTTTTCCTCCACGATCTCCGGGTTCTCAAGGAAGATGATGTTCTCCTTGACCCGCTCGAGCACGTGGTCCTGGCCCCAGACGTCGGAGAACCTGGTCTTGATGTCGTCGGGGTAGTACACATCCACCCCGCCGCGGGACAGGAACCAGAACAGGGCGACGAACTGGAGCACGACGAACAGGAGCGTGAACGCGACCTGCAGCACGAACGGCAGCACGTGCCAGATCAGCTCGGGCCCGCGCAGCAGCGCCAGGACCGGCGAAGTGTGGATGATCTTCCCGATGACGACCGCGATAATCGCGATCCAGAGCACCCATTTCAGCAGCCGCGATAGCCGGAACCTGGTCCAGTCCGACATCCTGCGGTGCGTGACGCGCTCGAAGCCGCCGAATACCAGCCAGCTCCAGAACCTGTGGTAACCTCGCCAGTGCTCGCTGATCAGGAAGTGAATCTGCCTGATCACTTCCAGGCCGAGCAGGATGAAGACCCAGTAGCCGGTGCGTACCTCTATCTTCACCCCGTCCGAGAACCCGACGATGGGGTCGTTCGCCATGACCGACCAGACCAGGATGATCCAGATCACGCCGAGGATGACCAGGAACTTGATCCGGTCCCAGAACGGCAGCCGCTTGCGGGTCAGCAAGTC
>JBOHCK010000176.1:0-12140 GCA_050698755.1 Streptosporangiaceae bacterium | reverse complement strand
GACGGCATCGCGCGGGTCGAGGGCCTGCCCTCGGCCATGGCCAACGAGCTGCTCGAGTTCGAGAATGGCGTCAGGGGCCTGGCGCTCAACCTGGACGTGCGCGAGATCGGCGTGGTCATCCTCGGTGAGTTCAACCAGATCGAGGAGGGCCAGCAGGTCAAGCGGACCGGCGAGATCCTGTCCGTGCCGGTCGGCGACGCCTTCCTCGGTCGCGTGGTCGGGCCGCTGGGCGAGCCGCTGGACGGCAAGGGGCCCATCGAGACCACCGAGGTGCGTCCGCTGGAGACCCAGGCGCCGTCGGTGGTGCAGCGCCAGCCGGTGAAGGAGCCGCTGCAGACCGGGATCAAGGCCATCGACGCGATGACCGCCATCGGCCGGGGCCAGCGGCAGCTGATCATCGGCGACCGGCAGACCGGCAAGACGGCGATCGCCATCGACGCGATCATCAACCAGCGCGCCAACTGGGAGTCGGGCGACGAGAAGCTCCAGGTCCGCTGCATCTACGTCGCGGTGGGGCAGAAGGGCTCGACGATCGCCCAGGTGCGCCAGGCGCTGGAGGAGAACGGCGCCATGGAGTACACCACGATCGTGGCCGCGCCGGCCTCCGACCCGTCCGGGTACAAGTACATCGCCCCGTACACCGGCTCGGCCATCGGCCAGCACTGGATGTACCAGGGCAAGCACGCGCTGATCATCTTCGACGACCTGTCCAAGCAGGCCGAGGCGTACCGCGCGATCTCACTGCTGCTGCGGCGCCCGCCGGGCCGCGAGGCGTACCCCGGCGACGTGTTCTACCTGCACTCCCGGCTGCTCGAGCGGTGCGCGAAGCTGTCCGACGAGCTGGGCGGCGGCTCGATGACCGGCCTGCCGATCGTCGAGACCAAGGCCAACGACATCTCCGCCTACATCCCGACCAACGTCATCTCGATCACCGACGGGCAGATCTACCTCGAGGCCGACCTGTTCAACGCCGGCGTGCGGCCCGCCATCAACGTCGGCCGATCGGTGTCCCGTGTCGGCGGCAACGCGCAGGTCAAGGCGATGAAGAGCGTGGCGGGTAACCTGCGGCTCTCGCTGTCGCAGTTCCGCGACTTGGAGGCGTTCGCCGCCTTCGCCTCCGACCTGGACGCGGCCTCCCGGGCCCAGCTCGATCGCGGCTCGCGGCTGGTGGAACTGCTCAAGCAGCCGCAGTACGACCCGTTCCCCGTCGAGGAGCAGGTGGTGTCGATCTGGGCGGGCGGTAACGGCCACCTGGACGACGTGCCGCTGGAAGACGTCAGTCGGTTCGAGCGCGACTTCCTGGACTTCCTGCGGCGATCGCACGAAGGCATCCTGACCACGATCCGGGAGACGAAGGCCCTATCCGAGGACACCGCGACCGCGCTCAAGGACGCGGTCGAAGAGTTCCGCAAGGGCTTCGAGACCAGCTCCGGCGAGCTACTGTCCGCCGAGGACGAGCAGGCCGAGGCGCTGGAGGACGAGGACCAGGAGAAGATCGCCCGTCGCCGCGAACCGGCGCCCGCCGAGAAGAACTAGGTCATGGGAGCACAGCTTCGCCTGGTCAGGCGGCGGATCAGCACCGTCAGGTCGATCGCCAAGATCACCCGTGCCCAGGAGCTGATCGCGTCGTCGCGGATCGTGCGGGCGCAGCAGCAGATGCGCGCCGCCGAGCCCTACGCGCAGGAACTGACCCGGGCCGTGGAGGCGGTGATCAGCCGCTCGACCAACATCACCCACCCGTTTACCACCGAACCGCACAACCCCACCCGGGCCGCGGTGCTCATCCTGACCAGCGACCAGGGCTTCGCCGGAGCCTACAACGCCAACGTGCTGCGCGAGTCGGCCCGGCTGCGGGAGCGGCTGCGGGAGCGTAGCCTTCAGCCGGTGCTGTACGTGGCCGGGCGCAAGGGCATCGGGTGGCACCGGTTCCGTGAACTCGAGCTGGCGCAGTCCTGGAGCGGCTTCTCCGCCACGCCGAGGTACCGGGATGCGAAGGCGATCGCCGACGTCCTGCTCGAGGCGTTCAACGCCGAGGACGACAGCAAGGTGGACGAGATCCACCTCGTTACCACCGAGTTCGTGTCCATGCTGACCCAGCGGCCAGCGGTGCGCCGGCTCCTGCCCTTGGAGATCGAGGAGACAGACGAGCCGAGCCCGACGGGACCGCTGCCGCAGTACGAGTTCGAGCCAGGCCCGGCCGAGGTGCTCGACGCCCTGATGCCGCAGTACGTGGCGAGCCGGATCTTCTACGCGCTGCTCGAGGCGGCCGCGGCCGAGCTGGCCTCCCGGCGCCGGGCGATGAAGGCGGCCACGGATAACGCCAACGATCTGCTCGAGACGCTGACCCGCGAGGCGAACAACGCACGGCAGGCCGAGATCACACAGGAAATCAGCGAGATCGTCGGCGGCGCCAACGCGCTGGCCGGGGCAAGAGCAACCGAGTGAGTGAGGGAACACATGACCGCGACAGCTGAAAACACCGCCGCCAGCGGCGAGGCCGCCGAGGCTACCGGCCGTGTGGCCAGGGTCATCGGACCCGTCGTGGACGTCGAGTTCCCGGCCGAGCACATGCCGGAGATCTACTACGCGCTGCACGTGGACGTCGTGCTGGGGGACGAGACCCGGACGCTGACGCTCGAGGTCGAGCAGCACATCGGCGACAACATCGTCCGTGCGGTCTCGATGCAGCCCACCGACGGCCTGGTGCGGGGCGCCGAGGTGACCGACACCGGGGCACCGATCGAGGTGCCGGTCGGCGACGTCACCAAGGGGCACGTGTTCAACGCCCTCGGCGAGTCGCTCGACGTGCCCACCTCCTCCCTGGAGGTCACCGAGCGGTGGCCGATCCACCGCGACCCCCCGCCGCTCGACCAGCTTGAGCCGCGCACCGAGATGTTCACCACCGGCATCAAGGTCATCGACCTGCTCACCCCGTACGTCCGGGGCGGGAAGATCGGGCTGTTCGGCGGGGCCGGCGTGGGCAAGACCGTGCTCATCCAGGAGATGATCCGCCGGGTCGCGCAGAACTTCGGCGGCGTCTCGGTCTTCGCCGGGGTGGGGGAGCGCACCCGCGAGGGCAACGACCTGTTCCTTGAGATGACCGAGTCCGGCGTCATCGCGGATACCGCGCTGGTGTTCGGCCAGATGGACGAGCCGCCGGGCACCCGGCTGCGGGTCGGGCTATCCGCGCTGACCATGGCGGAGTACTTCCGCGACGTGCAGGGCCAGGATGTCCTGCTGTTCATCGACAACATCTTCCGCTTCACGCAGGCCGGCTCCGAGGTGTCGACCCTGCTGGGCCGGATGCCCTCGGCGGTGGGCTACCAGCCGACGCTGGCCGACGAGATGGGCCAGCTGCAGGAGCGCATCACCTCCACCCGCGGCCACTCGATCACCTCGATGCAGGCGATCTACGTGCCGGCCGACGACATCACCGACCCCGCGCCGCACAACGTGTTCGCCCACCTCGACGCGACCACCACGCTGTCCCGGGCCATCACCGAGAAGGGGATCTACCCGGCGGTCGACCCGCTAGACTCCACGTCACGGATCCTGGACGCCAGGTACATCGGCCAGGACCACTACAGCGTGGCCCGAGAGGTGCAGCGGATCCTCCAGCGATACAAGGAGCTGCAGGACATCATCGCCATCCTGGGCGTCGACGAGCTCGGCGAGGAGGACAAAATCACCGTCCAGCGGGCCAGGAGGATCGAGCGGTTCCTGTCTCAGCCCATGTACGTGGCCGAGCAGTTCACCGGCCAGCCGGGCGTCTTCACCCCGCTGGAGGAGACGATCTCCTCGTTCAAGGCGATCAGCGAGGGCAAGTACGACAACCTGCCCGAGCAGGCGTTCTACATGGTCGGCGGGATCGAGGACGTGGAGCAGAAGGCCCGGGAGCTGGAACGGTGACCCTGCACGCAGCGCTAGTGGTGCCCGACCGCGAGCTGTGGTCGGGCGAGGCCCGGATCGTGATCGCCAAGACCACCGAGGGCGACATCGGCGTGCTGTCCGGGCATTCGCCGATGTTCGGCATCCTGGCCGAGGGCAGCCTGGTCGAGATCCAGACCGGCGACGATTCCATGGTGCGCGCCGCCGTCAGCAGCGGGTTCCTGTCGGTGGCTGACGACAAGGTGTCGATCCTGGCGGCGCAGGCTCAGCTCGGCGCCGAGGTCGACACCGAGGCGGCCCGGCGGGAACTGGTCGGCGCGACGGGCGAGACGCCACAAGGCGGTGAGGAGCCCGCCGAGGCCAAATACGCGAAGGCGCAACTGCGGGCCGCGGGCGACCAGGCCTAACGGGTGGGCGAAGCGCTGGCGCTCGATGCAGCCTGGCTCTTCGCCGCCTTCCTGATGATCCTGGTCCTGGCCGCCGCCGGCATCGCCGCCCGCAGGTACCTGCTGGAGCGAGGCGGCGGGACGGTCGAATGCGGCCTGCGCCAGCCCGGGGGCTCCTGGCGCCTCGGCGTGGCGTCGTACCAGCGTGAAGATCTCTGCTGGTTCGGCGTATTCGGGGTCTCGATGCGCCCGGAAGAGGTCTTCCCCCGCCGTGACCTGGCCGTGGTCTCACGCCGTATGCCCACCGACGCCGAGGCATCCATCCTGGGCCCCGGCATGATCGTGGTGGAGTGCAGTTTCGGCGAGGGCGGCGCGGTCGAGCTGGCCCTCGGCGAGTCGACCCTCACCGGCCTGCTGTCCTGGCTAGAGGCCGCACCCCCTGGCTCCCGCTTCGGCGTCCCTCTCTAACGGCTTCAGCTGGCCGCCCCGGTCGACGTGAGTCCTTGCGCCACGACGCCGTGGTCGTCGCCTCCCCGCGGACGGCCCGGCACGCCGGTCACCTCGACATCGCCAGGGAACTGAGCGACGGCCGGACCGGACTCGGACCGCGCTAGCCGCTAGCCGGTCGGGCGCCCCTCAGCCGCGGTCGCCACCCGGCTTCCAGAGCACGTCACCACGACCCGCGTTGGCGGCGCGGGCCAGGATGAACAGCAGGTCGGAGAGTCGGTTCAGGTAGCGGGCGGGCAGCGGGCTCATCGAGTCGCCGTGCTCGGCCGCCGCGGCCCACGCGCTCCGCTCGGCCCGGCGGGTCACCGTCCGCGCCATGTGCAGCAGCGTCGATCCCGGACTCCCGCCTGGGAGCAGGAAGCTGCGGAGCGTCGGCAGGTCCTCGTTGTACGCGTCGCACTCCTGCTCGAGCCGGGTGATGTAGGCCTCTTCGATCCGCAGCGGCGGGTACGGAGGGTTGTCGGTGACCGGGTTGGCCAGGTCGGCGCCGAGGTCGAACAGCTCGTTCTGCACCCGGGAGAGCAGCCCGGTGATGTCCGAGGGCAGCTCACCGAAGGTGATGGCCGTGCCGATCGCGCAGTTGGCCTCGTCCACGTCGGCGTAGGCGGCCAGCCGCGAGTCGGTCTTGGCGGTCCGGCTGCCGTCGGCCAGCGCCGTCGTGCCGTCGTCGCCGGTGCGCGTATAGATGCGGGACAGCACGACCGGGTTCTCGCTGCGCTCACGGGCCATGAACTCACCCTAGTTGAGCGCCCGGCCATCCCGTCAGCTGAACCGGCTCAGGACTAGTGGCCGCCCGCCAGAACCTCGCGGACCCTGACGGCGAACCCGTCGGGATGGCTGCCGAACCCGCCATGGCCACCGGGGAACTGCGCGGGCTGGCCGCCGAGCGAATGTGCCCTCACTCCGGTAGGTCTCGCCGACCAACTCGTTCAGCGCGTGGTACCGCGCGGCATCCGGCAGCAGCTCCGACACGGGCGGCTCGTGCGCGACTAGCGTGCGCACCCGGCCCGGATACCTCGCGACGAGATCCAGGGCGTATGTCGCGCCGCCACTCGAACCGAGCACGTCGGCCTGGTCAGCGCCCACCGCGTCCAGCAGCCGGCGGGCGTCGCCGGCAAACAGCCCGGCCGTCAGGTCATCCCACGATCCCTGCATCGGGCTTCGCGAGTTGCCGCGGCAGTCATACGTCACGACCGTGTAGTCGTCGGAGAGCCGGTCGGCAAGGTCCTTGAACCCGTCGGCGTCCATCGGTCCGCCCGGGATCATCAGCAGCACCGGGCCGGCGCCACGCACCTCGTAGTACAGCGATGCGCCCGGCACCTGCAACGTCTGGGTCTTCATGGTTCTCCTCCCGCTGGCCTCCAGAGCATGGACTCCCGGGCCGCCCGTAACTCATCGTTCCAGCGCCTGTGGTTTCGCGCCGGGCCAGGCGGTCACAGGTTGATCGTGGCTGCGACGGTCAGGCCCGGTTGGCGTACTCCTGTCTACCGGGGATCGTGGCCCCAACCCCCAAAACGGTACGAGGCGAACACGCCACACCAGTCACCCTCGGCCACCTCACACCATGAGGAGCACGCGGGCGACGGATCCGTTCACCTGGTCCGGTCGCGGCGCGTTATTGTTCCCTTTGTGTCTGAGCCAGACCGCCGCGTGTATGACTACATCATCGTCGGGGCCGGAAGCGCCGGCTGCGTCCTCGCGGCGCGCCTGTCCGCCGATCCCAGCCTCAGCGTGCTGCTCCTGGAGGCAGGCCCGGCCGATGACGCCGAGGAGATCCGCGCTCCGGCGGCGGTGAGCAGGCTGTTCCAGAGCGCCTACGACTGGAACTACACGACCGTCCCGCAGCACCGCGCGGGCGGGCGGTCGATCTACTGGCCGCGGGGCAAGGTCCTGGGCGGTTCGTCCTCGATCAACGCCATGGTCTACATGCGCGGCAACCGCTACGACTTCCAGACCTGGCGGGAGGAGTACGGCTGCACGGGCTGGGGGTACGAGGACCTGCTGCCCTACTTCAGGAGGGCCGAGGACAACTCGCGCGGCGCATCCGCCTACCACGGCGTGGGGGGCCCGCTCAAGGTCAGCGACCCGCGGTACAAGTCCGCGGCGTGCCAGGCGTTCATCGAGGCGGCGCAGGAGCAGGGCGCGGCGCCCAACCCCGACTTCAACGGCCCGCGCCAGGACGGCGTCGGCTGGTACCAGCTCACCCAGCGCGACGGGCGCCGCTGCAGCGCCGCCACCGCCTACCTGCACCCGGCCATGTCCAGGCCTAACCTCACCGTCCACACCGAGGCCCTCGTCACCAGGGTCCTGCTGGAGGGCAGCCAGGCCACCGGCGTGACCTACCTGCGCCGAGGCGAGACCGAGACCGCGCACGCCAACGCGGAGGTCATCCTGTGCGGCGGCGTGGTGAACAGCCCGCAGCTGCTCATGCTGTCCGGCATCGGCCCGGGCGACCACCTGATCGAATCTGGGATCAGCGTGGAGGTGGACAGCCCGGGCGTCGGCGCCAACCTGTCCGACCATCCGGTGCTGCCGGTCATCTGGTCGACGCCGAGGCTGCGCGGCCTGTGGGAGAAGAGCGGCAATGGGTCTGCGCTGCGCTGGCAGGTGACCCACCGCGGCCCGCTGACCAGCAACGTAGCGGAGGCGGGCGGTTTCGCGCACTCCGAGCCGCGGCTGCCCGCGCCGGACCTGCAACTCCACGTGCTGCCCGCGCCGTACCGCGACCAGGGCCTGTCCGACCCGGCCCAGCGCGCGATGACCGTGCTGGTCGGCCTGGTGGACGTGCGGAGCCGCGGCCTGATCAGGCTGCGCAGCGCGGACCCCAGGCACCGGCCGTCCATCGACCCCGGCTACCTGTCCGACGGCGGCTCGGACGCCCGGGCGCTCCTGGCGGGCCTGAAGATGGCCAGGGAGTTCGTGACGGCCCGGCCGATGGCGGCCATCTGCAAGAGTGAGCTCGCCCCCGGCGCGCACCTGCGGTCCGACGCGGAGCTCATGGACTACGTGCGGGCCAGCGTGGTGACCCTCTACCACCCCGTCGGCACCTGCGCGATGGGCCGCGAGTCGAAGTGGAGCGTGGTCGACACCGAGTTGCGGGTCCGCGGCGTCACGGGGCTGCGCGTGGTCGACGCGTCGGTGATGCCGGCCGTACCCAGGGGGAACACCAACGCGCCCACGATCGCGATCGCCGAGCGCGCCGCCGACCTGATCGCCGGGCGCGCCCCGCTGGCCCCGGCCGACCCGGCCGATCCCGTCGACGCCATCGCCATCGCCGCCTCCGAGGCCATCGGCAAGACTCGCCCCTGGGCCAGAGGCGCCGGTGGCACCGGAGGCGCTGACCACGCCGCCTAGGCCTGTTCCAAACCAGTGGCTGCCGCTTCCTAGGAAACGGTGCCACAACCATTGACTCGAGGCGGCGCGGTGAATCGCCCCGGAGTTCGATTGAGGACCTCGGTCGAGCCAATGGTTGTGACAACCTAACGATTCTTCCCGTTACGGTGCCACAACCATTGACTGGTACCGGGACGAAGCTGGGGTCAATGTGACTGATGGGGCAGGCCATGCTCTCCGAGCCCGCCCAGACCCGAGCCCGCCGCCCACCGAGGCCGTCCAGACCCGAACCCCGCCCAGTCCCCGCCCAGACCCAGTCCCCGCCCAGACCCGGTCCCGCCCAGACCCGAACCCCGCCAGACGCGAGCCTGCCAACACCCGGGCCCAGCGGAAACTAGCGCGTCCTGCGTGACCCCCGCGGCCGGTACAGCCGGCCGTGCAGCAGGGTGACCAGCGTGATGATCCGCCGCATGTCCTTGTCGGTCCGCCCGAACGAGGTCAGGTTGATCAGCGGCCGCATCCGCTGCCTGGTGATGGCCTTGGGCCGGGTGAGCTCCCGCAGCCCGTCCGCGCCATGGATCCGGCCGAACCCCGATTCCCCCACCCCCCCGAACGGCAGCGCGGGCACGATCGCGAACCCGATCACCGAGTTGATGGAGGTCATCCCGCTGCGCAGGGACCGCGCGGCCGTCAACGCCGCGGACTTGTCCTTCGCGAACACCGCTGACCCGAGCCCATAACGACTGGCGTTGGCGTACGAGACGGCCTCGGCCATGTTGACCACCGATGTGACGGTCACCGTCGGCCCGAACGTCTCCTCCGTCACGGCCCGGCTGTGCTCGGGCACGTCCGTCAGCACCACGGGCCGCACAAACGGCGGCGCGACCGCGTCGGCGCCGCCCACGACCGCGCGCCCGCCGCGGGCCAGCGCGTCGGTCAGGTGCTTGGCCACGATGTCCGACTGCGCGGGCATGGTCATCGGCCCGTACGAGGCGGAAGCGTCCGACCCCGGGCGTAGCTCGGAGACCCGAGAAGTCAGCCGCTCGAGGAACGAGTGGTACACGGCGTCGGCCACGTAGACCCGCTCGATCCCGACGCACGTCTGCCCGGCGTTGGACATCGCGCCCCAGGCGGCAGCGTCGGCGGCCGCGTCGAGGTCGGCGTCCGCGCTGACCAGCAGGGCGTCCTTGCCGCCGCATTCGGCGAGGACCGGGGTCAGGGTGTCGGCCGCGGCGGCCATGACCTTGCGCGCGGTGCCCGCGGACCCGGTGAACGCGATCTTGTTGACGCCGCTGCGCGCCAGTGCCTCGCCGGTCGAACCCGGCCCGGTCACGACCTGCAGCACCGGCATCGGCTCGCCGAACACGGCCAGCGCCTCGGAGAACGACCGGACCAGCCAGCTCCCGGTCGCCGGGGTCAGCTCGGATGGCTTGAACACCACCGCGTTCCCGGCCGCCAGCGCGTAGGCGATCGACCCCACCGGCGTGAACACCGGGTAGTTCCAAGGCCCGATGACCCCGACCACGCCCAGCGGCGGGTATTCCACCGAACAGGCCTGGTTGATCGCCGCCAGCCCGCTGCGCACCCGGCGCGGGCGGAGCACCCTGCGGGCGTGCCGGGCGGCCCAGTCGATGTGCAGGATGGCCAGGATGATCTCGAGCTTCGCGTCGTCGAGCGGCTTGCCGGTCTCCTCGTGCATCAGCTGGGCGAGGCGCCCCATGTACCGGACGAGGTAGGACTTCCAGGCGAGCAGCCGGAGCCGGCGCCCGTTCCAGCCGAGTCCGACCCACCACACGGCCGCCTCGCGGGCGGAGGCCACCGCCGCGTCGACCTCGCGGCGACCATGCTCGGGGAAGGTGGCGAGTACTTCTCCGGTCGCCGGGTTGACTGTCTCAAGCACGGTGACAGTAAATCACCGCCCGCCGGGCCGGGGCTACGCTTGGCGCGTGCTGCCACGCCCGTACGTCCTTCTGTCCTGCGCCACCTCGGCGGACGGGTACCTCGACGACGCCAGCCCGCGCCGGCTGATCCTGTCGGGCCCCGCCGATCTCGATCGGGTGGATGGGGTCCGGGCGGGCTTCGACGCGATCCTGGTCGGCGCGGGCACCATCCGCGCGGACGACCCCCGGCTGCTGGTCCGCGACCCGCGCCGCCGCGCCCGCCGCGCCGCCCGCGGCCTGCCGGAGGACCTCGCGCGGGTGACCCTGACGGCCACCGGCGACCTGGACCCCCGCGCCCGCTTCTTCACCCCCGGCGCGCCCCGCCTGGTCTACTGCGCCACGCCGGCCCTGTCCGCCGCCCGGGCGCGCCTGTCGGACGCCGCCGTCCTCATTGACGCCGGTGACCCCCTTTCCCTTGAGTTCCTCCTTTCAGATTTGGCCGAACGGCGTGTGCTCCGCCTCATGGTCGAGGGCGGAGCCCGGGTCCTCGGCGAATTCCTGGCGTGCGACCTGGCCGACGAGCTCCACCTGGCCGTGGCCCCGTTCTTCGTCGCCGACCCGGCGGCTCCCCGGCTCGATATCCCCCCGAACCCCAGCGACCCCGACAACCCCATGACCCTGGCCGAGGTCCGCCGGCTCGACGACGTGGTCTTGCTCACGTACCTGCTCGGCCCCGGCGGCCCGGACCATCGCTTCCTGCGCTGGGCGGTCGAGCTGTCCCGGCTCAGCCCGCCCTCGCCGTCGGCCTTCTCGGTCGGGGCCGTGATCGTGGCCGAGGACGGCCAGGTGCTGGCCACGGGGTTCTCGCGCGAGCAGGAGGAGCACGACCACGCCGAGGAGGTGGCGCTGCGCAAGCTGGGCCCGGACTGGCGCCTGAAGCGGGCCACGCTGTACAGCTCGCTGGTCCCCTGCGGGGCCCGCGCGTCGCGCCCGGTGACCTGCGTGCAGCACATCGTCAAGGCCGGCATTCCGCGGGTCGTCTTCGCCTGGCGTGAACCCGTCCTGTTCACCGCGGGCGAGGGCGCCGAACAGCTCCGCGCGGCGGGCGTCACGGTCATCGAGGTCCCCGAACTGGCCGCCCGCGCCCAGGCGGTCAACGCGCACCTAGTGGGCCAGCCAGGAACCGCAGGCGCCCGGCCCGGCGCCTAGCCGCCAGTTGCCGGAACCGGGGCGGCCCGTCCGGCGTCAAGCCGCCAGCGACCGGCGGGAGCGGGTCATGCGGGCAGTTGCCGGATCCGGGGCGGCCCGTCCGGCGTCAAGCCGCCAGCGACCGGCGGGAGCGGGTCATGCGGGCAGTTGCCGGAACCGGGGCGGCCCGTCCGGCGTCAAGCCGCCAGCGACCGGCGGGAGCGGGTCATGCGGGCAGTTGCCGGAACCGCGGGGCCCGGTCCGGCGTCTAAGCGGCAGCGGACGGCGGGAGGCAGCCATGCGGGGACTTACCGGGACGATCCTGGTTCTGGCCGCGGCGAGTCTGGCGGCGGCGAGCCTGGCGGGGTGCGGGACCGTCAGTGTGCCTCCCGCCGGCGACCCGAGCCCGATCCCCGGCGAGCTCGGGTCGGCGGCACCGGGCATTGCCGCCCCGCCGGCGGGGAATCGGGCCGAAGCGGACGCGCTGGCCAGGCTGCTACTGTCCCGGCTGCGCCTGCCGGCGGGCACGCGCCGCCTGCCGGCTACGCCCGCACCGCCGTTCCTGAGCCAGCCCGCGTACGAGGCCGCCGGCGCCCAGCTCGATGAGCACCGGTTCTTCGCGGTGGCGGAGCCGCCCGACGCCCTCTCCAGCTACCTGGTGGCGCACGTGCCTGACGGCATGACCTCGTACGGCACGGGCCAGTCGTACGGCCCGGGCGAGCCGACGACACTGGACGTCGGCTACCTGGCCCGGCCGGTCCCGGCGGGCATCTACTCGGCGCAGGTCGCCCTCGCCATCGTGCCGGACGGATCCGGCGGGTCGCGGCTGCGGGCCGACGCCGAGGTCACCTGGTACCCGTCGCGTACCGCCGCCGAGTACGTCGACCCGGCGCGCTATCACGTCCTGACCATGACGGTCACCGTCGACGGCAGGAAGGTACACACGATCCACAAGGTC
>JBOHCK010000175.1:0-12228 GCA_050698755.1 Streptosporangiaceae bacterium | reverse complement strand
ATCATGTCGGCGAAGACGGCCGAGCCGCCGTAGGAGATGAACGGCAGCGGCAGGCCGGTGATCGGCATGATGCCGATGGTCATGCCGATGTTGACGAAGGACTGCCACGCGAACCAGATCGCGACGCCGGAGGCGACGAGCACGCCGAACAGGTCGTCCGCCCGGGCGGCGATCCGCAGCGCCCGGGCGATCACGATGCCGAGCAGCACGACGATGAGTATGCACCCGACGAAGCCGAGTTCTTCGCCGGCGACGGTGAAGATGAAGTCCGTGTCCTGGGACGGGACGAAGTTGCCCGCCACGACCTGGCCGTGGAACAGGCCCGTGCCGAGCAGCCCGCCCGAGCCGATCGCGATCTTGGCCTGGGCCGCGTTGTACCCGGCGCCGGCCAGGTTGGCGGACGGGTGAAGGAAGGAGGTGAACCTGGTCAGCTGGTAGGACTTCAGGACGTGCAGGTGGGCGGCCGCATATATCCCGCCGCCCACGATCACGGCCAGGGCGGCGAGAACGCGCAGCCGCGTCCCCGACAGCACGACCATGGCGGCGGTCACGACCACGAGCACCAGGGCCACGCCCAGGGCGGGCTCGATCGCCACCAGGGCGATAATCGGCGCGGCGCAGGTCAGGGCGATCAGGACGGACTTGATGCCGGGGGTGCCGGCCCGGGCCCGGGCGAAGACCGCGGCGATGATCATTACGAGGGCGACTTTCGCGAACTCCGACGGTTCGACCTGAAAGCCGCCGGGCAGGTCGAACCAGGCCCGCGCACCGTTGATGTCCTTACCTGCGACCTTGACGGCCGCCAGCGCGAGCAGCGTCAGGGCGAAGATCCACGGCGCCAATGACCGGAGCTGACGGGAGTCGAAGAAGGTCACCACCATCATCAGGACGAGGCCGATCACCACGTTCAGCAGCTGCTTCTTCAGGTACGTGCGCCCGTCGTCGCCCGCCGCGAGCAGGCTCGGCTGCGTGGCCGACCAGACCAGCAGGATACCGATCGTGCTGAGCCCGGCCACCACCACGACCAGGATCCAGTCCATCTGCCGCAGCACGGAGTTCCTGGCGAACGCCCGGGCCAGCAGGGACCGCGGGCGTCCGGAGAGGGTCCCGAGCCGTGGCGCGCTGTACCCGCGTACGGTGCGTACGGAGTAGCTCGGGCTGGTCCGGCCCAGCATCATGACCCCCTGCGGTATCCGGCCGGCGCGACGATCGCCCCGGTGGACGTGATCTGCGGCAACGAGGACGGCAGCTGACCGCCCGGCAGTGCCGCCTGGTGCCCCTCCAGGCCATAGATATCGTCCCATATCTGCCGCACCGCGGGCGCCGCCACGTCGGCGCCGTAACCGGAGTCGGGGACCATGACGAGCACGACGTACTTCGGGTGGTCGCAGGGGGCGAACGAGGCGAAGACCGAGGTCGCGTTCTTGCCGAAGAGCTGGGCAGTACCGGTCTTGCCCGCCACGCAGACCTTGTTCAGCGGGAAACCGCTGAACGCACCCGCCCCGGTGCCCTGGGTTACCACGCCCTGGAGGGCGTTGCGGATGTAGGCCAGCGCGTCGGAGGACACCGGCAGGTGCCGGATGACCGGCGGGTTGATCATCTGGACCACCTTGCCGGTGGTGGGCGAGATCAGGGCCTCGCCGATCCTCGGGCTGTACAGGGTGCCGCCGTTGGCCAGCGCCGCGTAGGCGTTGGCGAGCTGGAGCGGGGTCACGGTCACGTAGCCCTGGCCGATGGCCGCGATGGCCGCCTGGCCGGGCTCCCACACGTTCCCGTAATAGCAGTCCTGGTACTCGATCTGCTGGACGTAGGTGCCGTTCGCCTTCCCGTACTTGCACCAGTTCTCGCCGGTGTGCGCGTTGTCCTTCCAGAGGTAGTACAGCCATTCCCTGGTCGGGATGGAGCCCGCCGACTCGGCCGGCAGGTCGATCCCCGTGTCCCGGCCGAAGCCGAACTCCAGCTCCATCTTCTGCATCTTCTGCACCGGGGCACTCGGCGACGTGACGACGTTGGCCTTGGTGTCGTCCTTGAGGTACATGTCGTAGCCGAGCTGGTAATACACGGTGTCGCAGGACTGGATGAGCGCCTCGGCGAACGTCATGTCGCCCAGGCTAGGCTCGCCGTCGTTCTTGTACGTGGCACTGCCGATGCTGAAGCTAGCGGGGCAGCTGTACAGGCCGTTCAGCGGGTATCCGTCGGCCACGGCGGCCGCGGTCGAGGTGATCTTGAAGGTGGACCCCGGGGCGTACTGGCCCTGGGTGGCCCAGTCGATGACCGGCTCCCCGTCCTTGGTGCCGAACAGGTCGTTGAACTCCTGCTGGGAGATGCCGCCGGTCCACACACTCGGGTTGTAGTCCGGGTAACTGGCCATCGCCACCACCCGGCCGGTGGTCGTCATCACGATCGCCGCGCCCTGGTTGGCGGCGTTGCCCTCGGACCGTGACCGGTTGATCGCACCGTTCAGCGCCTGCTGGACATCCCCCTGCAGCTGCGCGTTGAGACTGGTTACCAGGTCGTCGCCCGTGACCGGGGCGGTTTCGCCGACCGTTCCCGTGACGTCGCCCGCGGCGTTGACCGAGACCACCTGGGTTCCGGCCTGGCCGCGGAGCTGGGTGTCGTACTGGGCCTCGAGTCCCGCCTGGCCGACCAGGTCCACGCCGGAGAAACCGGTCACGGGCAAGTGCCTGGTCGCGATCTCCTGCGGGGTGATCGGCTGGAGGTATCCGAGAACCTGCGCCGGGTTCGCCCCGTCGGGCGTGGGGTACTCGATGACCGGCTGGACCTGAGCGGTGACGTCGGGGAACTGGCTCTGTTCCTCCATGACCTGCAGCGCCACCCGGTCGGGCACGTTCTGGTCGACCGGGATGGGCTGGTAGGGCGAGCCGGTCCAACAGGGCTGAGAGACGTGCGGGCCGCACAGCCTGGTCTTGTCGTATAGCTCGGTGTACTTCATGCCGAGGAGCGGAGCCAGCCGGTGCAGGACCGGCGCGGCCCCGCCTGGCTGCTGTTCCAGGTTCATCATGTCCACCGAGACGACCAGCGCCGTCTTGTTAGTGACGAGCTGGGCGCCTACGTCGTCGAGGATCTGGCCGCGGACGGCGGGCACGATCACGTCCCTGGTCTGGTTCGCCGTGGCCTGCTTGGTGTACGCGGTGCTGTTCATCACCTGCAGGTAATAGAGCCTGCCGCCCAGCGCGACCAGCATGGCGAACGCCAGCAGGTAGAGCACCCACAGGCGGTGCCGCGACGCCGCGTTCATCGGTAACCTCCCGTCCGCCATGACTTTTGCTTCCTCATCCGCACGCGGGGCATGTGCAGCCTGGACTGAGACCGAGAGGACAGCCCCGATCCGGTGGACCCTATCCGCAGGCGCGGTGCGCTCCGGCCCAGGCCGCCGCCGGGTAGCCCGCGGCCATAGGGCGCAGAGCGGCGCAGCCAGCCCCGGCCCGGCAGCTTCCGCTTGGCCGGCCTGCCCAGGCCCGAGCTCCCCCGGGCCGGGCTCCCCAGGGCCGACTGGCCGAGGCTCCGCCGGCTCACGGCCGACTTGGTTCTGCCCGGGCCGCGCAGCGCGGCGGTCAGCCGGGACAGTGCGCTGCCCTGGGAGAACCTGGGCACGTGCCCAGCGGCCGATCCGCCCGGTGACGACCGCATCAGCTTCCCCTCACGGCGCCGGGAAGACGAGCGGCCCAGAGGCAAGGACGGGCCGGGCCGGGACGAGCGGCCCAGCCCGGAGGAGCGACCGATCCAGCCCGATCCCAGGGGCGGCCGGCCGAGGAACGCGGATCGGCCTGGTGACAATGTTTGGCTGCCCTTAGCCGGGCGACCCAGGGCGGATGGAGAGCGGCTGAACACCGATCCGCCGAGCAGCGACCGGCCCATCCGCGTGCTGCCGAACCGGGAGCTGCGCATTCGGGGGCTACCGCCCAGGGAGCCGCCGAGCAGGGAACCACCCAGCACTCCCCCCTGCGACCTGGAACTGAACCGAACCCGGGCCGGGCTGCCCAGGGCGCCTGCGACCCCGCCGCCCTGGCCCGCGAAGGCCGCGCCGAGGGCACTGCCGCCCAGCGTTCCGCCGCGCCCCAGCCGCAGGTTCGGCTCGCGCTTGGGCCTGGGCTTGCGGGCGGCGCTCTGGCCCCGCAGGTTGCCCAGCTTCAGGTTCGGCTCGCGCATGGGCGCCGACTTGGGCGTGGGCCTCAGGGCGGCGCTCTGGCCGCGCAGACTGCCGAGATTCAGGTTCGGCTCGCGCATGGGCGCCGATCTGGGCGAGGGCCTCAGGGCGGCGCTCTGGCCGCGCAGACTGCCGAGGTTCAGGTTCGGCTCGCGCATGGGCGCCGACTTGGGCGAGGGCCTCAAGGCGGCGCTCTGGCCGCGGAGGTTGCCCAGCTTCAGGTCAGGCTCGCGCACGGGCCGGAGCGCTCCCGCCGTGGCGCCCGCGATCGCGCCGCCTGCCGCGAGGCCAGGGAATGCGTCACGCCTGCTTTCGCGTCGCGTTCCGGCCAGGCGCAGGACCGCAGCGGCGGCGTACAGCGCGAACGGGGCCAGGGCCACGTCGTACACGGAGGCCACGGGGAGCACGTGCTTGATGGCGGACCACGTCACGCGCGGGTCGCTGACCATGACGCCGAGCAGCGCCATCAGCGCCTCGCCGCAGACGGCGCCGACCGCCGTGACCACGATCTCGAACAGGGCCGTGTGGCCCTGCTCGGGCACGCCTTCGGAGGCCGGGGTTTCCGCCACCAGGCCGCACAAGTACCCGATCAGGCAGAACACGAGCGCGTCCTCGCCGACGAAGTGGCTACCCGGCGGGGCCACGTCTAGGGCGAGGCCGGCGGAGAACCCGATCAGCGAACCCAGCAGCGGGCCGCCCGCCAGGGCCAGCGCGACCACCGCGAGCAGCACCAGGTCGGGCCCGGTCCCGCCGGGAAACGTGATCCGGTCCATGATCGTGACCTGAGCGATGACCGCCAGTCCGGCAGCCAGGAAGGAGATCAGCCAGCGCACGTCAGCCTCCGCCTGACGCGGACGCCGTCGGAGAGGGCGAGACCGACGGGGAGCCGCTGGCGGAGGGGCCGATGTTTCCTGGGGAGATCGAGGCGGAGGGCGTGACGGGGGGCGGGGTCGTGGTGATGGTCACCGTCGGGGCCGGGCGCGGCAGGATCGAGATTCCCGCGCTGTGCTTGGGCACCTCCACGACGATGCCCACGACGCCCAGGGAGGTGAAGGTGACGAACGGCCGGACCATTGCCGTCTGCTCCAGCGCTCCGGCGTGCACCGAGATGACGGTGCCGACGGGCACGCCGGGAACCTCCGGCTGGTCGTTCACCGAGGCGTAGGTGACGACCTCCTGCCCGGGCTGCAGCACCGCGTTCGCGTCGAACAGGGTCAGCTGGAGCAGGCCGGACCCGGACATGGACTTGCCGGTCCCGGTGACCTCGCCTATCTCTGCGGTACCCGCGATCTGCACGCCGACGATCGACGACGCGTCGCTGGCCAGCACGACGGTGCAGGTATCCAGGCTCACCTGGGTGACTTTCCCGACGAGCCCCGAGCCGTTGAGCACGGTCTCATCGGTCTTGATCCCGTCACTGCTTCCGGCGTTTAGCGTGACGGTGTCGGAGTAATCCCCCCCGGCGGCGATCACGCTGGCCGCGACGATCCGGTAGGCGCCGGCGTCGATCCGCAGCAGCTGGGCCAGCTGCCTGGATTCTGACTTGCTCAGCTGAGCCGCGCTGAGCTGGGCGCGCAGCGATGCGTTCTCCTGCTGCAGGCTGGCGATCGTGCCCTGCGACGAGGGCCCGCCGGTGATCGAGTCGAACAGGCTGGACACCGGGTTGGTGATGTCGTTCGTGACCCGCTCGATCGGCCCGAAGATCTCCGAGCCCAGGTTGCGCGCCGGGGAAGCGCCGCCGTCGCGGAAGTCCAGCGTGATCAGGGCGAGGGCGATGAGCAGGAGCACGCCGAGAACCACGCGAGTACGCCGACCGTCTTGCACTGCGCCTCCTCGTCCGTCCCGCTGCGGCCGATACGAGTCGGTATCAGCGCCTGGTGTCTGGCACCAGTACCTGGCGCAGGGTCTCGAAGTCCTCGACACACTTGCCGGTGCCGAGCACCACGGAGTCGAGCGGGTTGTCCGCGACCTGCACGGGCATCCCGGTTTCCTCCCGTATGCGTGACTCTAGCCCGCGGAGCAGGGCGCCGCCTCCAGTCAGGGCGATCCCGCGGTCCATGACGTCGCCGGCCAGCTCGGGCGGGCACTTGTCCAGCGTGCTCTTGACGGCGTCGATGATGAGGTTGAGCGGTTCCTCGATCGCGCGGCGGACCTCGGCGGCGGAGATCACCACGGTCTTCGGCAGGCCGCTGACCAGGTCACGGCCCCGGATCTCGGCGCTGGGCTCGTCGTCGGCGGGGAACGCCGAACCGAGGGCCATCTTGATTTCCTCGGCGGTCCGCTCGCCCAGCATGAGCGAGTACTCCTTCTTCGCGAAGGTGATGATCGCCTGGTCCATCTCGTCGCCGCCGATCCTGATGGACTGCGACGTGACGATGCCGCCCAGGGAGATCACCGCGACCTCGGTGGTCCCGCCGCCGATGTCGACCACCATGTTGCCGGTCGGCTCGTTGATCGGGAGCCCCGCGCCGATCGCGGCCGCCATCGGCTCCTCGATGATGTAGACCCGTCTGGCCCCGGCCTGATGGCCGGCCTCCTTGACCGCGCTCTGCTCCACGCCCGTGATCCCGCTCGGCACGGCCACCACCAGCCTGGGCTTGGCGAAATACCCGCGCTTGTGCACCTTCTGAATGAAGTACCGAAGCATCCGCTCGGTTACGTCGAAATCGGCGATCACGCCGTCCTTGAGCGGGCGCACCGCCACGATGTTGCCTGGCGTGCGGCCGATCATGCGTTTGGCTTCGGCGCCCACGGCGACGATCTGGCCGTTGTTGGTATTGAGCGCGACCACCGACGGCTCATTCAGAACGATCCCGCGACCGCGCACGTACACGAGGGTGTTCGCGGTGCCGAGATCAACCGCCATGTCACGTCCGAGGAATGTCATCGCACTCATCTGGGGCGGGAACCTTCCGATCCGGGCTTTGATCTAGGAACTTGTCAACGTAGACCGCGCCGGAGGCGGCCTGGTTGGGTCTTATCTTGGACAACGGTGCGGCCGACCTGGCGGGTTCCGGAAGAGGATCTCGATCTCCCCCGGGCGTAGCGAGCCCCGCCGCGGGTCGATGATGCGATTCGCCACTGGTGCCAGCTTACCCATGATCTGGCACGACGTCGGCGCGTCGGCGAGTCGGCTCGGCTACGGAGCGTGCGGACCAGGGGCGGCGGGCGCGGAAAGCCTGCGGGCCAGCCAGATGCCGGTGATCCAGAGCGCCGCAAAAATCGCGCCGAGGCCGTACATCGCGGGGACCACGGCGCCCGCGGCGATGACCAGGGCCTGCAGCACGGTGCCCGCCACCAGCGCCCAGCTCATGCCCGGCCGTCCGACCAACCCGCTGAGTAGGAGGGCACCTACGGCCAGGCCGCCGCCGACACCTCCGGCGAGACCGCGATGCACGTGTTCGAGGACGATGGCGACCGGGATCGCGAGCCCGATGACGATGGCCTCCATAGCCAGGACCGTGCCGCACAGCTGCCGCAGCCGCTTCGCCTCCGCCCGGCTGCTCACCAGAGCCCGGCTGCTCACGAAAGCTCCCCCGCCGTGAACGAGTGACGCGCGGGTTGGCGCGCGGTCGGCTCGGCCTGCGGCTGCCCGCCCGCCGGGCCGAGCAGCTTGCGGGCGTCGCCCGCGGTGATGACCGATCCGGTGATCAGCACGCCGGCGCCGCCCGGCAGGCCCGCCTCGACCGCCTCGTCGGCGAGCGTGACCGCGGCCTCGAAGGCGTCCTCGATCCGGCCGGCGGACCTGACGCGGTCCTCGCCGAAGATCTCGGCCGCGATTTCGGCGGCCTCGCCGGGATCCATCGACCGGTCCGAGGAGTTATGCGTCACCACGATCTCGTCGAGCAGCGGCTCGAGTTCGGAGAGCATGCCCGGCACATCCTTGTCCCGGCTCGCCGCGAAGACGCCGGTCAGGTGGGTGAAGGTGAACGCCTCCTCGATCGCGGCGGCCGTCGCGGTCATGCCCGCCGGGTTGTGCGCGGCGTCAAGGATGATCGTGGGGCTGCGCCTGACGACCTCCAGCCGGCCGGGCGAGCTGACGATGGAGAACGCCTCGCGCACCAGATCCTCATCGAGCGGGGCCGCCTCGTCCGTCGCGCCGGCGAACGCCTCGACCGCGGCCAGCGCGCAGGCCGCGTTGCCGGCCTGGTGACTGCCGAACAGCGGCAGGTAGATGTTCTCGTAGGTGCCGCGCAGGCCGCGGAGCACGAGCTGCTGCCCGCCGACGGCCTGCTCACGGCTCATGACGCCGAACTCCACGCCTTGGATGGCGACCGACGCGCCCACCTGGGCGGCGTGCCTGAGCAGCACTTCGGCCGCGGCGAGCGGCTGTTGCGCGAGGATCGCGACCGCGCCCGGCTTGATGATGCCGGCCTTATGGACCGTGATCTCCTCGATCGTGCCGCCGAGCAACCTGCTGTGGTCGATCGAGATCGGGGTAACGACCGCGACCACGCCGTCCGCCACGTTCGTGGCGTCGTCCCGGCCGCCCACGCCGACCTCGAGCACCATCACGTCGACGGGCGCGTCGGCGAAGATCGCGAACGCCATGCCGGTGAGGACCTCGAAGAAGGACATCGCCACCGGGTGCCTGGCGTCCACGAGCTGCACGTACGGGATGACCTCCTCGTACGCGGCCACGAATCGCTCCGGGTCGATCGGGGCGCCGTCCACGCAGATCCGTTCCCTGATCGACACCAGGTGCGGGCTGGTAAACCGGCCGGTCCGCAGGCCGCGGCTGCGCAGCAGCGCGTCGGTCATCCGGGCCGTGGACGTCTTGCCGTTGGTGCCCGTGATATGGATGACGGGGCACGCGCGCTGCGGGTCGCCGAGCAGGGCCACGAGCTCGGCCACCCGGTCCAGCGCCAGATCCACGGAGTGCTCAGCCCGGCGGGAGACGATCTCCTGCTCGACCTCCCGCATCCGCGCCTCGATGTCCATCGTCCCAGCCTACGTGGCCGCCGGACCATGATCATGTGCAGAAACTGGCAAATAGCGCCCAAAGCTACACATGATCATGGAAGGCGCCGGATCAGAGGGCGGCCAGGCGGTGCTCGAGGCGGGCGATGTCGGAGTTAGCCGCGGCTAGGCGTTGGCGGACCTTGGCCACGACCTCGGCGGGGGCCTTGGCGGTGAACTCGGGGTTGGCGAGCTTGGCGGCGGACTGGTCGGCCTCGGTCCTGGCGGCGGCGAGGTCCTTCTCCAGCCTGCGGCGCTCGGCGGCGATGTCGATCGCCCCGGCCACGTCCAGCTCGACCGTGAGCCCCTCGGCGGCCAGGGACGCCGAGGGGCTGAAGCCCTCCGCGGGCGGATCCAGCCTGAGCAGGGCGCGGATCCGCTCGGCGTGCGCCGCCAGCGCGGTGTCCTCGATGCCCACCAGGGCGGCCGCCACCCGCTGGCCCGGGCGCAGGCCCTGATCCGAGCGGAACCGCCTGATCTCCGTGACCAGGCGCATCAGCGAGGAAATCTCCGCCTCGGCCGCCTCATCGCGCAGGGAGAAGGACGGCCACGGGGCCACCATGACCGATTCCTCGCCGGTCAGCGCGGTCCACAGCTCCTCGGTCACGAACGGCATGACCGGGTGCAGCAGCCGCAGCAGCTGGTCGAGCACGAACCCGAGGACCTGCCTGGTCGCCTCGACCGCGCGCAGGTCGCCCGAGGCCAGGGGGACCTTGGCCAGCTCCAGGTACCAGTCGCACACCTCGTCCCAGGCGAAGTGGTAAAGCGTGTCGCAGGCCTTGCCGAACTCGAACGCCTCGAACAGCTCGTCCACCTCGGCGATCACCGCCGACAACCGGGACAAGATCCAGAAATCGGGGACCGAGTAGGCGGGCTCGGCGGCGGCCAGCTCAAAGGCGGCCGCGGGCGGACTGGCCGGGACGTACGCACCGTTCAGCAGGGCGAAGCGGACGGCGTTCCACAGCTTGTTGCAGAAGTTGCGCGAGCCTGCCGCCCACTCCTCGCTGATCGCGATGTCGCCGCCCGGGTTGGCGCCGCGGGCCAGGGTGAACCTGGTCGCGTCGGCACCGAACCTGTCCATCCAGTCCAGCGGGTCCACCGTGTTGCCGCGCGACTTGGACATCTTCTTGCCGAACTGGTCACGGACCAGGCCGTGCAGCGCGACGACGCGGAACGGCGGGGCGTCGGCGGGCGCGGCGTCGCGCATCGCGAACAGGCCGAACATCATCATCCGCGCGACCCAGAAGAACAAGATGTCGTACCCGGTGACCAGCACGCTGGTCGGGTAGAAGGTGCGCAGGTCCAGCGTGTCATCGGGCCAGCCCAGCGTTGAGAACGGCCACAGGGCCGAGGAGAACCAGGTGTCCAGGACGTCGGGATCCTGGGTCCAGCCATCCGGAGGCTGCTCATCAGGGCCAACGCAGCGCAAATCGCCGTTCGGTCCATAAAAAACAGGAATACGGTGGCCCCACCACAGCTGGCGGCTGATGCACCAGTCGTGCATGTCGTCGACCCAGCCGAAGTACCGCGCGTTCATCTCCGGCGGGTGCAGCCGGACCCGGCCGTCGCGGACCGCGTCGCCGGCGGCCTGGGCGAGCGTGGCGACGCGGACGAACCATTGCAGCGACTGGCGCGGCTCGACCGTGGTGCCGCAGCGGCTGCAGTGCCCGACCGAGTGCACGTACGGTCGCTTCTCCCCGACGATGCGGCCTTCCTCGCGCAGCGCGCGGACCATGGCGGGCCTGGCCTCGAACCGGTCCAGGCCCTGGAACGGGCCGTGGGCGGTGACCACGCCGTGCTCGTCCAGGACGGTCAGGCTGGGCAGGTCGTGCCGGCGCCCGATCTCAAAGTCGTTCGGGTCGTGGGCGGGAGTGACCTTGACCGCGCCGGTGCCGAACGCGGGGTCGACGTGGTCGTCGGCGACGATCGGGATGCGCCGGCCGGTCAGCGGGAGCTCCACCGTCTTCCCGACCAGGCCCGCGTACCGCGGGTCGTCGGGGTGCACCGCCACCGCGGTGTCGCCGAGCATGGTCTCGGCGCGGGTGGTGGCGACGACGATCGAGGTGTCCCCGTCGCCGTAGCGGATCGAGACGAGCTCGCCTTCGTCGTCGCTGTGGTCCACCTCGATGTCGGACAGCGCGGTCAGGCAGCGCGGGCACCAGTTGATGATGCGTTCGGCCCGGTAGATCAGGCCGTCGTCGAAGAGCCGCTTGAAGATGGTCTGGACGGCGCGGGACAGGCCCTCGTCCATCGTGAACCGCTCGCGGGACCAGTCCACACTGTCGCCCAGGCGGCGCATCTGGCCGCCTATCTTGCCGCCCGATTCGGCCTTCCACCGCCAGACCCGCTCGACGAAGGCCTCGCGCCCGAGGTCGTGGCGGCTCAGGCCCTCCTTGGCGAGCTCGCGCTCCACGACGTTCTGGGTGGCGATCCCCGCGTGGTCCATGCCCGGGAGCCACAGCGTCTTGTAGCCCTGCATGCGACGCCGCCTGATCAGGGCGTCCATCAGCGTGTGGTCCAGCGCGTGGCCGATGTGCAGCGAGCCCGTGACGTTCGGCGGCGGGATGACGATGCAGTACGCGGGGCCACCGGCGTTGACGTCCGGGGTGAAGTAACCTGCCTTCTCCCAGCGTTCGTAGCGCGGGCCTTCCACCTCGGCGGGCGCGTACTGGGGGGGCAACTCGACGGGGACCATGGGGTCGGGTCTGCTCACGACAGGTGAGTCTACGGCCCTGCGATACTAGGCGGGGCGCTGCTAGGCGGGGACCTCCACGACGTCCCTGACCTCGAGCGCCAACACAGAAGCGCCCTGGTACTTCACCGCCGTCTGGCCGGCGATGAACTGGACCTGGCCGAAGGTGTCCTTGGTGACCCAGACGCACTCGCTCGCCTCGGCGCCGCCCGCGGTGCTGCTGTAGCCGCAGATCATCTTGCCGCCGTCCGGGCCAGCCTTCACCAGGCGGCTGGACTTCAGCTGGGTCTGCTCGAACTGAATGACCACGTTCTCGTTGAACGTGCCCTGGTAACCGATGAAGCTGATGGCCTGGAAGCTGCTGTCCGTCGGGCTCGTGACCGACGTCAGGTCGTACATCGCCAGCACG
>JBOHCK010000174.1:0-12305 GCA_050698755.1 Streptosporangiaceae bacterium | reverse complement strand
GGCGCGTCGGCCCGGCCGGGAAGGTCTACGGGCTGGACATGACCGAGGAGATGCTGGATTTGGCCGGCGCCCACGCACGGCAGGCCGGCGCGGGCAACGTCGAGTTCCTCCTGGGCCACATCGAGGCGATACCGCTGCCGGACAGCTCCGTGGACGTGGTCATCTCCAACTGCGTGATCTGCCTGTCCGCCGACCGGTCCGCCGTCTTCGCCGAGAGCTTCCGGGTCCTGCGCCCCGGCGGCCGCCTCGGCCTCACCGACATCCTCGCCGAGGACCACCTGACCCCGGCCCAGCGGACCGAGCGCGGCGGCCAGGCCGGCTGCGCCGGCGTATCCTCCTTCGCCGGGTACCGCGCCGGGCTGGCCGCGGCCGGCTTCACCGCCATCGCGATCACCCCGACCCACCAGGCCGCCGACGGCGTGCACTCGGCGATCATCCGCGCCGCCCGGCCGTAACTGTGGCCGCCCCTGGGACGCGGTCCTGGCGGGCGCCCAAGCCTGGACCCGCACGCCCACCCCGGACATCGGCCTTCCCCCGGACCCCGATAAGCCGCCGGCCCGGCCGTCCCGGAGCTGGGCGATGATCTTCTCCAGGGCCGACCTGAGGTAGTCGAACTCGGCGGGATCCAGGGCGGCGGTGGCGCGCCGCTCCAGTCGGGCGCGGGCGTCCCTGACCGATTCGCGCACCGCCCTGGCGTGCGGGGTGAGGTAGAGCCGGACCAGGCGCGCGTCGTCCGGGTCGGGCCTGCGGACCAGCAGGCCAGCTTCCTCCATGCGAGTCGCGGTATTGACGATGGTGGGAGTGGCGACCTCGAGGCGGCGGGCGACCTCGCCGGGGGTGAGCCCGTCTTGCTCCCAGAGCACGCTCAGCACGATGTGCTGGCCGACCCGGACGCCGTGGCGGCTCATCGCCTCGTCGGTGGCTTCCCGCAGGAGCTTGGCGGCCTGGGTGAACAGGGCGAGCAGATCGGTCATCCCCCGAGGATAGTCACTAGCACGCTAGTGATGTGCGGTACGATGGCGATATCGCTAGCATGCTAGTGAATTGGAGGGCGTAATGATCCTGGTGACCGGCGGACTGGGGTTTATCGGGTCGCACACCGCGCGGGCCCTGCTCGACCTCGGCGAATCGTGCGTGCTGGTCCAGCGGCGGGAACCAGTACTCCCCGACGACCTAGCCGGGCAGGCCGGCCGGCGGGTGTTCACCGAGCGGGCCGACGTCACCGACCAGGCGGCGCTGCTGGAGATCGGCACCCGCTACCAGATCACCGGCGTCGTTCACCTGGCCGGATCGGTGCCCTGGCCGCCCGGCGCGGCCGAGCCGGTCGACGGCGCCAGGATGGCGATCGGCAGCCTGCTCAACGTGGTGCAGGCGGCACAGGCCTGGCAGGTGCCGCGGGTCGCGATCGCGTCCACGATCGGGGTATACGGCGGCACCACCGCAGAAAGCCCGCTGCGCGAGGACGTACCGCTGCCGATGGCGGCGGGCCACGTGATCCCGGCGTTCAAGAAGATCGGCGAGCTGCTGTCCGACTACCTGGCCGGCGCCACCGGGATCGAGATCATCAGCCTGCGGATCTCGCCCTGGGGCCCGGGCGGCAACCCGATGTCACCGTTCACCGCGGCGCCCCAGCTCGTGCACGCCGGCGCCCGCGGCACCGCGCCGGACTTTTCCGCGCTGCGCTCGCCGGCCTACGCCGACGACGGATTCGACATGTGCTACGTGAAGGACTGCGCCAGGGCGATCGCGCTGCTGCAGCTTGCGCCGCGGCTACCTCACCGGACCTACAACATCGCCTCCGGGCAGGTGATGACCAACCGGGAGGTCGCGGCGGCGGTCTTCAGGCTCGTCCCGGACGCGCGGATCGAGCTGCCCGAGGGCCGCAGCCCGGCCGGATCCGGCCAGGGGATCTGCCTCGACATCAGCAGTCTCCGCCAGGACACCGGTTACCAGCCCGCCTACGACACGCAATCCGCGGTCGCCGATTACCTCGCGTGGCTGCGGGCCGGCCACCGGCGGTAGTTCTGGATGCTTCAACTGGTGTGGTAGGCATGGGTCATGGTCGAACTCATCCCCCGTAGCGTGCTCTTCGGCAACCCCGAGCGAATCAGCCCGAACATCTCACCTGACGGCACCCGGATGGCCTGGATAGCACCGCGCGAGGGGGTGCTCAACGTCTGGGTCGCGCCGATCCGGGCGGCCGGCGCCCCGGAAGGTTCCGGTGTCGACTGGGACGCCGCAGCCGTGGTGACCGACGACCGCGACCGCGGCATCCGGGCCTACCTCTGGGCTAAGGACGGCAGGCACCTGCTGTACGTCCAGGACACCGGCGGGGACGAGAACTGGCGGCTGTACGACGTCGACCTGGAGACGATGGAACGTCGTGACCTCACCCCGTTCGAGGGCGTCCAGGTGCGGCTCATCGCCACCCGCAAGAGCCACCGCGACGAGGTCCTGGTCGGGATCAACCGGGACAACCCGCAGCTGCACGACGTCTACCGGCTGGACCTGAAGACGGGCGAACTGGTCAAGGAGATCGAGAATCCCGGGTACGCGGGGTGGCTCGCCGATGAGGACATGGTGGTGCGCGGCGCCATCAACCCGCTGCCCGACGGCGGATTCGACCTGCTCGTCCGGGACGGCGCGGACGCCGCCTGGCGGACGCTGCTGACCATCCCGGCCGATGACGTCGCGGCCAGCCACGCCCTGGCGTTCACCGGGGACGGGAAAGCGCTGGTGGCCGTCAGCTCGCTGGGCGTGGACACGGGCCGGCTGACCAGGATCGACCTAGCGTCGGGCGACGCTCAGGTGCTGCTCGAGGACTCCGAGGCGGACGTCACGGGGGCCCTGCTGCACCCGGACACCCGGGAGCCGCAGATCGGCGTGGTGCTCAAGGACCGTGCGGAGTACCACGTGCTCGACCCGGAGGTGAGCCCGGACTACCAGGCGATCCGGGCGCTCAACCCCGGTGACCCCGGATTCGCCGGGCGCGACGAGGCCGACACGACCTGGCTGGTCAACTTCACCGACGACGTGCGCCCGATCCAGTACTTCGCCTACGACCGGGCCAGCCGGACCGGCACCTTCCTGTTCACCACTCGTCCGGAGCTGGCGGCCTACGAGCTGGCGCAGATGGAGCCGTTCTCGTTCACGGCACGGGACGGGCTGACCGTGCACGGGTACGTCACCTTCCCGCCGGGAGGCGGCCGGACCGGGCTGCCCGCGGTGCTCAACGTGCACGGCGGGCCGCAGGCTCGCGACGTGTGGGGCTTTGACCCCGAGGCGCAGTGGCTGGCCAACCGCGGCTACCTGTGCATCCAGGTGAACTACCGCGGCTCGACCGGCTACGGCAAGGCGTTCGTCTCCGCCGGTGACCGGGAGTGGGGCGGCAAGATGCACGACGACCTGCTGGACGCGGTGGCGTACGTGGTCGATCAGGGCTGGGCCGACCGGGACAAGGTAGCCATCTACGGCGGTTCCTACGGCGGCTACGCGGCGCTCGTGGGCGCGGCGTTCACGCCCGACGTGTTCTGCTGCGCGGTGGACGTGGTCGGCCCGTCCAACCTCCAGACGCTGCTCGAGTCGATCCCGCCGTACTGGACGCCGATGAAGATGCAGCTGTACAAGCGGGCCGGGAACCCCGAGACGGACCAGGAGTTCCTGTGGTCGCGCTCACCGCTGTCCCGGGCCAGGGACATCAGAATCCCGCTGCTGATCGCCCAGGGGGCCAACGACCCGCGGGTCAAGCAGGCCGAGTCGGAGCAGATCGTGGCCGCCCTGAAGGAGGCGGGGATCGAGCACGAGTACATGCTGTTCCCTGACGAGGGGCACGGCTTCGCCAAGCCGCAGAACCGGCTGAAGTTCTACGCCGCCGCCGAGCGCTTCCTGGCCAGGTACCTAGGCGGCCGCTTCGAGGAGTGATAAGCGCGGCATGGACCGCACCCCGCGCGCCGCCCTGCTGTGCGGGCTCGCGCTGATCGCCGGGCTGACCCTGAGCGGATGCGGCCTCGGCTCCGCCAGCAGTTCCGCCTCCGCCGGGGCTTCCGGGACCGAGGCCGCCAGCGCCAGCCCGGCCCTCTCGATCCCGGGAACGCACCGGTCGACCGCCGTGCACGCGATATCCGCACCGGTCAGCGCGCTCGTGGTCACGAGCCGGGTGGGCAACATCACGGTCACCGGCGCAAGCGGATCCACCGCGTCCGTCACCGAGGAGATCACCTACACCAGCAAGCCCCCGGTGACCACCCGTTCGGTCAGCGACGGGACGCTCACCGTCGGCTACACCTGCCCGGTCGAGCTGGTCTGCGCCGTGGTCTATCACATCCGGGTGCCACGCACCGCGGCGGTCCAGGTCACGGCCGATGCGGGCCGGATCGTGCTGTCCGGCCTGGCCGGGCAGGTAACCGCCAAGGCCGACGCCGGGCTCATCACGGCCACCGGCCTGGCCGGCGCGTCCGTCAGCCTGACCACCGACGTCGGCGCCATCACCGCCGACTTCTCCGCGGCGCCCGCCACCATCGCGGCCGTGACCCGGATCGGGGCCATCACCCTGCGGGTGCCGTCGGCCGCGTCCTACATAGTGGTCGCGAACGCCAGCTTCGGCCAGGCCACCGTCCGCATCCCGCAGAGGGCCTCGGCACCGCATACCATCACGGCCACCACCGACGTCGGTGCCATCCTGGTCACCTACCTCGGCGCGCCGAACTCCGGCCAGGGCAGCGCAGGCCAGAGCACCGGCAACTGACGGCACCGGCCACTAACGGCGGGAAGTCAGAGCGTCGGCAGGTAGCGGTCTAGCTCGTACTCGGTGACCTGGCGGCGGTACTCCTGCCATTCCTCGCGTTTGTTGCGCAGGAAGAAGTCGAAGACGTGCTCGCCCAGCGTCTCCGCGACGAGCTCGCTTTCCTGCATGACCCTGATGGCCTGGTCCAGGTCCTGCGGCAGCGGGCGGATGCCGAGCGCGCGGCGCTCGGCCGAGGTGAGCGCCCACACGTCGTCCTCGGCGCCCGGCGGCAGTTCGTAGTCGCCCTCGATACCCTTCAGGCCAGCCGCCAGGATCACGGCGAACGCCAGGTACGGGTTGCAGGCGGCGTCCAGCGAGCGGAACTCCACCCGGGTCGAGTTGCCCTTCTGCGGCTTGTACATCGGCACGCGGATCAGGGCCGAGCGGTTGTTGTGCCCCCAGCACACGTACGCGGGCGCCTCACCGCCCGCGCCCGCCGTGCGTTCGGCCGCGCCCCACAGCCGCTTGTAGGAGTTGACCCACTGATTGCAGACCGCGGTGATCTCCGCAGCGTGCTGCAGCAGGCCCGCGATGAAGGCCCGGGCGGTCTTAGACAGCTGGAACTCGGCGCCCGCCTCGTAGAACGCGTTCTTGTCGCCCTCGAACAGCGACACGTGGGTGTGCATGCCCGAGCCCGGGTGGTCGGTGAACGGCTTCGGCATGAACGTCGCGTACACGCCCTGCTCGATCGCCACCTCCTTCATCGCCAGCCGGAACGCCATGATGTTGTCCGCGGTGGTCAGCGCGTCGGCGTACCGCAGGTCGATCTCCTGCTGGCCGGGTGCGCCCTCGTGGTGGCTGTACTCCACCGAGATGCCCATCGACTCCAGCATGGTGATCGCGCTGCGGCGGAAATCATGGGCGATGCTGTGCGGCGTGTGGTCGTAGTAGCCGCCGGCGTCGATCGGCCGGGGTTTGCCGCCCGGCTCGGGCCGCTCCCGGAGCAGGAAGAACTCGATCTCGGGGTGGGCGTAGAAGGTGAAGCCGAGCTCGGAGGCGCGGCCGAGGTTCCGCTTGAGCACCCAGCGCGGGTCCGCGTACGACGGTGACCCGTCGGGCAGCAGGATGTCGCAGAACATCCGGGCCACCCCCGGGTACTCGCCACGCCACGGCAGCAGCTGGAAGGTCGCCGGGTCCGGGCGCAGGATCATGTCCGCCTCGTACACCCGGGCGAAGCCCTCGATCGCCGAGCCGTCGAACCCGATCCCGTCGGCGAAGGCGCCTTCGAGCTCCGCGGGGGCGACCGCTATCGATTTCAGCGTGCCGAGGACGTCGGTGAACCAGAGCCGGACGAACCTGATGTCCCGCTCCTCCAGCGTGCGCAGCACGAACTCTTCCTGCCTGTCCACGGCAATCACCTTAGCCGTCTGGTGTTTCCGCGCGGTTACATAGGCTGGAAGCGTGACGGAGCTGAGGATTGCGCTGGCGCAGGTCAACGCCACGGTAGGAGACCTGGACGGGAACGCCGAGCTGATCGTGGAATGGACCCGCCGGGCGGACGCGCGCGGGGCGCGGGTCGTGGTGTTCCCCGAGATGATGCTGACCGGGTACCCGGTAGAGGATCTCGCGCTGCGGGCGTCGTTCGTGGAGGCGTCGATCGCCACGCTGCACTCGGTGGCGAGGCGGCTCGGGGCCGAGGGGCTCGGCGGGGTCGCGGTGGTGACCGGTTACCTGGACCGCAGGGCCGACCTGGCGCCGCGGACCGGGCTGCCGGCGGGCGCGCCGCTCGACGCCGCGGCGCTGCTGTACGGCGGGCGGGTCGTCATCACCTCGGCGAAGCACCACCTGCCGAACTACGGGGTATTCGACGAATTCCGCTACTTCGTGCCGGGCGACACGCTTCCGGTGTTCCGGCTGCCGACCGGTGACGGCGAGCACGTCGACATCGCCACCGCGATCTGCGAGGACCTGTGGCAGGACGGCGGGCCGGTGGCGGTGTGCGCACGGGCGGGGGCGAGCCTGCTGCTGGTGCCGAACGCCTCACCCTACGAGCGGGGCAAGGACGACGTGCGGCTGGATCTGTGCGTCCGGCGGGCCCGGGAGGCGAGGGCCGTACTCGCCTACGCCAACATGATCGGCGGCCAGGACGAGCTCGTCTTCGACGGCGACTCGATCCTGGTGGCCGCGGACGGCACGCTGCTGGCCCGCGGGCCTCAGTTCGAGGAGGCGCTCGTGGTCGCCGATCTGGACCTGCCCGCCGCTTCGGGGGTGCTACCCGGTGACCAGCCGGTGGACGCTGAAGACGGCACCACGATCACGATCCGGCGGGTGGCGCTGCCTGAGTCGAAGGACGCTCCGTTCTTGGATCCGGCGGAGATCACCGAGGGAACGTTCTGGCCGCGGCTGTCGGACCCGGCCGAGGTCTACGCGGCGCTGGTCACCGGGACCGGAGACTACGTGCGCAAGAACGGGTTCCGCTCGGTCATCCTGGCGCTGTCCGGGGGGATTGACTCGGCGCTGACCGCGACGATCGCGGCAGACGCGATCGGCCCCGGGAACGTGCACGTGGTCCTGATGCCCAGCCGGTACTCCTCCGAGCACTCGGTCAGCGACGCCGAGGACCTGGCCAAGCGGCAGGGCCTGCACGCGATGACGATCCCGATCGCCTCGATGGTCGACGCGTTCACCGAGGAGCTCTCCCCCGCCGGGTTCCCGAGCGCCGGCCTGCCGGCCGAGAACCTGCAGGCCCGGGTGCGCGGGGTCGTCCTGATGGCGCTGTCCAACGCGGGCGGGCACCTCGTGCTGACCACGGGGAACAAGAGCGAGATCGCGACCGGCTACTCGACGCTGTACGGGGACTCGGCGGGCGGGTTCGCCCCGATCAAGGACGTCCCGAAGACGGTCGTGTGGGAGCTGGCCAGATGGCGGAACGCGGAGGCGGTGCGCCGCGGCGCCACGCCCCCGATCCCGGAGAACTCGATCACCAAGCCGCCCAGCGCCGAACTGGCCCCCGGGCAGCTCGATACCGACTCGCTCCCGCCGTACGACGTGCTCGACGCGCTGCTCGACGACTACGTCGAACGGGACATGGGGGTGAGCGAGCTGATCGCGGCTGGGCACGACCCGGCGCTGGTCGGGCGGGTGGTCCGGCTGGTCGACGCCGCCGAGTACAAGCGGCGGCAGTACCCGCCGGGCCCGAAGATCAGCCAGAAGAACTTCGGCCGGGACCGGCGCCTCCCGATCACCAACCGCTGGCGCGAAGCGCGACCCTAGCCCCCGCGGGGCCCGCCCACGCGGGCGGTCACCATGATCACGAAGGATCTTGTACTCCAGGCGGTACAAAAGCCTTCGTGATCATGAGATCGCTAGGGTTTGGCGTGTGGCCGAGGACACTTTCGTAGCTCAGACCCCGGAGGGACCGATCGCCGGGCACGTCAGCGGTTCGGGGGCGCCGCTCCTGCTCCTGCACGGCGGCCCGGCGATGACGGACTACATGGACATGCTCTACCCCGAGGCGGAGGGGTGGCGCGCGGTCAGGTACCAGCAGCGGGGCCTTAGCCCCTCGGTGGTCAGCGGGCCGTTCACCGTGGAGCGCCACGTGGCCGACGCGGTCGCGGTGCTCGACACGCTGGGCATCGGCCGGGCGGTGGTGCTCGGTCACTCCTGGGGCGGCTACCTGGCGCTTCAGCTCGCGCTGGCCCATCCCGACCGGGTCGCCGGGCTGGTGATCGTGGATCCGCTCGGCGCCGTGGGGGACGGCGGGGTCGCCGAAATGGGCCAGCATCTGGTGGACCGCCTGTCGCCCGCCGCGGCCGCGCAGTTCGGTGAGGTCGCCGAGCGCCTGGCCGGACCCGGCCCCACCGACGCCGACGCACTGGAGTCGCTGAGCCTGCTCTGGCCCGGTTACTTTGCCGACCCGGCCGCCGCGCCGCCGTTCCCGCCGCACCTGAAGACCTCGCTGGAGGCCTACCGGGAAACCTTCGCCTCGGCCGCCGAACAGCTGGCGGGCGGCTTCGGCGCGAAACTCCGCGAGATGCGGGTGCCGGCGGTGTTCGTGCTCGGGGAGCAGAGCCCGATGCCGGTCAGCCAGGGCCAGCAGACCGCGGCCCTGCTGCCGCAGGCCGAGGCGCAAATCATCGCCGGCGCCGGGCACCTGCCCTGGCACGAGCGGCCGGGCTGCGTCGCGGCCGCGCTCGCCGGGATCCGGAAGCGCGCGACCGGTCTGGATCCGGCGCCCTAGCGCCGCGGCGGGCGCAGCGTCAGGAACGGACCGAGCAGCCGAGCAGCAGCCCGTCGACCAGGCGGGTGGCGAACTCTCCGTCCAACGTCCCGGCCGCGGATTTCTCCTGGGCCATGATCGCCCCGGTCAGCGTGAGCATCGCGATCTCGACGTCGGTGTCGGGGCGTAGCTCGCCGGTCTCGATACCGCGGCGGATGACCGAACGGACCATCTCGCGCCGCGGCTCGACGACCTCCGCCTTGTACCGCGCCATCAGCCGCGGGTACTTCTCCCCTTCGCCGAGCAGCAGCGCGTAGCGGCGCGCCTTCCTGGGATCGGCCTTGTCCGCGCACATCACCTCGACGATGGCCAGCAGGTCGTCGCGGACCGAAACGCCCTCGGGCTCGGGGTACGGCGACTTCAGCGAGCCGAGGGCGGCAAGCAGCAGCTCTTCCTTGTTCGGCCAGCGGCGGTAGATGGTCGCCTTGCCGACCCCGGCCCGGGCCGCGACGAGCTCGACGCAGACTCCGTCGAACCCCTGCTCGGCGAACACCTCCAGGGTCGCCTCGATGATGGCCTGCTCGGCCGCCTCACTACGCGGCCGGCCGGGCCGGCGGACGGACGCCGTGGCCGGCCCGGTGTCCGGGTCGGCCACGGTGACGGGCTGCATGGCGGTGTCACACCTCCCGGTCGGCCGTCTTGAGCATGTCTTCTTCCATTATGGCCAGTTCGGCCTCGTAGTCACGGCCCTGCGCGCGCCCGGCCGGCGCGGCCTCGCGCGCACGCCCCGGCATCCAGCGGACCACGACGAGCGCGCCCGCGACCGCCATCAGCGCGGCGACGATGGTCGTGGCGTGCATGGCGTGGACGAACGCGTCGTTGGCCGGGACCAGCAGCGACCGCCCAGCCGTGCCCAGCTGCTGGGCGACCGCCTGGGTGGCGGTGATCGACTGGGAAGCCGCGCCGCGGGCGGCGGTGGGCAGGTGAGCCAGCGACGGGCTGAGCGAGCCGCGGTAGAACTGCGCCAGGATCGAGCCGAGGACCGCGACGCTGAGCGCCACCGCGACCTGCCGGGCGATGTTGGTCAGCGCGGAACCCGCGCCGGCCCGCTCGCGCGGCAGGACGTCCATGACGGCCGCGGTGGCGGCCGGCATGACGGCGCCGATCGCCGCGCCCTGGACCGCGAAGATCACGCCGAGCAGCCAGATCGGGGTCGCGGTGCCGAGCGTGGCGTACCCGGCCAGGGCCAGCGCCATGACGAACAGGCCGGTGGCGCCGACCGTCTTGGCCCCGTAACGCCGGACCAAGCCCGCGCTGCGCGGCGAGGCCAGCATCTGCCCGGCCGCGAACGGCACGGTCAGCAGGCCGGCCGCCAGCGGGGTGTAGCCCCGGACGTTCTGCAGGTAGAAGCTGGTGAAGAAGAACACGCCGCCCATGCCGAAGAAAGTCAGCGCGATCGCCCCGACCGACGCGGACAGCCGGTGGTCTCGGAATAGCCGGACGTCCAGCGACGGGTGCGCGATCTTGGTCTCGTACCAGCCGAACGCCGCCAGGACGGCCAGGCCGCCCGCGATCGGGCCGAGCACGGCCGGGTGGATCCAGGAGCCGATGTCGCCGCCCTGGACGATCCCGTACACCAGCAGGACCAGGCCCGCGATGGACAGCAGGACGCCCAGGTAGTCGATCCCGCCTGCCTCGGTGTTACGCGACTCAGGCACCAGCGTGAAGGCCGCGATGGCGCCGCCCACGGTGACCGGCACGTTGATCAGGAAGACCGAACCCCACCAGAAGTGGTCAAGCAGGATGCCGCCGAGCACCGGGCCGGTGGCGACCCCGAGGCCGACGGCCATGGCCCACAGACCGATCGCCCGCGGCCGCTCGGCGGGCTCGAAGACGTGGGAGATGATCGACAGGGTCTGCGGCATGACCGCGGCGCCGCCCAGGCCCATCGCGGCCCGCGCGAAGATGAGCTGCTCGGGCGTCCGCGAGTAGGCCGACAGGAGCGACGCGATGCCGAACAGCGCGAGCCCGATCATGAGCATGCGCTTGCGGCCGATCTTGTCGCCGATGACGCCGAACGTGAAGAGCAGCCCGGCGAATACGAGGGTGTAGGAGTTGATGGCCCATTCGAGCTGGCTCTGACTCGCGCCGAGGCCCCCGCGTGGCTCGGCGATGGTCTTCAGCGCCACATTCAGCACCGTGTTGTCGATGACGATGGCCATCAGCCCGACGATGAGCACGCTGAGGATAATCCAGCGGCGACGGTAAACCGTCTGCGTGTCCATGTGTCCCTTCCGGATCACTTGAAGCTTGTGCGCGGTTCCGGGAAGACGCTCGCCGGGCGGTGTGTTGCCGCGATCGGGGACCCTCCGGGTACCGCATTCATCGATACGGAACGGTCTCGTATCGGAATTTCTTCCGGGATCCGGCCCCGATTCTTAGTGATCCAGGTCACATCCGGGCTCAGCCCGCGACCCGCTGCGGGTCCTGCTCCGGTGACCCTTCCGTTTGGTCCGAACGAGCGGTGGTGGCTGCCCCGCTCCGTGTCTTCCCCGCGGCCGGACCGGCCGTGTCAGCCTGGGCGTTCTGGGCCTTCTGGGTCCGGGGCGGCTGCACGGCCAGACTGAGGAGGGCACCGATCAGCAGTGCGGTGACCGGGACGGCGATGGCGTACCGCATCGCACCCACGTAACCGTGGCCGGCGGCCAGCCGGTTCTGCAGCACGGCGAGGACGACGGCGCTGCCGAGGGCCGCGCCGGTCTGCCGGATGGTGTTCAGCACGCCGGAGGCCGCCCCGGCCAGCTTGGGATCCACGTTCCTGGTCGCGATGGTCTGCATCGGCGACATCGTGCAGCCGACGCCCAGGCCGGCCACCAGGAAGCCGGGCACCAGGTCATACCAGTGCGAGGCGGGTCCCGCCACGGCGACGATGATAACCAGCCCGGTGGCGTACAGGGCCAGGCCGCACATCAGCAGGTACTTGCCGCCGCGGTCGGCCAGCCGGCCCGCGAACGGCGCGACCAACCCGGACACCAGCGAGGACGGGGCCATGGTCAGGCCCGCCTTCAGCGGGCTGAAGCCGAGTTGCGTCTGCAGGTAGAGCGTCAGCGGCAGCGCCATCCCGACCAGCCCGATGGAGACGATCACGTTCGCGGCGCTCATCAGCGCGTAGTTGCGGTCCCGGAACAAGACGAAGGGCAGCAGCGGCGCCCGGTCCTGGCGGCGCGCCTGCACTAGGCCGAACACCCCGAGCAGCACGACCCCGGCCCCGATGATCAGCGGGATGGTGACGAACGAGGCAACCCGGCCCCAGTGGTAGGTCTGGCCCTCGATCAGGCCGTACGTGATGGCGACAAGCGCCAC
>JBOHCK010000173.1:0-12352 GCA_050698755.1 Streptosporangiaceae bacterium | reverse complement strand
CCAGCGAGGAACTCCCGCACCTCACCCGGATCGTGGAGTGGATGAAAGCCGCCCGGCTCGTCCGGGTGACCGGCGCCCGGCTCGTGCCGGTCAAGAAGAACGCCGCCCTGGCGGACAAGCCACTGGACTTGGTGCTGGCCATGCTGGAGGCCTATCCCAGGCTCGGCAAGTCGCTGTTCCCGAGGAACACCTGGCGGCAGTCGGCGGTCGGCGATGAGTTCGCGTTCATCGGCCCCGAACTCCTCACCACGCTGCTGGCGAGCCAGGGCCGCTGCCCGGTGGGCGACCTCAAGGAGGTCGCCTTCGACATGATCGCGGCCCGGTATATGCTCGGCAGGCTCAGCGAGCAGCAGATGGGCACGCTGCGCCGGACGATCGACGCCGACGTCACGATCGCCCTCGCGGCGCTCGCCGTCCTCGGTGTCGTGGCCGTCGACCAGGCCAGCGGCACGGCCGGGCTCACCGATCTCGGCCGCTCGGCGATCCGCCGCCTGCGCGGCATGGCGGAGCCCGGCGAGGCCGTGCTGCAGGTGCGGATCACGCTCAGGGACGTCGGCGACCCGCCGGTGTGGCGGCAGGTGCTCATCCCGGCGGCCTACCCGCTCAGCCGGGTCCACCGGGTGATCCAGGCCGCCATGGGGTGGCAGGACTGCCACATGCACGCGTTCCGGGCCGGCGAGACCACCTACGGCCCCGACCCGGACGGCGACCTCGGATACGCCGACGAGACCCGGGCGCGCCTGGGCGGCGTGGCCACGGCCCGGACCCCGATCAGCTACGAGTACGACTTCGGCGACGGCTGGGAGCACGAGCTCCTCGTCCAGGCCCGCGCCGCCGCCGAGGCTGGCCGGGCCTACCCGGCGTGCATCGCCGGCCAGGGCGCCTGCCCGCCGGAGGACAGCGGCGGCGCCTACGGCTTCGAAGAACTCAAGGAAGTCCTCGCCGGGCCGCCCAGCGCCGAACGTCACGAGATGCGGGAGCGGGCCGGCGGCCACTATGACCCAGCCCGCTTCGACCTGGCGGCAGCCAACGCGGCAGTAGCGGCAGTCTGACCGGGATGCCGCCAGCGAATCCGCCGTCTGGCGCTGATCGCGGCTAGCCGTTGCTCGCGCCGGTCACCTCGGCCCGGATTCGTGCCACGATCTGGTTCGCCTCGTCCTCGGTGATCTCGATGAACTCGTTTTGCAGGTCGCCGCGCTCGGCAGAGACGAACAGCGAGGTACGTTCCCAGAGGAGATCTTGACTAAACGCCTCATCGCGCCGACCACCGGCCTCGAAGTAGACGCGCCGAAGGACACCAGCGGGCTGCTCACGGCTGCTCAGGTCGTCAACAATTGCGTAGTACGTGACCTTATCGGGCATCTGTCCCCCTCTATGGGTAGTCGGGAATTTCAGCGGCGCCAGGCGGAACCGGCACCTCGGCAGTAACCTTCTTCTGGAATGCTTCCAGCACGAGCTCCTCCAACGCATCGGCCTGCTTGGTGCGGAGCCGTTCGTAGGCGCGATGCGTGAGTTGCTTGGCCTCGAAGCTGATACGGGTGTGGAACTGCACTTCGAACCGCTGGCCGGTATCCGGCTCGATCCACTGGGTGTTGATGCCCTTGTACTGCTCCTCGCACCAGGAATTCTTGAGTTTGTCCAGCTTGAAGCCCTGGTCTTTCAGGCACCCGATGTCCGCCCAGACGCCCTGAGTGTAGCGAGCCTCTCGGTACTCAAAGGTAAATCGGATCGTGTCAGAGACAAGTGAAACAGCATCTTCTGGGGAACGCTTCAAGAACTTGATATCTTCGTAAATCTTCTCTTTGATGCGGTCGCGGCCTTTTCGGCAGTGCTCGAAGCCGATCAGGTGACGGTCTGGGTCCTGGCTTTCTATAGCGTGCAGCGCTGGCGAGATCTTTTCCTCCTCCCGTTTGGCGATCTGGTCGCACTCTGCGTCAACCCGGCTGTTCTTGGCGCGGTCCAGGTACCTGCCGCCGTCCCCGCGCCAAGAACCCGGCTCGTCATCGGGCCTGTCCGCACGCGGGCGTTCGGCCGACGGCCACTTCCGCTGGTACTCCGTCCACATCCAGCGGGATTCCTCTTCCGTTTTCTCCCATTTCTCCGCCGCGGCCTGCTCCCCGGCCGCGGTTCGTCGCGCCGCGACGGACTCCTGCGCGGAAACCGCCGCGCGCAGGTCGGCGTGATACTCCTGCCGGGTGCGCGTCTCAACCTGGGTGCCGCCAGCACGACCGCGGCCGCGGGCGCCGTCTGATGGCACGTCGGCGTCATCGGGCCGGTCGGCTGCCACTAGACCTCACAGCCGCCCTGCGGCACAAGGAGTGACAAGGAAGAAGCAATTCATCACAATAAGTAGCACACGGGTTGGGGAACGAACAACCGCCACTTGCTACAACGATGTCAACCGCGGGGCGGTTCATCGGCGTGCACCGGTGAGAAGGCCTGACCGGAAGGACCGGCGTCCGGGCCCGGCTGGACGGGTTCGGCGTACACGTTCACTGTCACCCTAAGATTCCCCGGGCCCTTGCAATGGTCCTGAGCACCAGCGGCACGGGCGATGTCGACCAGCAGGGGCGGGTCCGGCAACTGGACGCGACGGAGACGATTGCCTCGCGGCGGTGCGGGCTACCGGTTACCCGGATGTCATGGCGCTGGCGCAGGCAGTGGCGGAGTTCGCCGCCTCGGGTGCGCCGCGCAGCATCGACCAGGTGGCCGAGCTGAAGGTCTCGCTGGCTGGCTTCCGGCCGCCGATCTGGCGGCGGGTGCGGCTGCCGTCACTGCCACCCTGGCCGACCTGCACGAGGTGATCCAGGTGCTGTTCGGCTGAGACGGCGATCACCTGCACCTGTTCCAGGTAGGGAAGAAGCGGTACAGCGACCCGTTCGTGCACCTGGATGCGGGTGACACCCTACGGGATAATGACTGGTCATGGATCTTCAAGGTAGAGAATGGGGTCGCAAGGGCGCGACCCTGAGCGACAAGACGGCTCGTTCGGAGTTCGGGTTGACGCAAGAGGAGATCATCGCGGCGATCGACGCGGGCAAGCTCCAGTACCGGCTCGGCTCGGTGCACGGGAACCTGTGGCTGCGGTTGCTCCGCCGCGAGGTCGAGGATCTCGTCAGGGTCCAGCGCGGTGAGCGATACCTCCGTGAACGGCAGGCGCGGACCGAGTTGGCGCGCGTCAACCGCGAGCTAAAAGAGCTCCGGGGTCAGCTCGCCGCGCTTGAGGAGAGACGGTCCATGCTCCTTTCCGATCTCGGTGAGCAAGACGTCAGGAAGCCCGAATGAGAACCTCCGCCAGGTCGGCCAGCCGCGCGGTCACCTCACCGGCGTCGAACGTGTCATCCCGGCCGGCCTGGTCGGCGACTCCTGGCGCCGCATTGCCTGACCAGAGCAGGGTGGTAGGGAAAGTAGCGCTTCGCGATTACTGGGCCGAGGGGCTGGCCAGGTGCCAGAGCCGCGTTTCGAGAGGGAGGCCGACGGCGCATGAAGATGCCAGCGGGCACCGTGTGGTCTCGGGTGGGCGGCCGGCACCGGCCCAAGATGCCGAGTGTCCCGGATAGGAGCAGACCAGGATGACCTCGACCGCCTTGCTGATCATGGACGTGCAAGAGGGCATCGTGGAGCGGTTCGGCGGCGACGACGGCTACCTGCCCCGGCTGGCCGACGCGCTCAGCGCGGCCCGCGGCGCCGGGATCGGGGTCATCTACGTGGTTGTCGGGTTCCGTCCCGGATACCCCGAGGTCAGCGAGCGGAACAAGAGCTTCGCGGCCGTCGCCGGAACCGGCCGGTTCACCGAGGGCGATCCCGGCTCGGGCATTCATCCGGCGATCGCCCCGGCTCCCGGCGAGGTGATCGTCACCAAGCGCCGGGTATCCGCGTTCGCCGGCAGCGACCTAGACGTGGTGCTGCGGGCCGGCGGCACGACCAGCCTCGTGCTGGCGGGCATCGCCACCAGCGGCGTGGTGCTGTCCACCCTCCGCCAGGCCGCCGACCTCGACTACCGGCTCACCGTCCTGGCCGACGGCTGCCTCGATCCCGACCCCGAAGTGCACCGGGTGCTGGTGGAGAAGGTGTTTCCCCGCCAGGCGGAGGTCGTCTCGGTCGCGGAGTGGGCGGCGAGCCTGGACCGGGCAGGTTCGGCCGCGGGTCGCCGCTGACGCCGTGCGGACCGGCTGGTAGCCGCTGCGCTCCATAATGACGAGGCACCGGCCCGTCACGCGGTAGAGGGCCGAACGGGTCCGGTGCGTGCCTCGCGTAAGGTCACCGCAGGCCCCGCAGGCAGGCGCCCTGTCCGGCGCGTCGGCTCCGCAACTGCCAGCCCGCGTCTGCACGGTGCCGTCATGGCGTTCACGTGCCCGGTTCCGCAGGCCTGGGATAGCGGTACTTGTCGCCGGCTCGCTCCAGGCCCAGCTCGATCAGGTCCTGGTAGGTGCGGACGCGTCAGCGGGATAATCCTTCTCCCGCAGTTCGATCAGCTGGAACCACTGCGATTCGGGGATCTGGTCCGGGTTCGCCATCGCGGCCGCCCACCCCTCATCGAGCAGGTCCTCGCGGATCAGGACGCTGATCAGCTCGGTAACGTATCGCCGGTCGGCGCGGGCGCGGTCGCGGAGCAGGTTGAGAGCCCAGCCGCCGAGATCGGCCCACTGGCCCGCCTGCCAGGCCGCGTGGCGGAGCTTGAGATAGTCCTGATGGATGGTCCGCCGTTCGTAGATCTCGCGGCGGACCGCGACTGCGTCCGCGTGCTTGCCGCAGCCGGGCAGCAAGTCGACAAGCAGGTCGCGGAGCTGGTCGGCCTGGAACCCCGACGGATGCTCGGCCAGCCCCTTGCGTGCCCAGTGCTCAGCGTCCTCCTCCCGCCCGGCGGCGCGAAGGACGTCCACGATCGTGCCGTACCGGTGCGCGCCGCGCAGGTCCTCGGCCAGCACAGCGACGTGGGCGTCGACATCGCCGGAGATCCCGGCCAGTTGCTCCCGCAGATCCCTGATTCCCCACCGGGCCGCCCAAGAATCCGGGTCGGCGGGCGCGGCCCGTTCCGCGGTCAGCCGGGCGGCCCCGGCGAGACCGCGCTGGCCGAGCGCTTCCGCGAACTCTTTCAGGTCAATGGCGGGCCAGCCTGGTCCGTCGAGTTGCCTGGACACCAGCCACGCCGCCAGTTGCCGCGCGTCCGGAGGCGCGGCCCGGGGTGCCGGCCACGTAGTGGCAGAGATACGCCGACTCGATGTGACATCGTGGCGGTTCTGACCGCATCGATGTCACATCGTGGCGGGTAAGGCGGTAGCGGCGGCGGTATCCCCGGGAGCTGCAGGGCTGGGGTGGCCAGTGGTATCACGCCTGGACAGGCTGAGCGCTACCTGGCCGGCTCTAAGCCTTTCGGCCCACCGCACGCACTGGATGTCCGGCGTGTCGGTGGCAGCCTGGCCGGTGGCCGGAACCGGCCGGCTCACCGACGGCGACCCCGGCTTGCGCATTCATCCCGCCATCGCCCCGGCTCCCGGCGAGGTGATCGTGGTGCTATCCACCCTCCGCCAAGCCGCTGACCTCGACTACCGGCTCACCGTCCTGGCCGACGGCTGCCTCGATCCCGACCCCGAAGTGCACCGGGTCCTGTAAGCAGTGACAACGCTCATGTAATCGGATGCCTGGTCTGCCGCGTCTTTTCTGATAGGCCGCATTTGCGGGCAACGCGTGGGGGTTTCTTGTGGGTCATTTTCCCGTGTCGTCCTATCGCCTGAGGTTCCATGTGGTGGCGACGGTGAGTCCGGAACTGCGACGCGGAATGACCGGTGAGATGCCGTGACGAATGACATGACAATCCGGCCGCGGGCAATCCGGCTGCTTGAGTACTTGGAAGCCGTCCGTGGCCTGCGGGAACAGCCAGTCCGGGATATCGCCGAGTACCAGGATCGGCGATGGTGGGCCGGGGACGTTCCCACCCATCCGTCGTGCGTGCTGACCGAGACGGGCGCCGAGCCCTGGCTGGCGGTGTCCAAGGCGCCGATCCCCCGGGCGCCGCTCGTGCCGGAGGACGTCGCGCCGCATCTCGGTACGGTGGTAACGGATCCTGAGACAGAACCGGCTTTTGCTGCTGATTTCGATGACCTGTTCGCTGACGATCCGATGGAGGCGGGACGGCTGCGGGAACTCCTGCGCGGATACGTGGAGGGTCCGTGGCAAGCCTGGGCACCGCATGCGCGGACTGCGCTCAAGGCGCGGAAGCTTTACGAGGATCTATACGACCTTCGCCTGCGGCTGCAGCGTGAGTCCGCGCAGATCGAGCTGGTGTGGGGTCATGGCATCTTGACCTGGACCGTCGACGGTACGCGGATCGTTCATCCCTTGGTGACGATGCAGGTCCAGTTGTCATTCGATCCTGACACGGGCGCTATCTCCGTCGAGCCCGAGGCCCTGGTTCCGCACCTGGAAATCGATCTGCTTCAGGGGCTCGGATTGAAGGGGTTCGACCTGCTGGTTGACATCCGTGACGGGTTCCGCGCGGCTCCAGTCGGGCCTTTCGATGAAGGGTCCCGTAATCTCTACGAGCGGCTGCTGGCACCGCTCGGGCTAGATAGCCGGGTCGCCGAGGGCACGGTGCCCGCGGCGGCGGCGTCCACGCCGACGATCACGGCGACCTGGGTTTTGCTGGTCCGCCGGCGCAGCACTATGTTCCGGCGGTTCTTCGCGAGCCTGCGCGATGCGCTGGCGTCGGAGCAGATCGAAGTGGCCGCGCCGCTGGCGGCGGTGGTGGCAGACGAGCCGAGCCGACTGGATCTCGACCGCAGCCCGAACGAGGACGGCTCCTGGCAGCAAGCGGCCGAGCAGCTGCTCATGCCGCTGCCGACCAACCCTGAACAGGAGACGGTCGCCCGACGGCTGGCAGAACACCGTGGCGTCACCGTACAGGGGCCGCCGGGAACCGGAAAGACCCACACGATCGCCAACCTGATCAGTCACCTGGTCGGCCACGGTAAGCGGGTCCTGGTCACCAGCCAGAAAGAGCAGGCGCTCGTTGTCCTGCGCGACAAGATCCCCGAGTCCATCCGGGACTTGTCGGTCGCCGTGCTCGGCACCTCTGCCGGCTCACTAGCGCAGCTTGATCAATCCGTGCAGGCGATTTACGAGCATGCCGTCGGTCTGGACCGGGCCCCGGCCCGGGCCCGGATAGCCGTGCTGGAGTCTCATCTCGGTGAGCTTCACCGCGACATCGGCGCGCTGCGTAGCCGGATCAGCGCCTCCATAGCCCGCGAACGAGACAGCTACACCATCGGCACGGCCACACACAGCCCCTCAACGCTCGGCCACTGGCTCGCCACGAACGCCATTGAGCTGGGATATATCCCAGACGAAATCGACCCGTCCGTTACCTGCCCGCTGTCCGGGACCGAGATCGCCGACCTGTACCAGCTGGCCCCGGCGCTCGACCCCGCCGACTGCTCTCAGGCGCGCCTTTACCTCCCCGTCACGGAACAGCTGGCCCTGCCATCGGAACTGGCCTCTGCTACCGCCGAGTTGCGCGACATACGTGACCGCCTTGCTACTACCGAGGGCGTGGTGGAGGATCGTCTCGCGCTGGAACGTATCGGCCCTGACAGTCTTTCCCTCCTGATCGAGGCGGTCGAGCGAGCTGCCAACCAGCTAGCTGAGCTGGAACAGCCCTGGCTGGCGGCGATCCGGGCCGAGCTGCGGACCGCCGTGTTCGCCGCGACCTGGCGGGACCAGATGAAAGCCTGGCAGGAGGGAATCGAGGAGCTTGCCGCCTGGCATGGGCGCCTGCTGGGGCACTCGGTTACGCTCCCCGATGACGGCCTGCCGCCGACGGAACTCATCGATCAGCTTCAGCAGCTACGGGACCGGCTAGCCGCCGGGAAAGGCGTGTCAAAGACATTCCAGAAGGAGCTGTATCGAGTCCGCGAGGCATGCGAGGTGGATGAGGAGCCACCGCGCAGAGCAGAAGACGTCGAGCTATGCATCATCGAGGCACGCTCCCGGCGCCGGCGTTACGAGCTCATCCGCGGATGGAACGGCGCCGTAACCCGGATCGCGGGCCCGCTCATCGACCCAGGCACGAGCCACCCGGAGTACCTCCTCAACCAGTACATGGGTGGCATCGGCGCTGCCTTCGCCTGGGAGGATAGGGCCTGGTACGCCTTGCGCGACCGGCTCCGGAACTCCGGCGTCCGCGTCTCCGAACAGGTCACTTCCGCCAGCCTGACCGCCCTAACCGACACACTGAGGACAGCCGCACTCCACATCACGGAAAAAGACCTGACGGCACGCCTGAATATGGTCCGCAGACATCTCGCCGATGGCGCGTCTCATCCGCAGGCAAGCGGCCTATGGCGGTCGCTCCTCGACGCCTTCGATGCTTCTGCCTGGGACCAGTGGGGCCGGATCGTCGAAGAAGTACGGCGCATCCGCGCACTTAGCGGCGATGTCGCCCGCCTCGATGAGCTCACCCGCCGACTCGCCGAGGTGGCGCCCGTCTGGACCAGCCGGATCGGGAGAACCCGCGGCGATGAGGCGTTGGCCGGCCCGGCGGCCGCCGGGCTGCGGGCATGGGAGTGGCGCCAGGCCGACACCTGGCTTAGCGCCATCACCGGCGCCGACGACCCGGCCACGCTCCAGCGCCAGCTGGAAGGAAAACTCCGTGCGGCCGCCACCGCCACCGCCAACCTGGCATCTCAGTCGGCCTGGCTAGCCGTGGCTGAGCGGCTTACCGACGCCGAACGCCGCGCGCTGACCGCCTGGGTGCAGGCCCTGCGTAAGGTCGGGAAGGGCACCGGCAAATACGCACAGCACTGGCGGGCCATCGCCCAGCAGCAGATGGCCCAGGCCCAGATGGCGGTACCGGTCTGGATCATGCCGACCTACCGGGTCGTCGAGTCCTTCGACCCGGCGAGCGCGATGTTCGATGTCGTCATCGTCGACGAAAGCTCGCAGTGTGACCTCTTCGGCCTCGCCGCGCTGGGCATCGCCCACAAGGCCGTGGTCGTCGGCGATGACAAGCAGATCAGCCCTCAGGCCGTCGGCACCGACGAGTCCACCGTGCACGAGCTGATCAGGCAGCACATCCACGATCTGCCCCAGGCGGAACTGCTCGACATCAAGACCAGCCTGTACGACCTGTCGAAGATGCGCTTCCCCGGGGTCATCATGCTCCGTGAGCACTTCCGGTGCCTGCCGGAGATCATCGAGTTTTCGAACCAGCTCGCCTACGGCGGCTCCATTCTGCCGCTACGCGAACAGGCCGCTGACCCCACCTGGCAAAGCGTCATCGACATTCACCTCCGCGACGGTTACCGACAGCCCGGAACCGACACCAACCCACCCGAAGCCGACTACATCGTCGGCAAGATCGCAGAGCTGTGCGCCGATCCGCGTTACGACGGCAAGACCTTCGGCGTAATCTCCCTCCTTGGTGACGCCCAGGCGCAGCTCATCCAGGGCAAGCTCATCGACCGGCTCGGCGAGCAAGAGGTGGAACGGCGCAGGATCCGCTGCGGCAACGCCTACCACTTCCAGGGCGACGAACGGCACGTCATGTTCCTTTCCGTCATCGTCGCCGCCGGCGAGGGCCGGCGTATCGGGCCGATGACCAAAGACGCAGACAGGCAGCGAATCAACGTCGCCGCCAGCCGTGCCCGCGACCAGATGTGGTGCATCCGCTCGATCTCCGCCGATGAGCTGCATCCCGATGACGTCCGCGGCCGATTCATCCGCTACTGCCAGAACCCCGCCCGCGTCGACGAGGCGACCAGCGAAGCAGAAGACCGCTTCGACTCCGACTTCGAACGCGACGTCTACCGCCACCTCGTCGCTCGCGGATACCGCGTCAAGGTCCAGCACCGGGTCGGCCGTTTCCGCATCGACCTCGTCGTCGAAGGCAGACGCGGACGCCTGGCCGTCGAACTCGACGGAGACGCCTACCACGGCCCCGATCGGTGGGAAGCCGACCGGAACCGGCAGGCCATCCTCGAACGGCTCGGCTGGACCTTCCACCGCATCCGCGGCAGCGCCTACTACCGCGATCCCGACGCCGCCCTGGCCGGCCTATGGGACCGCCTCGAGGCTCTCGGGATACGTCCCGCCGGTGCGCCAGACCCCACGCCGCCCCCGGTCGTCATCGTTGACAGCGCCGTCGAGGAAGCGGCCGCACCTGCCGTCGGCATCCCGGCCCCCGCAGGCCCGGACCATCTCTATGTCCCGCGCCATAGTGCCGGACATCCCGGCCCGGAGACGCCAGCGACCCCTGTCTTCAGGGAACCGGAGCATTGGGCGAATGACCGCGTCAGCGCTGTGACTGAGCCACCGGGTGACGGAGCTCAGGTCATCGACCTACCCGTGCCCGAGGTCGCAGCTCCAGCCACCCCGGCCGACTGGCGGCTTCCCATCCTTGCCCCCCACCGTGCCTGGCAGCCACATCATGTTCCCGACGTGAATAGCGCCCTGCAATGGGCCATCATCGAGGGCATCGTTGACATCGTCACTGGCGAAGGACCGGTCGTCATCGACCGGGTGTACGAGCTCTACGTACGCGCAAGTGGTGGCTCTCGAGTCGGGAAGAACATCCGTCACGCGCTGGACCAGGCCACAGCCGGCGCACTCCGCAGAGGTCTGCTCCAGCAGGTACAAGACGGCGTAACCAGGGGGTCCGGACAGACCCTCCACTTGCCCGGAATTCCACCGGTCGTGCCACGCCGCCGCGGTGACAGAGAACTCGAGCATGTCCCGCCGACCGAAGTAGCCGCCGTGGCCCACCACATCCTCGACCAGGACACCGGCACCGACGACAGCGAGCTCAAGCGACTGCTCCTTGTCGCATTTGAGCGTGTCCGGATGACCAGCAGCGCCTCAGCCTTCCTCGACGACTGCATCGCGATCGCACGTGGGTAACGGGCATGGGCCTCATACCCCGCACGATTTCTCGCCCTGCCTTTGCTGAGCGCAGTATTCCCCGGTTAGCTCAAGCGACGACGACGTTCATCCTGTGCCAGTCGAGGTATTTGCGAGCAGGCGGCTGCGCGTCATCCGGGAGGAGAAGCGCGTCAAGAAGCGGCGGCCGGCCGTAGTACTGCCTGGTGAGGGGATCTCCGCGGACCGCGTTAGCCAGGGCGCCGGACACTTGGATCTGCAGGCCTGCATCGACGGTGAGCAGTCCCGTGTCGAAGGCCACGTCGTGGCTGGGACAGGCGGATGTAGAGACCCGGCGGTCTGGTCCGACTAGCAACCGAGAGGGGACGCATGCGGCGTCCCGCACTGGAGAGGAACCGGAGATGACCAAGGTAGTCGTGGCCATGTCGATGTCACTGGATGGCATAGCGGGTCCCGAGTCCGCCGACGCGGACGGCATGGCGATCTTCACAGCGATCCTGGGCTGGCAGTTCCCGCTGCGCAGCTGGCGCCACGAACAGGGCATGGAAGGCGGGGAGGATTCCGTGGACTCGCGGGTGTGGGCGGACAACTTCGCCCGGTTCGGCCCGCAGGTCATCGGCCGAACGATGTTCGACTACGGCTACCCGAACTGGGGCGAGAACCCGCCGTTCCACGCACCTGTGTTCGTCGTGACCCACCGCGGCCAGGAGCGGATCGACAAGAGCGGCGGCACCAGCTACACGTTTGTTACCGACGGCATCGAGGCCGCCGTCGAGCAGGCCCGCGCGGTCGCGGATGGCAAAGACGTCTTGCTGGCCGGGGGCGTCAGCATCGCGCGGCAGGCACTGACCGCCGGACTGGCCGACGAGATCGTGCTGCACGTGGCGCCGAAGCTGGTCGGCCGCGGCGTTCGGCTGTTCGATTCCGCCCAGGTGGATCTGCGCTGTGCCGAGACCATCCAGGGCGAGGGAGCAGCCCACCTGCGCTATCGGGTCAGGTGACCTCGCGGCTGTCCGGCCTGCCAGGTGGCCCGGCCGGTGACCATGGGTTTCCCGGTGGTCACTGGTCCTCCGCGGCGGCCGCGGCGGCTCGCCTCATCGGCCCCTGCGCCAGCTCGGGATGGTCGTATTCGTCGTGCCAGTTCCACCAGTCATAGGGCGGGGTCTGGGGGTGGCCCCCGGGCGAGTCCTCCCACTGCTCCTGGCGGCCGAGCGCCGTCATATCGAGGTAGCTCCAGGTGCTCCCCAGCGCCTCGTCGCCGCGGTTGTTGACGAAGTAGGTGCGGAACACCCGGTCGCCGTCGCGGAAGAACGCGTTCGTGCCGTGCCACTGGTCCACCCCGAAGTCCTTGTCCCAGTCGCCGAGGATCGTGTGCCAGGGCATGGTCCAGCCCATCCGCTCTTTCAGGCGCGCGATGTCCGGCTGGCAGGCGCGCGAGGCGTAGGCGAACGTGGTGTCGCGGGCGTTCAGGTGGACGACG
>JBOHCK010000172.1:0-12356 GCA_050698755.1 Streptosporangiaceae bacterium | reverse complement strand
CCAGCGCCGTCACCGTGGCCGGGCCGCAGCCCACCACCGCCGGACAGCCCAGGCCGCGGCAGACCACCGCGGCGTGGCTGGTCGACCCGCCGGTCTCGGTGCACACCGCGACCGAGGCGATCATCGCGTGCACGTCTTCGGGGCTGGTGGTCGGGGCGACGAACACGACCGGCTCGCCCCGGGCGGCCCGGGCGACCACCTCGTCCGGGTCGCGTACCGCCAGCCCGGCGGCGGCGCCCGGGCAGGCCGGCTCGCCGGTCGCGGCCACCGCGGCGCCGGCCCGCTGCTCGTCGCTGAGCCGCGGGCGCAGCAGCTGGCGGACCTGGCCGGCGCTGACCCGGGCCACGGCGTCGGCGGCCGTGATCACCCCGGCGTCGGCGAGGTCGACCGCGAGGCGGACGGTGGCCCCGGGGGAGCGCTTGGCGGCCCGCGACTGGAGCAGGTACAGGCGCCCCTGCTCGACCGTGAACTCGATGTCCTGCACGTCCCGGCCGTGGGCTTCAAGCAGCCGTCCGGCGTGCCGCAGCTGGTCGTACACCTGCGGCAGGCGGGACGCCAGTTGGCTCGCCGGGAGCGGTGTGGACGTGCCGGCCACCACGTCCTCGCCCTGCCCGCCCGGGAGGAATTCGCCATAGGGCTCGGGCGCGCCGGTGAGCGGGTCGCGGGTGAAGTACACGCCGGTCCCCGAGGTGCCGTCCAGGTTGCCGAAGACCATCGCCTGCACGACCACGGCCGTTCCCAGCGCCTCGGAGATGCCGTAGTGCCGCCGGTAGGCCCGGGCGCGGGCCGACTGCCAGGATCCGAATACCGCCGCCACCGCGCCGAGCAACTGCTCCCACACGTCCGCGGGCACCGGCTGGCCGGTCTCGCCCAGGGCCATCCCGCGGAGCTCGGCGGGCGCCCGGTTGGCCGGCAGCGGGTCGCCCTTCAGCACGATGTGCGCGTATCCCGCGACGAACCGGGAGTGCGTGTCGCGGGCGTACCGGGGACGGCCGGCCTCCGCCGCGAGGGCCTGCTCGACGGCATCGTTCATGCCGAGATCCAGGACCGTGTCCATCATGCCGGGCATGCTCACCGGGGCCCCGGAGCGTACCGATACGAGCAGCGGCCGCGGCCCCGTACCGAACGACCGTTCCGTCTCCTGCTCCAGGTAGGCCACGCCGGTGCGCAAGGCCCGCTCGGCCTCGGGCGGCAGCGTGCGATCCGACGCCAGGTAGGCATGACAGACGCTGGTGGGCAGCACGAACGCGGGCGGGACCGGAAGCCCGAGCCGGCGCATCTGGGCCAGGCTCCGCGCCTTGCCGCCGACTTCCTCCCGGCTCGGCAGCTCCGTGCCGTCCAGCGGGACATACCAGCGGCCCATGTCACTCCTCCCGACTGCGCCCCAGGACCCGCAGCAGATCCTCGTGGGCCTCATGCCAGACCGCGTGATAGCTGTCCACCCGCACGCCGGTGACGTAGTCCGGCTGGCCGGTCAGCGCGCGCTCGTACGCCGCCCCGAGCCGGTCGCGGTAGGCCCCGAACCGATGCAGGCGGCCGGCGAACACGGTGAGCACCGGCTCGGCGCGTTCATGAAGGCCGCCGAGCTCGTCGATGATCTTCGCGTCGTAGTCCGGGTCCGTGTGGTCGTTGGCCATGCTGACCCCGGCCCGCGACAGCGTCTGCCATCTGGTCAGCACGTCAAGCAGGCGCCGGTTGATGCTTTCGAAACGGTCGGCGGCCGCGGTGAACTGCTCATCCCGGCGCAGCCCGGCGTAGGCTTGCTCGTAGCCGGAATCGAGCCGGGCCCGGCCCGCCGGGGTGGCCATGAAGACGCCTTTGCCGCCGAGCACGTCGCCGACACCGGACAGGCGGCTGAGCTTGTCCTCGACCGCCGCCGGATCCTGGCCCAGCACGGCCGCTATCTGTTGGGCCGTGCCGGATTTCCGCACGGCCAGCGCGTGCAGCACCAGCAAGTCCGGGTCAAGGTCCATCATTAGCCTCCCTGTGGGGTGGGCCGGCCGGCCGCCAGTTCGGCAAGCAGTTCTTCGCGGACCGCACGCCGCAGGATCTTGCCGGCCGGGCTCTTAGGCAGGTCGTCCCGGACGTGCAGCGCCCGCGGGCGCTTGTAGCCCGCCAGCCGGGGACGGCTCCACTCCAGGACCTCGGACGGGCTGACCGGGCCGCGGGTCGCGACCACCGCCTGGACGACCTCGCCCCAGTGTTCGTCGGGGATCCCCACGACCGCGGCCTCGCGCACACCCAGATGTCCGAGCAGGACGTCCTCGACCTCGCGCGGATACACGTTGAAGCCGCCGCTGATGATGACGTCGTTACGCCGGTCCAGCAGGTACAGGTACCCCTCCTCGTCGAAGCGGCCGATGTCGCCGGTATGCAGCCAGCCGCCGCGGAGCGTCTGCGCCGTCTCCTCGGGCCGGTTCCAGTAGCCGTTCATCAGGATCTGCCCCCGGGCCACGACCTCGCCGCTCTCCCCGGCGGGCAGCTCACGGTCGGCCGCGTCCACCACCCGGACCCCCACCATCGTGTAGGGACGTCCGGCGCTGCCGACCCGGTCGTGCTCGTCCGGGCGGAGCAGCGTGATCGTCATCGGCGCCTCGGACTGCCCGTAGGTCTGGGCCAGCACCGCGCCGAACACCTCCTGGGCCCGGGCGGCGACGGACGGCGCGATGGGCGACGCGCCGTAGCACAGCCGGCGCAGCGCGGGCAGGCGCACGTCGGCCACGTTCGGATCGTCCAGCACCATGGCCAGCATCGTCGGCACCAGGAAGGTGGCGGCCGCCCGGCGGCGCTCCAGTTCCTCGAGCAGGATCCCCGGCTCGAACGACGGCAGCACCACGTTGTGCGCGCCCCGGATCAGATGCGGCAGGAAGAACGACCCGCTGGCGTGGGTGACCGGCGCGGCGTGCACCATGACGTCCCCCGGCTCGATGTCGGGGACGAGGTCCAGCAGGTAATTGGTGATCTCGGCGTGCTCGCTGCGCATCGACAGCGTGACGGCCTTGGGCTGGCCGGTGGTACCGCCGGTGTAGCCGAGCCGGTAGGGCGCCTCGGCGTCGCGCGGCACCTCGCAGGGGCCCTCGGGCTCGTCCGCCATCAGCCGAGCGAGATCGTCCAGCCCGAAGAACATCTCGACCGCGGCCGCCGGGGCCGCGCGCTCACTGATGAGCGCGCGGCACCCGGAGTCGCGCAGCCGGAACTCGTGATCATCCGCGGTGTCGCGGACATTCAGCGAGACTCGCACCAGCCCGGCCTTGGCCAGGGCGTAGTAGGCCAGCAGCCCGTCGATGCCGTTGGGCATCAGCACGCCCACCCGCTCGCCGGGCCGAAGACCTTTTCGCAGCAGCGCGTGGCCGAGCCGGTCGGTGGCCGAATCGAACTCGCGGAAGGTGAGTGTCCGGTCCCCGCAGGTCAGGGCCGGTGCGTCACCGAGCCGTGCCGCAGCCCGGCGCAGGAGATCCCCGATCTCCACTCAGTGCTCCTTTCCTGTCGTAGCTTTCGGCCGGCCCGGCCGGGCTCAGGCAGGCTGGCCGGCCGCCGTCGGGTCAGGCTGGCCCTCCGCCTGCCGCAGAGCCTCGATGTCGGCCCTGGTCAGCCCGGAGCCCCGGCCGGCGAGCAGCCGGGAGGACGCCTGGGTGTGCCAGTACAGTTCCTGCACGCGGGGGTCTTCCGGGTGATCCTTGACCCAGCGGTCGTCCAGGAACCGGTAGGGCGCCTGAGCGGCCAGCGGCCGGGCCGCCCGGGCGCGCTCGTTCGCCTCCGGCAGCGTCAGCCGCCCCTGGCTGGTGGTCCAGGTGGACGTCTTCGGCAGCAGCGAGGTGCTCCCGTCCCGGGGGGAGCCGACGGTGCGGGTGACCTCACTGCCGGCCAGCACCGGGTAGGGAATCGTGGACCACATGTCGCCCGGCGCGCCTGACCACTTGCTCATCACGTACTCGCTGCCCTGCTGCGAGCTCAGCGAGATGTAGCCCACGAGCTCGGCGATGAGGTCACGGCCGTACTCGTCGTTCATCAGCGGCTTGAAGCGCTGCGCCCGCCCCTCGATCGTCATCCAGTCGTCCTGGTCGTAGACCCCGGCGATGTGGAACAGGTCCTTCGGGACGCTGTAGTAGACCAGCAGCCCGGCGTCCAGAAGCTGTTCACGGCGCCACTCCGCCATCACCTTCCACAGCTGTGAAGTGGCCTGGTGCAGCATCTCGCGCTCGTGCTCGAGGAAGTCGGCCAGCGTCGCGGCGCTATCCATGGCCACCGGCAGGTAGCCGTCGCTGAGATAGTCCGACGTGTACAGCCCGACCGCGATCATGTTGTCGTGGTCGTAGTCCGGGGTCGCCTCGAAGCTCGCCCAGTCATCCACGATGTTGAAATGGGTGTCCTTGAGCACGACCGGCAGCGTGTAGTTGTTGTGCGCCACGGCGGCGCCCACGCCGTCCAGCCACGGGAAGTCACCCTCGGCGAGGTCGACGAAGTCGCGGACCAGCATTTCCGCGTTGCTCCCGACCCGGTACGGACCGGAGTTGTTGATCCCGAGGCGGCATTCGCAGTGGGACAGGAACGCGTACTGCGATATCTGGGCCAGGAAGCGCACGACGGCGGTGTGCAGGCGGTCGCCGGGCCGGACCCCGAACGCGTCGGCGTCGAAGACCTGCACGACCCGCTCGGGCAGCAACTGCGACCGCTGGTTCGCGTCACTGGCCAGCACGTGCGCGTGATTCCGGTGGAACGACAGGTTGAGCCGCTTGGTGAAGTCGAGCACGTACCTGACGTCGTCGAGGGCGTCGGTCGGCTTGAGCATCCCCATGTCGATCAGGATCTGCCGGCCGCCCAGGTAAAACTGCGGGATGATCCCGTTGCAGATGACGTTGGCCGCCGACGACACCTCGCGGGCGCGGTCGCCGACTTCCTCGGCCGGCATCTGCTGCTCCAGCTTGCGCAGCAGGGCCGGGTACCGGTACCAGGCGTTCATGTAAGACATCGCGATATACGGGTTGACCGGGAAGAGCTTCGACTCCTGCACCGTCCGCGCCGTGCACTGCCAGTAGAAAGCGTCGCTGTTCTTGCGGATCCAGGCGTTGAGATCAAGCAGGTCGGCGTATGAGAGTTCGGTAGGCACCTGACGCCTCCCTTCAGGCGATCTTGACGACGCGGGCGCGGGCGTCCTGGTCATTGGTGACGTAGGCGTCGGCGGGCGGCTTGGTGAACTCCACCTGGACGACGTCCCCGTCGTGCAGCCCGTCGAGCGCGGCGTCCATCAGGCAGGGCACGCCGTACTCGCGGGTGAGGATGCCGAGGTGGGACCGGACCGTCCCGCCCATGCACACCACCCCGGCGAAATGCTCGAGGATGGGCGCGGTCAGCGTCCCCCCGGAGTCGTCGATGATCGCGATCGTGCCCTCGGGGACCCCGTTGACCAGCATGTCCATCACGGTCTCGACGGTGCTGACCAGGCGCGCCGTGCCGGTGACGTCCTTGTCCGCGCGGAACACGTTCTGGCCGGTGCCGATGACGGGACGGCCCTCCGCGTCCCGCTCGCCGGTTCCGGTGTCCTTGATCTTGCCGAGCGGGCGGTACTTGTCCGGTTCCTCGGCGAGCGAGATCTGAGCGGACATCTCGAAGCGGTAGCCGGTGTCGAGCAGTTGCCGCTCGATCTGCTCGAAATCTTCCCGCCGCAGTTCCAGTCCGGGGTCCTGGACGGCCTCCTCCCAGGTCTTTCCCGAGGCTGCTAGCCGCTCGGCGACAAGGCTGCGCACGCGGGAGTGGAAGAACTCGACCGTACGCGTCATGGCTGGTTTGGCCCACTTCCCTGCCGGGGCACTGGCACCTGGATCGCTCATCGCTCCTCCTCGGGTTCGGCAATCGTCGTTGACTGATGATCGTTCGGGGGGGCTTGCTGAGATACGCGACGGCGCAGGGTCAGGTCGAACCCGGGCCGGCGGATGTGGATGTAGGCCGGCCGGCTCATCGTGGCGGCGTGCTCGGCCAGCCCGACGGCCTCGGACAGATCGCGGAACGGGTAGGCCGGCGCCGGCGGGCCGGCGGCCCTGGTGGCCTCCACGTCCTCGATCGGCACGAGGTACCGGCAGAGCAGTTCCTCATCCGACAGGTGGCGGCCGCCGTACTGCACGCGCAGTTCCTCCAGGGAGGGCTGCGGGGGCTCCCAGCTGAGGAACTCGCGGCCGCGCGGGCTGGACAGGATGCGGTCCTTGACGTTCTCGTCGATCGGCGCCGGCGGCTTCCCCAGATGGCCGAGCACGTAGATGATCACCTCGTCGGGCAGCACGCTGTACCGGTCGCCCGTGACGATGTTGAGCACGGACTGGATGCCCATGAGCTGGGAGAACGGCGTCGCCGAGATGGGGTGCCCGAGATCCTCGCGGACCCGGACGACCTCTTCGAGCACCTCGGTCAGCCGGTCCTGCATGCCGTACTGGGCCAGTTGTGCCTTCAGCGTGCCGGTCATGCCGCCAGGAAGCTGGTGCCGGTAGGCGAAGACCTCGAACTCGTTGGGCGAGCCGACCGGCCACCCCTCCTGCCGCGCGACCCGCTCGAAGTGGTCCGCGACCGGTTCCAGCCGGCTGATGTCGAGCCGGTGCTCATAGCCGAGCCAGCGCAGGTTCGCGACCATGATCTCGGTGGAGGGCAGCGAAGGCCCGTTGGCGAGCGGCCGGGACGCGGTGTGGAAGATCTCCACGCCTGACTCCAGGCCGGTGAGGTAGTTGAGCGGGGCCACCCCTACCGTGTTATGGCAGTGCAGTTCCAGCGGGATGTCCCCGGCGGCGGCGACCAGCGCCGGGATGAGCGTCTTGCCTCGGTCGGGAGCCAGGATGCCCGGGGCGTCCTCGACGTAGATGGAGTCCGCGATGCCCCAGGAGACCATCTCCCGGACGCGGTCAGCGAAGTACTCGTCGGTGTGCACGGGGCTGATGCCGTACATGATGGCCGGCACGACCTTGGCTCCCGCGTCGGCGACCGTCTGGCAGAGCCGGCGCATCTGATCCATGTTGTAGAGGCAGTCGTACACCCAGAAGCTGTCTATGCCGTGCTTGACCAGGGTCCGCACCCACAGATCCATCAGCGCGTTCGGGGTCAGCCCGAACTTGGCGATGCAGTTCGGCCGGGTCCCGGCCCGAAGCTGCGAGCCGGGCAGCCACTGTCGCCACATGTCCAGGCCCAGCCAGGGGTCCTCGCGCGAGTACCGCATCATGCACTCGAACATGGAACTGCCGGTGACATCGACGGTGCGGAACCCGGTCCGGTCGATGTCCTCGGCGGCCGCGGCGGCCATGCCGGCCCGGATCCGCATGCCCCACAGGCTCTGCTGCCCGTCACGCAGGGTCTGGTCGACGAATTCGATCGTTCCCATCAGCTGGACTTCCGTGTTCCTGATACGTGTGCGTACTCGGGTAGGAAGGACTGCTCCAGCCACCGGGTGACCACCCGGTGATCCCGCACGTCGGGATGGCGCACCAGCCGCCGGTGCAGCGGCAGCGTCGTCGCCACCCCGCTGACCTCGAAGTCGTCCAGCGCCCGCGCCGCGAGCGCCAGCGCGGCGGCCCGGTCCTCCGCGTGGCAGATCAGCTTGGCCAGCAGCGAGTCGTAGTGCGGGGGCACCAGGTAGCCGGGATAGCAGTGGCTGTCGACCCGGACACCCGGCCCGGCCGGGGCGGCCCACGCGTCGATCCGGCCCGGGGCCGGCCGGAACCCGTCATAGGGGTCCTCGGCGTTGACCCGGAACTCGATCGCGTGCCCGCTGAGCCGGACGTCAGCCTGCGACAGCGTCAGCCGCTCCCCCGCGGCGATCCGAAGCTGCTCCCGGACGATGTCGACACCGGTCACCATTTCGGTGACCGGGTGCTCTACCTGCACGCGGGTGTTGACTTCCAGGAAGCTGTACGTCTCGGCCTGCTCGTCGACCAGGAACTCCACCGTCCCGGCGCCCACGTAGCCCAGGGCCCGCATGAGAGCCACCGCCGCGTCGGCGATCTGCCGGCGCAGGTCGTCCGGCACCGCGGTCGCGGGTGCCTCCTCGACCAGCTTCTGATAGCGGCGCTGGCAGGAGCAGTCCCGGTCCCCGAGGTGGATGACGGTGCCGAACGAGTCGGCCAGGATCTGCACCTCGACGTGGCGAGCGTCGGTGACGTAGTGCTCCACGTACAGGCGCCCGTCCCCGAACGCAGCCTGCGCCTCGGCGCCGGCCCGGAGGACCGCATCGGCAAGATCGCCCGGCGACCACACCGGCAGCATCCCCCGGCCGCCACCGCCGGCCGCCGCCTTGAGCAGCAGCGGATAGCCGACCTCGGCGGCCACCGCCGCCGCCTGCCCGGCGGTGCTGAGGCCACCGGAGCCCGCGCCCACCGGGATGCCCAGCGAGCGGGCAAGCTCGCGGGCAGCGATCTTGTCCCCGCCACGGCGGATGGCGGCGGCCGGGGGGCCGACGAAGCAGATTCCGTGCTGTGCACACGCGTCGGCGAGTTCGGGCCGCTCGGACAGGAAGCCGTAGCCGGGGTGCAGGCCGTCGCAGCCGGTGAGCAGGCCGGCGCTGATGACCGAGCCGACACTGAGGTAGCTACCGGAAGCACGGGCCGGGCCGATGACGACCACCTCGTCCGCCTGGCTGACCGGCAGGCTGTCGCGGTCGGCCTCGGAGACCGTGAGCACGCTGCGCACGCCCTCCTCGGCGCACGCCCGGATAACCCGCAGCGCGATTTCGCCGCGATTGGCGACCAGGACCTTGCGCAGCACGCTCAGTCCCCGTCCGGCCGTATACGGAACAGGACCTGGCCGCGCGACACCGGCTGGCCGTTGTCGACGAGAATGCCCGCCATCGTCCCCGGAACATGGGCGGTGATGTGGTTCATCAGCTTCATGACTTCGACGATGCACAGGGTGTCTCCGGCGGCGACATGACGTCCCAGATCGGTGAAAGGAGGCGCCCCGGGCAGCGGGGAGCGCCAGAAAATCCCTGGCGACGGTGCGGTGATCTCCTCCGTGCCCGGGCCGGCATCGGCGACCGCGGCAGCAGCGTGCGCGACGCCGTGATCTCCGTCCCGGCCGGCGTCCTGGCCGGCCTCCCGGACGGTCTCCCGGACGGCGGGAGTTGCGGTTGCCGATGGCGGCCGTCTAGCCGAGACATCCCATGCCTGAGCGGAAAATTCACCGGGGGCCGTGGACAGGTGCACCTCAACATCCTCGGTTACCAGGTGTATCTCGTCCCAGTCTCCCTGCTCAAATGCCGCGAGGACGCGACGAATATTGTCGTGTCGGACCGCCACCCGGAGTCTCCTCACATCTTCCAGGGGTCAGAGTGAGTAAAACTCTAGACACAAATACATCCTACGTCTAGGCTAACGCTGTCAATCTTCTCCTTCGTGGCATCAGCGCCAGGAACGAGGGAGGCACGCCCCGCGAGGAGGTCGGTGTGGCTACTGGCAGGCTCGATGGCAAGGTGGCGGTGGTGACCGGCGCGAGTTCCGGCATCGGCCGCGCGGTGGCGGAACGGTTTGCCGCGGAAGGAGCGAAGGTCTTCGGGGTCGGACGCTCGCAAGCCAAGCTGGAAAAGCTACGGGCGGATGTCGGCAGCGACAAGGTCGCCATCCAGGCCGCCGACCTGTCCGACGACGACAGCGGCCGGGCGGTGATCGAGGCCGCTACGCGTGAGTTCGGCCGGCTCGACGTGCTGGTGAACAACGCCGGGGTCGGGTACTCCTACAGCAGTGCGCGGCCGGGCAGCATGGCGGCCCTCGGCGACACCAGCATCGACGACTGGAACCACGTCATGAGCATCAACCTGGGCTCCGCTGTGCACTGCTCGCGGCACGCCATTCCGGTCATGCGAGAGCAGGGCGGGGGCGCCATCGTGAACGTCGCGAGCGTGCTCGGACTGGTCGGCAACCGTGACGCGCACGCGTACACGACGGCCAAGGGCGCCATCATCAACCTCACCCGGTCGATATGTTCCGCGTATGCCCGGGACGGCATCCGGGCCAACGTGCTGTGCCCCGGGTATATCGAGACGCCGATGGTCGAGGAGTACATCAGCTACCTCAACAGCGAGGAGTACCGATACCAGTGGAATCCCTCGGGGCGCATGGGCCGGCCCGAGGAGATCGCGGCCGGTGCGCTGTTCCTCGCCTCCGACGAGGCGTCCTACTGCAACGGCTCGGTCCTGACCATCGACGGGGGAATGCTCGCGACGGCGCCTTGAGGACTAGGGAACTGCCCGTCAGCTCCGCGGCGGCTGGCCGCCCGGCAGATGGGACCCCATGACCGGATCTACGCAGGTGGTACTCGTGGGTGCCAGCATGACGGCCTTCACCAGGGCGGGCCGGAGCGTCCGTGAGCTGGCGCAGGAAGCCGCGGCCGGGGCTCTCGCGGACGCCGGCGTGCGGGCGGACCAGATCCAGTTCGTGGCGTTCGCCAACGCGGTGGGCGGCCTCATCACTGGGCAGGAGATGGTCCGCGCGCAGTCGGCGCTGAGGCACACGGGACTGCTCGGGGCGACGATCGTCTCCGTCGAGGCGGCCTGCGCGTCCGGCGCCGCCGCGCTGCACACCGCGCTCGCCGCGGTGCGGTCCAGCGCCGCGGACGTGGCGATGGCACTGGGCGCGGAACGGCTCACCTCGGCTGACCGGTCGAAGACGTTCGCCGCGATCGGCACCGCCATGGACCTGGCCGAGGACGGCGGCCTGGCCGGGCCGCCTGCCGAGCAGGGCCGGTCCGGATTCGTCGATATCTACGCCGAGCTGGCCGCCGAGTACATGAGCCGGACCGGGGCCACCCGGGCCGACCTGGCCTCGGTCGTGGTCAAGAACCGGCGGCACGCGGCCGGCAACCCGGACGCGCAGTTGCGCGATCTGCTCTCGGTCGAGGACGTCCTGGCCGCCCGCCTGGTCCGTGATCCGCTCACGGTGCCCATGTGCTCGCCGATCGGAGACGGGGCCGCCGCCGTCGTTATCGCCAGCGCGGCCGCCGCCCGGCGGCTGGGGCTGGGTCGGCTGGCCGTCATCCGCTCCTGCGCGCTGCTGTCCGGTCGTGACCGCGAGCCCGGTCCGCGCGCCGTCGAGCGGGCCGCGGCCCGGGCGTTCGCCGACGCGTCGGTCGATCCCGGCGATGTCGACGTGGCCGAGGTGCACGACGGCGCGGCGCCAGGCGAGCTGATCAGCATCGAGCAGCTCGGCCTGACCGGGCCCGGCGGCGCGCTCGGCTGGCTGCACGACGGAACCTCGGCACTGGGCGGCCGCTGCCCGGTCAACCCGAGCGGAGGCCTGCTGTGCCGGGGCCACCCGATCGGTGCGACCGGCACCGCCCAGCTGGTCGAGCTGGCCCGGCAGCTGTCGGGCCGGTCCGGTGCCCGCCAGGTGACCGGCGCGCGGGTGGCCGTCGCGGAGAGCGCGGGGGGCTGGATCGGCACGGACTCCGCCGCGGCAGCCGTGACGGTATTGTCTCGGTGAGCGGAGTGACGACTGATGACTGAACAGCTATCGCAGTGGGCGAACGAACCAGCAGACCCGGCTGGAACCAGTATGTCCGTCGCCGACCGCGCCATCCAGACCATCCGTGAGCTCATCATCCGCGGAGAGTTCGGCCCTGGTCAGCGCCTGCCAGCCGAGGCCGAGCTGGCCCAGCGCCTCAAGGTGTCACGGAACTCCCTGCGGGAAGCCGTACGCGCCCTGTGCGCGGCCCGCGTACTCGAGGTGCGCCGGGGCGACGGCACGTACGTGTCCAGCCTCGAGCCCGCCACCCTGCTGGGCGGGCTGGAGTTCCTGGCCGACCTCATGCGCGACAACACGGTCCTCGAACTCTTCGAGATCCGCCGCCTGATCGAACCGCAGGCGACCGGCCTCGCCGCGTCACGCATCACGGACCACGACATCGCCGAGATCACCGGCAGCCTGAAGCGGATGCGCGCCGCGACCAGCGTCGAGGAACTGATCGGCTTCGACTACGAGTTCCACGGGCAGATCATGCGGGTGGCCGGCAACGCGACCCTGTGCACGCTGATGGACGTGCTGGGCAGCCGCGCGATGCGGGCGCGCATCTGGCGCGGCATCGATCAGGGCGGCGTCATGAGCTTCACCCTCGAACAGCACGTGCGCATCGTCGAGGCCCTGGCCGCACGGAACGTGACGCTGGCCGTGGCCGCGTCCACGGTCCACGTCAGCGAGTCCGAACGCTGGCTGCGCCGGGTAATCAGCGAGCAGCGTCCGCCCCGGATCAGTGGCGTAAAGGGGCCGCGCGACCTGCCCGGAGACACGAGAGCGAGCCGGTGAACCCTGTACCGCTTCAAAACTAGTCGTATGGCGCCTGACCTGGTGTTCATGAGATCGGCTACGCTGCCTGGTAGTACTCGTTGATCACGCCGC
>JBOHCK010000171.1:0-12648 GCA_050698755.1 Streptosporangiaceae bacterium | reverse complement strand
GCGGCGAGAGCATTTCCGTGACGTGTTCATCGGGGTGGGCGTCGCGCTGCTCCTCGCCACCGCGGGCGGGGTGGCCGCCTACGAGACGATCCGCAGCTACGACGGCTCGCGCGTGCAGGCGATCTTCGAGACCGTCACCTTCCTGGTCGCCGCCACCGTGCTGACCTACATGACCTTCTGGATGCGCAAGCACGCCCGGTCCCTGTCCAAGGAACTCCGGGCCCGCGCCGACGCGGCGCTCGACGGGCGGGCCCGCTGGGGACTCGGGCTGCTGGCCTTCCAGGCGGTCGGCCGGGAGGGTCTGGAGACGGTGGTCTTCACCCTGGCCATCATCTTCTCCACCTCGACGGCCGGCGCTCTCCTGGGCGCCGCGATCGGGCTGGCCGCAGCCCTGAGCATCGCGTTCGTCATCTACCACCTCGGGCACCGGCTGAACCTGGCCAGGTTCTTCACCGTCATCGGCATCCTGCTGATGATCTTCGCCGCGGGCCTGCTGGCCGACTCGGTGGAGAACTTGCAGCAACTCGGCTGGCTGCCGCTGCTCGATTCGGCGATGTGGCACTCGGCCAGGCTCCTGTCGGAGAACAGCGCGTTCGGGGACGTGCTGCACAGCTTCTTCGGGTACAGCGACGCGCCTACCCCGCTGCAACTGCTGGTCTACGTGGCGTACCTCGGCATCGCGGCGGCCGCCTACCTCGGGGTGCGGGCCAGGCTCAAGAGGCCGGCCGACCAGCCGCACCCGGCCGCGTAGCGGCCGACAGGCAGACTAGCCGGACCCAGTCGCTGCGCACGCGCGCGCCAATGCCCGGGAACGCCTACCATAGAGCGCGGTACCGGGATGACGGACTACTCCCGCCGCGCAGGCGCGGGTAAGGAACCGGCGGCTGAGGCCTGACCACCGCTGGCTTGACAAGGTTGGAAGACCGAACATGGGCAAGGCAAGCAGAACCAAGGTCGACGTCTCCCGGCGGGAGAAGATCGCGGCGCAGCGGGCGGCGGTCCGTCGTTCCGAACAGCGCAGGCGCATCCTGATCGCGTCGGGTAGCGTCCTCGTCGTCCTGGTGGTCGTCGTGGTCTTCGTCGTGGTCAAGCTGAACAGCAAGTCGGGGACGGACACGAGCTCCAACGGCCCCACGGGCTCGGCCCTGGCGTCGGTGGTCAAGACGGTGACGAGCGTCCCGGCCAGCACCCTGAACGCCGTAGGCGCGGGGAGCGGGATCATCGCGACGCCCGAATCGGTCAAGGGGGCGGCGCTGACCGCGAACGGCAAGCCCGAGATGCTTTACATCGGCGCCGAGTACTGCCCGTACTGCGCGGCCGAGCGCTGGGGGATGATCGTGGCCCTGAGCCGGTTCGGCACGTTCACCGGCCTGAGCACCTTGCACTCCGCCGCGGCGAACGGGGCCGGCGAGGCTGAGCCGTACCCGAACACGCCGACCTGGACGTTCGCCAAAGCCACGTACACCAGCCAGTACCTGACCTTCACGCCCGTGGAAACGTACACGAACATCCCGGACAGCGCGAACAAGGGTTACACCGTCCTCGATACGCCTACCAGCGCCCAGCAGGCGCTGCTGGCCAAGTACGACATCCCGCCCCTCGTCCCGGCCAGCGATGCAGGCGCGATCCCGTTCGTGGACTTCGGTAACAAGTACGCGATCGGGGGGGCCGGCTACCTGCCCAGCACGCTGGCCAACCTGAGCTGGGCCACGATCGCGGCGGACTTGTCCAACGCGAGTAGCTCGGTGGCTCAGCAGGTCGACGGGACGGCGAACTACATCACGGCGGCGATCTGCGGCATCACAGGGAACGCGCCCGCCTCCGTGTGCAACAGCACCATCCAGGCGCTGGAAACCAAGATTGGATCCCTGGCCGGCTGACCTGGCCGGTTAGAATCGGGCGTCAGCAGTCGCGAGACCACCGGAGGCGAGTCCCGGATGACAGCGTCGAAGTCAAGCCGCGCCAGGAACGCCCGCGCTCAGGCCGCGGCCCGGAGCGGCACCGCGGCGGCCGGCCGGGCCAGCCGGGGTGGCACCGCGACCAGGCCAGCAGGCCCGGCGGTCAGGCAGCCGACCGTGGCCAAGGGCGGTACCGCGACCAAGACCGGGCCCGCGGTCAGGACCGGAGCGAACGGCACGACGCGCACGAACGTCCAGGCCAAGGCCCCCGCGGTCAGCACGCCCGCGATACCGGGCGGCCTGCTGGCTAAGGTCAAGGCCCGGCTGGCCAGCGTTATGTCGCCGGGCGAGTCGGCGGTTCCGCTGTGGCTGCGGCTGACCACGTTCCTGGTGGCCCTGGCCGGCCTCGGCGTATCGATCTACCTGACCATCGCGCACTTCACCGAGTCGACGCTGGCCGGGTGCAACGAGACCGGCGGGCTGGTGAACTGCACCAAGGTGACCACCAGCCCGCAGTCGTACGTGTTCGGGATCCCGGTAGCCGTCCTCGGGCTGGCCTTCTACCTGTTCATGGTGGCGATCATGAGCCCCTGGGCGTGGCGGGCGACCCGGCGCGAAGTCCACCTGGTCAGGATCGCCGCGCTCATCGCCGGCGTCGGCTTCGTGCTGTACCTGCTCTACGCCGAGCTGTTCATCATCGGCAGCATCTGCCTGTACTGCACCAGCGTGCACGTGCTCACGTTCATCCTGTTCGTCCTGACCGTGTTCGCGGCCGCGACCTGGGGTGTAGGCCGCGCCCGATCCGCGAGCTGACCCGCTGAAGGCCGCCTTCGCGGACGGTCGGCTGGATAGGGACGAACTGGACGACCGGGGCAGCACCAGCACGGCCGCGGTGACCAGCGCGCCCGCCGCCACCAGCCTTAGCAGCGCCGACCCGCCTGCCGACATCACCCGGCTGACGCGAGGCCCAGGCCGCCGCGGGAGCACGCCGGGCCTCGCGTCCTGCCGCTCCCGCGGTCCGCGCCGTCCCGCGCTCCCTTACAGGGGCGTCACGTAGGCGCCCGAGATCCCGCCGTCGACCAGGAACGACGAGGCGGTGATGAACGAGGAGTCGTCGCTGGCCAGGAAGGCTACCGCGGCGGCTATCTCGTCCGCCTCGGCGAACCGGCCCATCGGGATGTGCACGAGCCTGCGCGCCGCCCGCTCCGGGTCCTTGGCGAACAACTCGCGCAACAGCGGGGTGTTGACCGGACCGGGGCACAGCGCGTTGACCCTGATCCCCTCCCGCGCGAACTGCACGCCGAGCTCGCGGCTCATCGCCAGCACCCCGCCCTTGGAGGCGGTGTAGGAGATCTGCGAGGTCGCCGCCCCGAGCACCGCGACGAACGAGGCGGTGTTGATGATCGACCCCTTGCCCTGCCGCTGCATGTAGGGGATCACGTGCTTGCAGCACAGGTACACCGAGGTCAGGTTCACCTGCTGCACGCGGTGCCAGGCTTCCAGGCCGGTGGTCAGGATCGAGTCGTCGTCGGGCGGCGAGATGCCCGCGTTGTGGAACGCGATGTCCACCCGCCCGTGCTGGGCCACCACAGAGTCATACAGCCGGCGGACGTCGTCCTCGCTGGCCACGTCGGCCGCGATGAACTCCCCGCGGGCCTGCTCCGCGGCCGCCTTGCCGGCTTCCTCGTCGATGTCGACCGCCACCACCAGGGCCCCCTCGGTGGCGAGCCTGCGGACGCTGGCCAAGCCGATCCCGCTGCCCGCGCCGGTGACGACCGCGACCCGATCCTGCAAGCGCTGCTGCATGGGCTGGCTCATTCCTGTGTCGAGATGAAGACGTTCTTGGTCTCGGTGAACGCGTCCGGGGCGTCCGGTCCGAGCTCTCGGCCCAGGCCGGACTGCTTGAAACCGCCGAACGGCGTCCAGTACCGCACCGACGAGTGCGAGTTCACCGACAGGTTGCCGGTCTCCACGCCCCGGGCCACCCGGATCGCGCGGCCCACGTCGGAGGTCCAGATCGACCCGGAAAGACCGTAAGGGGTGTCGTTCGCGATGCGAACCGCGTCCGCCTCGTCCTCGAACGGCGTCACGGTCACTACCGGCCCGAACACCTCCTCGGTGTACGCCCGGTCATCCGGCCCCACCGGGGCGAGCACGGTCGGCGGGAACCAGTACCCCGGGCCGGAGGGCGCGTTCCCGCGGAACGCCACGGGCGCGTCGTCCGGCACGTAGGAGGCCACGTGCGCGAGGTGCGCCGCCGAGATCAGCGGCCCCATCTCCGTCGCGGCCGAGGCGGGATCTCCGACCGCGACGCCCTGCACCGCGGTTTCGAACAGCTCCATGAACCGGTCGAGGACGGAACGCTGGACCAGGATCCGCGACCGCGCGCAGCAGTCCTGGCCCGCGTTGTCGAACACCGCGTACGGCGCGGTCGCCGCGGCCCGCTCCAGGTCGGCGTCGGCGAAGATGATGTTGGCGCTCTTGCCGCCGAGCTCCAGGGTGAGCCGCTTGATCTGCCGTGCGCACCCCGCCATGATCGACTGGCCCACCTCGGTCGACCCGGTGAAGACGATCTTGCGCACCGCGGGGTGGTCGACCAGCCGCTGCCCGACCACGCTGCCCTTCCCGGGCAGGACCTGGAACACCCCCTCGGGCAGCCCGGCCTCCAAGGCCAGCGACCCGATCCGCATCGCGGTCAGCGGGGTCATCTCGGCGGGCTTGGCCACGACGGTGCAACCCGCGGCCAGCGCCGGGGCCATGCCCCACGACAAGATCGGCATCGGGAAGTTCCAGGGCACGATCAGCCCGACCACGCCGAGCGGCTCGTGGAAGGTGACGTTCAGCCCGCCCGGGACCGGGATCTGCTTGCCGATGAGCCGTTCCGGCGCCGCGGAGTAGTACATCAGCACGTCGCGGACCTGCCCGGCCTCCCACCGGGCCGCCCCGACGGGATGGCCAGAGCCCGCCACCTCCAGCCCGGCTAGCTCCTCGGACGCCGCATCGACGGCCGCGGCGAACGAGCGCAGCAGCCGCGCGCGGTCCCCGGGCGAAACGGCGCGCCAGGCGGCGCCAGCGGCCGCGGCCGCTTCGATCGCGAGATCGGCCTCCTCCGCCGAGGCCTGGGTCACCGTGGTGACCGGCTCCTCGGTGGCGGGGTTGAGCACGGTGAAATCGGTCATGCGCGCGTCTCCCTCTCCTGCGGTACCGGCTTCACAGGGCCGGCCTCATAGGCGCTCGAAGCAGCGGCGCAGCTCCCAGTCGGTCACCGCGGCGTCGTAGGCGGTCAGCTCGACCCGGGCGTAGTTGGCGTAGTGCTCCACCACCTCGGTGCCGAAGGCCTGCCTGGCCAGCCCGCTCTTCTCCCACTCCTCCAGCGCGTCGCGCAGCGTGTGCGGCACCTTGGTCGTGGTGTCGGTGTAGGCGTTGCCGGTCATCGGCGGCTCGAGCGGCAGCTCATGGTCGATACCGTGCAGGCCGGCCGCGATCATCGCCGCCACGGCCAGGTACGGGTTCACGTCGCCGCCGGGGACGCGGTTCTCCACGCGCAGCCCATGCCCGTGCCCGACCAGGCGCAGCGCGCACGTCCGGTTGTCCGGGCCCCACCGCACCGAGGTGGGCGCGAAGCTACCGGGAACGTAGCGCTTGTAGGAGTTGATGTTGGGCGCGTAGCACAGCGTCATCTCGCGCATCGCGTCGAGCTGCCCGGCCAGGAAGTGCTCGCCGAGCCGCGACAGGCCGAACGGCCCGTCGCCCGCCATCACGGGCGTCCCGTCGGTCCCGCGGACCGACAGGTGGATGTGGCAGGAATTGCCCTCGCGCGCGTTCGGCTTGGCCATGAAGGTGATGCTCATGCCCTCCTGTGCCGCGATCTCCTTGGCCCCGGTCTTGTAGATCGAGTGGTTGTCGCAGGTGGTCATGGCGTCGGCGTACCGGAACGCGATCTCGTGCTGCCCGAGGTTGCACTCGCCCTTGGCCGACTCCACGTACAGGCCGGCTCCGGCCATGTCCAGCCGGATCCGGCGCAGCAGCGGCTCGATCCTCGCCGTGCCCAGGATCGAGTAGTCGACGTTGTACAGATTGGCCGGGACCAGGTCGCGGTAGTCCTTGGCCGCCGCCTCCTCGTAGGTGTCCCGGTAGACGATGAACTCCAGCTCGGTGCCGGCCAGCGCCACCAGGCCCCGCTCGGCCAGCCGCGCGGTCTGCGCCGCAAGGATCTGGCGCGGCGAGGCCACCACCGGCGCGCCGTCCAGCCAGGTCAGGTCGGCGGTGACCATGACCGTGCCCGCGTTCCAGGGGACCCGGCGCAGCGTACTCATGTCCGGCGCGAGCACGAAGTCGCCGTAGCCGCGCTCCCACGAGGACATGGCGTACCCGTCGACCGTGTTCATGTCCACGTCCACGGCCAGCAGGTAGTTGCACCCCTCCGAGTAGTGCTCGGCGACTTCCTCGAGGAAGAATTCCGCCGACAGGCGCTTGCCCGCCAGCCGGCCCTGCATGTCGGTGAAGGCGAGCACGACGGTATCGACCGCGCCCTGGTCGACCTCGACGCGCAGCTGCTCCAGCGTCAACACGCCCCGCCGCCCCCCGCCCGGGCGGTCCGGGGTACCCGGGCCGCCCGGCCCGTCACTGTGGCCGTGACCGTCCGTCATCAGGACGACAGCTCGCGCTCGATCGCGGCGAGTTCCTCAGCTGTGCCCTGGACCTTGGGCCCGGTGAACCAGTTCTTCGCCGACACCAGCCAGTAGATGCCCGCGAAGCCGAGGACCACGACCACCGCCACCACGGTGTAGTTGAAGTCGGTCCAGGTGATCGGGCTCGCGGTGGGCAGCATGAACAAGATCGTGATGAAGATGACCCAGACGACGGCGATGGTGCCGACCAGGTAGCTCCACCGGCCCAGGTGCCAGGGCCCGCGCTTGAAGCTCGCGCCCTGCCGCAGCCGCAGGTAGGTCGGTATGACGTACGCGATATAGAGGCCGATGACCGCGATCGAGGTCACCGCGGCGTACGCTGTGCTGTTCCCCAGGTACGGCAGGCCCAGGATCAGCGCCCCGGCGGCCGCCAGCCAGATCGCGTTGGTGGGCGTCCTGGTCCGCTTGTTCACCCTGTGCCAGAACGCCGAGCCGGGCAGCGCCCCGTCCCGTGAGAACGCGTAGATCATCCGCGAATTCGCGGTAACCGAGGACATCCCGCAGAACAGCTGGGCCCCGATGGCCACCAGCAGCAGCAGCTTGGCCCCGGTCGCGCCGATCGCGTTGACGAAGACCTGGGCCGGCGGCACCAGCGCGCCCAGGTCGTTGGTGTAGGTGCTCTTCTGGATGGCGAACGTGATCCCGATCAGGAGCAGCCAGCCGGCGAACAGCGACACCACGATCGACATCACGATGCCGCGCGGGCCGCTGCGCGAGGCATTGTGGGTCTCCTCGGTCATGTGCGCCGACGCGTCGTATCCGGTGAACGTGTACTGGGCGAGCAGCAGGCCGAGCAGCAGCACGTAGAACGTGCTGTGCCACCCGGTAGTGTTGAACGTCGAGGTGAATACGTACTTAGCCGACGCGTGGTGCGAGGGCACGAAGGCGAGCACGCTTACGATGATCAGCACGCCGAGGATGTGCCACCAGACGCTCACGTCGTTCAGCAGCGTGACCAGCCGGATGCCGAACTGGTTGAGCATGCCGTGCACGAACAGCACGCCCGCGAAGATCAGGATCGTGACCCAGTGCGCCGTGCTGACGCCCCACTCCAGGTTCAGCAGCGCGTTGATGAAGAACGCGGCGCCGAAGTCGATGCCCGCGGTGACCGCGACCTGGCCCAGGAAGTTGAACCAGCCGGTGAACCAGGACCAGGACGCCCCGTTCTTGCGGGCCAGCTTGGCCGACCAGTAGTACAGGCCGCCCGCCGTTGGGAAGCTGGAGCAGACCTCGGCCATGGCCAGCCCGACCATCAGCGTCATGATTCCGACGATCGGCCAGCCCCAGACGATGATGGAGGGCCCGCCGGTGCCCATGCCGTACCCGTACAGGGTCAGGCAGCCGGACAGGATCGAGATGATCGTGAACGAGACGGCGAAGTTCGAGAACCCGGACATCCGCCTGCGAAGCTCCTGCGCGTAGCCAAGCTCGTGGAGACGCTGCTCATCTGAGTCTGCGGCGGTCACGGCGGCTATGTCGTCGGCCATGCGATCTCCCTAGGCCAAGCAAGCACGAATTGGCTGGAACTGATCCATTGAATGAAGGTATTCATGCACCGCCCCCGTCAGCCTGTCAAGAGGCAGGCCCCATTCGTGATCATGGGCAGTTCAGGCCAAATAGCGTCCAAAGCTGGCCGGGAAAACCTGACCGCCTCAGGAGTCGGCGAGGAACCCGCGGAGCAGCGCGGCGGTCCCCGCGACGTGCTCGGCCATCACCTTGCGGGCCCGCTCGGGGTCGCCGGCCAAGATGGCCCGCACGATGCTCGCGTGCTGGACGTTCGCGTGCTCGAGGTTCCGCTCCAGCATCGGGATGGCGTTGAGCAGGTCGACCAGCCGGACCCGCGCCTCGACGACGCTCGCGGTCAGCTGCGGTGAGCCCGCCGCGTCCGCGATGGCCAGGTGCAGCCGCGTGTCCGCCTGCCGGTACCCGGATGGCCCGCATTCGGCCATGGTGGCCAGGGCTTCGGCCAGGCTCTCCCGCTGCTGCCTGGACAGGCTGGCCCGGGCCGCCATCTCGGCCGCACCGGTCTCCACCACCCGCCGGAACGTCAGCGCGTCGTCGAGTTCGTGGCCCAGTTCGCGCGCGGTGCGGCTGACCTCGTCGGGCACCATCGGCTCGGGCGTGCGGATGATGAACGTCCCGCCGAACCGGCCGCGCTTGGTCTCCACGTACCCGGCCGCGGCGAGTTCGCGCAGCGCCTCCCGCAGCGTGATCCGGCTGACCCCGAGCCTGCGGGTGAGCTCACGTTCCGGGGGCAGCCTGTCGCCTGGCGCGTAGATGCCCAGCTTGACGCCCTCCAGCAGCCGCTCGACGGTCTCCTCGAAGGCGTTGCCCGTCCGTACCGCGCGGAACACCGCGGCGATGATGGCGGGGGACCCTCCAGGCACGGTCATAACTCCTGATGGCCAAAGCTGCGCACTGCGCATACAGCACTCAACGCAGAAGACTAGACCATAGGAGCAAGTACCTGCGTCCGCAGGGTCGCCCGCTCGGCCGCTGCGGCGATCAGGGCGACGAACACGCGGAAGTCCTTGCCCTGCTCGGGGTGCCACTGCACGCCGAGCACAAAGCCAGAGCAATGGTCCAGCGCGGACGGGCCGGCCTCGACCGCCTCGATGGTGCCGTCCTGCTCCCAGGCGACCGCGGCGAGCCCGTCGCCGAGCAGTCCAACGGCCTGGTGGTGGCGGGTAGGCACGTCGTGGTAGGTGTCCTCGGCCACCTCGAAGTACCCGTCCTTCTCCTCCGGAGCCAGGATCCCGGCCAGCATGCTGCCCGGGCTGACCCGGATCTTGTGCGTGCCGAAACCGACCTCAGGGCCGCCGTGCCGCTTATGCCCGACCAGGTCCGGCACGTGCTGGTGCAGCGTGCCGCCGCGGCAGATGTTCAGCACCTGCATGCCCCGGCAGATGGCCAGCAGGGGCACCCCGAGCCGCAGCGCGCTGCTGGTGACGGACAGGTCCCACGCGTCGCGTACCGGCACGGACGGTTGCGTCTGCGGGTGCCGCGCCGCACCGTACCTGACCGGGTCAACGTCCGGGCCGCCCGCCACGATCAGCCCGTCTACGCCTGCGACCGCGGCGCTGGCCTCCTCGTCGGTCCCGCCGGGCGGCAGCAGCACCGGCCGGCCCCCGCTGGCCCGCACCGCGTCGACGTAGGAGTAAGGCAGCATCGCTGCCCGGGTCGTCCAGTTGCGCCAGCTAGCCTCGTCGTCGTAGGTGGCTATGCCGATAACCGGAGTCATGAGTTCCCCTTTGAACTGATCTTCGGCAGCCCCGCTACCCAGGAAAAACCCATTCATGCCCAAACGAGCATGCTCGAACGAGCAATGGTTCCTGGTGACCATCCGTGATCACGGCCCCTGTGGATGACGGATGGCTTGAAGCGGGATCGAGAGTCAGGTTAGCAGTGTTTCTTCCGGTATTCCGGGACATAATCCAAGTCACGCCCGGTGTTCACGGGATAATCCAGTGTATAGCGCCGCTGGTGGCTTCCCATACAAAATGCAAAACTGGCTACTCAGAGTGATTTATAGGCTCTCGACCGGGTTTGCCCGATATTGAGTGATCTGCAACTGAAGCTCGGGGCCGCGACCGATTCTGCCGGGCCGGGCCGGCTGCCGCCGGGTGCGGGCGCGCCCCGTAAGCGCTCCGTCATAATTGGCGCCGTCATGCTCGCGCGCATCCTGGTTGCGGCAGCCACGCCTGCCTGATCCTAGCTAGGCTAGCCCGGCGCTGGACAAACGTCCCCGGTCAGACGGCTGGCCCTGGTCAGCGGTGATGACCGCCGCCAGGGCCAGCCTACGGTGATCAGCCGGTGATCAGCGGCCAGAGCGGCTGTACCTGGGCGGAGTCGCTGGTGTACCCGAGCTTGCCCAGCCCGAATCCCTCCTCGATGGTCAGCAGCATCGAGTAGTGGTTGGACGGCGTGGCGTCAGTCGCGTGCCGCGGTCCCAGTCGGCTGACCACGATCATGGGCGCGGAACCGCCGCCGTAGATCCCCCCTGGCCAGCTGGTGCTGATCTCAGGGTCACCGGCCGGCTCGTAGGGCGAGTCACAGCAGCCCGCGACAGACGCGTAATCGTCGTCGTTGGGCATGGTGCCGTCGAAGTCGGTCTCGTCGGCCACGATGAAGATCACGCTGTTGCCCGTCCAGGCCCGGCTGGACATGATCGTCTGGACCGCGGTCTTGACGAATGCGTCGGCGTCAGCCTTGAGTGCCTCGTCGAAGGAGTCCCCTGCCACGTTGTTGTAAGGGCACGGGGTGTCGGCGAAGCCGGGCACCGCAGTGTAGATGCCGCCGTGCATGTTGTCGCACTCATCGGGGCTGATCCACACATAGCGCGGCGGGTTCGGGCCGTTCAGATCGGCGGCCATGTCGGTGTAGGGCTTGATGTTGGCCGCGCGCGCCGGGTTCAGCCGGATGTCGTTGTACAGAATGAACGGGTTGTGCTTGCTGACGTACAGCGCGTTCGAGCTGCTCGGCCAGGAGTCGGGCAGGTAGCCCGCGGTGGGCATGGCCTGCATATAGGCGGCCCATGGGATGTGCGCGGCCTCGAGTTCGTCCACGATGTTGGTGTGCGGGTACTGACCCGGCGGGTACGCATTCTGCGTGTACCAGCCGTTGTCGTTGTTGCTGTCCCACGTGCTGCCGCTGGTGGCCGCGATGTAGTTGGGCTCGCTGGTGTGGGTCACGCCGAAGTAATCGGTGGCCTGCCCGTACGTGTTCGCCAGGTAGGTCATATAGGGCGCGGCTGGGTCCCCGATCACGTGGTCGGCGGCGTGGTTCTCCAGCATGATGATGAACACGTGGTCTAGGCGCGGGCCAAATCCCGGGAAACCGCCCGCTCCCAGGGAGGTGCCTGTGGTGGCGCCGTAACTGCTCTGAGCACTCGCCGCCGCGAGCCCTCCCGCGGCTAGCGACACCACGGCCGCAGCCACCATCCAGGCTCTCACCGGCCCGAACCGGCGGCGCAGGACTTGCTGAACGTTCACTATGACCTCCCGCTCTGAGTCCCCCTGATGACATCGCCCCCGACGATTGGAAACCTGTAGCGCAGCAGCATATCCAGGCATGGGCCCATGTCCGCCAGGTTTGTGCAAGTCCGGCCATCGGCACCGGGACCAATACCGCCCGAGGCGCTGCCCTCCTGTTCCGTCCGGGTAGATTCTGCTTGGTGGAGGAGGGACGGAGATGGCCATCGTGGTGCTGGTGCTCTGGCTGTTCACCGCAGGCGCCGGGTTCTACTTGCTCTTCACCAGCAACCTCAGCCGCGCCCGCCCGGCCCAGTCTCCCGCGACGGCCCAGCCCCCCGCCCCGGCCTCGAACGTCAGCGAACATCCAGCTCCAGCCACACAGGACGCTCTAGTCACACAGGCTGCCCCGGCTTCTGTCTCACCACCCGCCGCTGTGACGCCTTCCGCCTCTGTCGGGATAGCTGCGGGACCAGCGCCGCCACGAGCGGCCCGCGATCCGTTCGCCCCGGCTTCGCTGGTCGCATCCAGGCAGGCGCCGATCGTGCCGGACCTTCGTTCGCTGGCGGAGTTCGCCCACCCGGCGTTCGGGATCAGCGGTCTGGGCTTCTGGCTGGGCTACACGCTGGTCCATTACCGGGTGCTCGGCTGGATCGCGTTCGGGCTCATCGTCGCCACGGCCTGCATCGGGCTGGCCTGGTTCACGGCCAACACCCGGGCCGCCCGGCGTGACAGCGCTGGCCAGCCGGCGCCGTCCTTCACCCGCCGGCTGATCCTCCTGCACGGCGGGGCGGCCGCCGTCACCCTCACGCTGGCGGCGCTCACCGCCCTGGTGATCCGGGGCTGACGCCCCGCTTCGTGAGTCCCAAGCCGTCGTGGCCAGTGCCCGCGGCGCGCTTTCACGGATAGGAGGGAGACGAGCGATCATGGGCCGGGGAGCGTTCACGATGAAAACCCATGATCTGGCGCTGCCGCGTGGCACTGGCCACTACCTAGGATTACGACCGAGCGTGCCGGTTGGCTCACGGACAGCAGCGTACGTAATAGCCACGTAAGAACTGCCTGCCTTCCGGCGGCGCTGGGTACGAT